>NZ_BAAAOH010000001.1:3900000-4200000 GCF_039530225.1 Microbacterium pumilum
GTGCTTGCCAGGCAACGGCACCGTGATGTGCACACGAGACGGTGTCGTTCGATAGAGCGGAAGTCCGTGGACCGCTGCAGCCGAGAGGTGGGACACGATGGGCCGTTCATCGCGGGCGTCCCGAGTGACCGCGGTGAGATGGATCAGATGGCGAGTTTCGGGCCGCATCGAGTCCCACTCAGAAGCTCGGATGTACCACCCCCGCCGGACGCGCCGCAGCTCTCCGCGCTCGCACGCGGAACCGAGCTGACGCGTTGTCCAGCCTTCAAGGGCCATGGACTCGAAGGAGCGCAATAGCGAGTCCAGTCTCACGATCGTGTCCGACATCCCGACATCCTCCCGACCTCCGTCCCGCGTCGGGACGGCCGGCAGCCGTCTGTTGACTACGCGCCGGATTGTGCGGCTGTGGAGGGATCAGTGGCGCTGCGCGAAACATTCCCGTGCTGGCTCGCCGAGCGGCCACGCATCGGGCGTACCTCGCGTGCGGGCTCGGTGAGCCAGCACGGGAACGACACCCGACAAAGGGCTCGCGCGACCACCGGATGCCGCAACCACAGTGTCGCGGGCGCGGATGTCGCGGCGCAGGGTTAGCCTCGAAACGTGACACCGGAACTCGCCGCCCGCATCGTTGCGGACTCACGCGACCGCGTGGCTTGGGTGCGGGCTCGCTCCCGAGGCATCACGGCGACGGATGTCGCATCCCTCACGTCAGACCGATCCATCCCGCGAGCCGCCGACGCCAAACTCATGGGATCGGGATTCTCGGGGAACGCCTACACCGCTCACGGTCGCCTTCGCGAACCCGAGATCGCGGCGTGGGTCGCCGCGACCCACGGCATCCAGCCTTCTTCCGCACTCTTCCACGCGGTCGTCGAGAAACGGCACCTCGCCACTCCCGACGGCATCGCCGTCGACAGCGCCGGCCGCATCCAGCTGTGCGAGATAAAGACCACGAACAAGTCCTGGAGCAGCATCCCGCGCTCCTATCTGCGGCAGGTCTGGTGGCAGCAGCATGTGCTGGGCGCCGAGCGCACGCTCATCGCGTGGGAGGAGCACGACGCATTCGTCCCGGTGGACGATGAGCCCCGATGCGCATGGGTCGATCGCGACGAGGCCGAGATCGCCAAGCTCGTGCGCCTCGCAACGGCACTGATCGACGAGCTGCACCGCCGGCATCTCGTCGGCCGTCCGCTCGCCGAGGCACCCGAGCCGGTCGAAGTGCCGCGGCAGCCCTTCCGCGCGCTCGCTCTCGCCGACTGAGCCCCTGGGGAATAGTTGACGAACGTCAACGATTGACTATATAGTTGACTAATCTCAACTGTTGACGATCGTCAACCATCTTGCGCCATCGTCGCCGCGCCTCCCGCTCATCACCATCCGAAGGACCCGCATGTCCGCTGTCACTTCCCCCGCACTGGAGACGGACGCTCCGGCGGCGCCCCGCCGTCGTGTGCTCGTTTCCCTCTCCGGCCTCCTCCTCGGCATGTTCGTGTCGATGCTGGCCTCGACGGTCGTCTCGACCTCGCTGCCGGTCATCATTCATGACCTCGACGGCGACCAGGCCGCCTTCACGTGGGTCGTCACCGCGACGCTGCTCACCACGGCCATCTCGACCCCGATCTGGGGCAAGCTCGCCGACCTGTTCAACCGCAAAGTGCTGTTCCAGGTCGCGATCGTGATCTTCGTGCTCGCGACCGCGGCCGCGGGCTTCTCGCAGGACACCTCGACGCTCATCGCGTTCCGTGCCGTCCAGGGAATCGGCGCCGGCGGCCTCGCGGCCCTCAGCCAGGTGCTGATGGCTGACATCATCAGCCCGCGCGAGCGCGGCAAGTACATGGGCCTGTTCGGCGGAGTGATGGCGCTGGCGACGATCGGCGGCCCGCTGCTCGGTGGCGTCATCACCGACACGCTGGGCTGGCGCTGGAACTTCTACGTCGCACTGCCGTTCGCAATCGCTGCGCTCATCATCATCCAGCGCACCCTGCACCTGCCTCACCGCGCCAAGATGAAGGCGCGCATCGACTACCTCGGCATCGTGCTGCTCTCCACCGCCGTCTCGCTCCTGCTCATCTGGGTGACGCTCGCCGGCGACTCGTTCGAGTGGTGGAGCATGCAGACCATCCTCATGGTCGGTGGCGCACTCCTCGCGACGCTGCTGTTCATCATCGTCGAGCTGCGCTCGAAGGAGCCGCTGATCCCGCTGTCGCTGTTCCGCAACCGCACCTTCACGCTCGCGGTCATCGCGTCGATCGCCACCGGCATCGCGATGTTCGGCGCATCCGTGTTCCTCAGCCAGTACATGCAGCTCGCACGCGGCGCCACGCCGACCGAGGCGGGCCTCATGACGATCCCCATGATCGCGGGCCTGCTGGTCTCGTCGATCGGCGTCGGCGCGCTGGTCACCCGGTTCGGACAGTGGAAGCCGTACCTCATCGTCGGCTCGGTCTCGCTCATCGCCGGCTCGTACCTGCTGTCGACGATCCACTACGACACGAACTTCGCCCTCGTCTCGCTGTACATGTTCCTGCTCGGCGCGGGCGTCGGCATGACGATGCAGAACCTCGTGCTCGTGGTTCAGAACACCTCCAAGCCGACCGAGATCGGTGTCGCGAGCTCGGGAGTGACGTTCTTCCGCAGCCTCGGCGGCACGATCGGCGTTTCGTTCATGGGCGCTGCGCTCGCGGCGAGCGTCACCGATCTCATGGCGGGGGCGAAGGATCAGCTGACCGCGGCCATCGTGAGCCTGGGTGCGAAGGGCGCCGACATCGCGGCGCAGATCCAGAGCGGCACTTTGCCGCAGGTCTCGACGATGCCGCCTGTCGTCCGGGTGATCTTCGAGGACATCTACGCGCAGGGCATCTCGCAGTCGTTCCTCATCGCGGTGCCGTTCGCGATCCTGAGCCTCATCGCGATCATCTTCCTGCCGAACAAGCCGCTCACGCGCATGACCACCAGCGAGCGCATCCAGGCCAGCGAAGCGGACCTGGCCACAGTGTCCGTTCCCGAGGGGATGGATGTCGCCGCCTCGGCAGACGAGAACGCCGCCGAGTCCTCTGATCAGGATGTCGCCGCACCCGCCGACGAGGACGCCACCGAGCGCTCCGTGGCGCCTGCTGAGGCATCCGCCGGCCGATAATGTCGTCGATGATGACCGAGTCGCCGGATCTCGAGGCCCGCACCCGTGCGGTGCGGGCCCTCGAGAGCGAGGTCGGTGAACTCATCAATCAATTCCGGCGGGTTCTCGCGGCGAACGCCGAACGCCTCAGCCCAGGTCTCCTTCCCGGCGCGTACAAGGTCTTCACGACCATCGTGCGCAAAGAGAGCGTGACGATCTCGACGCTCGCCGATTCGCTCATGATGGACAAGGGCCAGCTCAGCCGCACCGTGCGAGAACTCGAGCACCTCGGTCTCGTGCAGCGAGCGCCCGATCCCGAGGACGGCCGCTCGAGTCTGCTCTCGCCGACCGCCGAAGGTCTCGAGCGCCTCGCCGCCGCGCGCCATCCCTCCGACTCTTCGCTGCTCACGGCTCTGAACGAATGGCCGATCGAAGAGATCGATGATCTCGCGCGGCTGCTTCGTGCGCTCTCGGCCGGAACCGTGCCCTGACGAGCCTCCCTTCAGAGTCGATTCGCATGACGTCCGGCCGCGAGGATTAGCGGTCTGGTAGCAACCGCGTAACACGGGCGAGACATTGGCGCGGTTGACTGTGCTCATCAGGCAGCACGTGGTGCCGACGGCGACACCGATGCGGAAGGAGCGACCGATGAGATTCCGGCCGCTGCGAAACTCCACGGCACCAGAGATAGAGCTCTCTCCGGTTGCCGACCCCCCTGTCACGATGCGCGCAGCCGTGATCGAAGCCACCGGCGACCCGAGTGCGCTGCGCGAGGCCACCGTCGCGACACCCAGCCCCGTGCTGAGCGAGCTCCTCGTCCGCGTCGTCGCGGCAGGGGTCAATCCGATCGATGCCAAGACGCGCGCCGGATCGGGGGTGTCGGCGGCGATCGCCGATTACCCCGCGGTGCTCGGCTTCGACTTCAGCGGCATCGTGGTGCGCGCCCCGTACGAGACCCATCCCTTCCCACCGGGAACCGCCGTCTTCGGCATGGCCGCCTTCCCGCGATCGGGGGGCACGTATGCGGAGTACGCCCTTGTGCCGTCGCTCTCGGTCGCGCGCAAGCCGACCTCGCTGTCGCACGTCGAGGCGGCGGGCGTCCCGCTCGCGGCGCTGACCGCGTGGGGACTCGTCGTCGAGACCGCGCACGCGCACGAGGGTCAGCGCATCCTCATCCATGCCGGGAGCGGTGGCGTGGGTCACTTCGCCGTGCAGTTCGCGGCCTACTTCGGTGCGCACGTGACCGCGACCGCGTCCGGCCGCAACGGTCCGTGGCTGCGGGAGCTCGGCGCGTCGGTCGTCATCGATCACACCACGACGCGGTTCGAGGATGTCGTCAGCGACGTCGACGTCGTCATCGACCTGGTGGGCGAAGAGTACGATCACACCGGCTCGCGCTCGCTGGGAGTGTTGCGCCGCGGCGGCCTGTACGTTCTCGTGCCGACGGGCGGATGGCCGGGCTATGGGCAGGCAGCGGCTTCGGTCGGGGCTCGCGCAACCGGTTTCAAGGTCATCCCGGATGGCGCCGCCCTGGCCACGGTCGGTCGACTGCTCGACTCGGGCGCGGTGCAGGTGTACATCGACAAGGTGTTCGACCTCCAGGACGCCGCAGACGCTCACACCGCGCTCGAACAGGGCCACACCCGCGGAAAGATCGTCTTGCGAGTCAGCGACGACTGATGACATCGACGGGCGCCAGCACCCGGCGTCCTTCGGCGACGATCTCGTCGGCCACGGCGTCGAGCAGCTCCGACCGCAGATTCCACTGCTGCCAGTACAGCGGTACATCGACGGGATCGCCGCCCACCGCGACCAGCTCACCGCGGGCAAGGGGCTCGTCCGATTGGAACGTCGGCAGGAGTGCCCACCCCAGGCCGAGCTGCACGGCCGTCGCGAAGTCGTTCGACGCGGGCACGTAGTGCCGCGGCGGACGGGCCGGATCCGCACCCGAGTCGCGCAGCCAACGGGTCTGGAGGTCGTCCCGTCGGTCGAAGTCGAGCACGGGGGCACGGCCCAGTGACTCGGCGTCGAGGCCGTCCCCGAACCACCTGGCGACGAACGCCGGGGTGGCGACCGCCTCGTAGCGCATCGCCCCCAGCGTGCTGGCGCGGCATCCGGCCACCGGCGTCGCCCGCGACGTCACCGCGCCCATCACGGTGCCCGACTCGAGCAGTCCGGCGGTGAAGTCCTGATCGTCGCGATGCACCTCGAACACGACGGGATGCCGCTCCGAGAGTCTCGCGAGAGGTGGGAGGAACCACGTCGCCAGCGAGTCCGCGTTGACGGCGAGCGGAATGGTCGTGCGCGAGGCCTCACCGCTGTCGGCTCCGAGCGCACTGATGACGTCGTGCTCCAGCAGCGCCGCCTGGCGCGCGAGCCGGACGATTGCGGCGCCCGCCTCGGTCGGCCGGGCGGGCTTGGAGCGCACCAGCACCACGCGGCCGAGCTGCTCCTCGAGCGCCTTGATGCGCTGACTGACGGCTGACGGTGTGATGTGCAGCCGCCGGGCCGCGGCATCCAGCGTGCCCTCGTCCACGACCACGGCCACGGTCTCGGCGAGCTCGAAAGGAATACGCATCATCAGCCATGCTAATGCACCTGAAGAATCGTGAGCTGGACTATGGGATGCCGCGCACCTACCGTGAAGGCGTGCTCACTCCCCTGCTTGCCGGTCTCGGTCTCGGCTTCTCACTGATCGTCGCGATCGGCGCGCAGAACCTTTTCGTGCTGCGGCAGGGGCTGCGCCGCGAGCACGTTCTCGTCGTCGCCGCGATCTGCGCGCTGTCGGACGCGCTTCTGATCGTCCTCGGCGTGTCGGGCATCGGCTTCGTGCTGCAGGCGGTCCCGTGGCTCATCGATGTCGCGCGCTGGGCCGGCGCGGCGTTCCTCGTGGGATACGGCATCCTCGCCGCACGCCGTGCCTGGCGGCCGAACGGCAAGGGTCTGCAGACGGCAGACCCGGTGGACGGGTCGTTCCCTGCGCCTGAGGCGACCGAACCCTCAGGACTGGCGACGAAGGCCGTGGCGCAGGCCCCGGCTGTCACGCAGACGCGGCTCGTCCCTGTGATGCTCACATGCCTCGCCCTGACGTGGCTGAACCCGCACGTGTACCTCGACACCGTGTTCCTGCTCGGAACCGTCGCCAACTCGCACGGCGACCAGCGCTGGGTGTTCGCCGCCGGCGCGGTCATCGCGAGCATCGTGTGGTTCTTCGGCCTCGCGTTCGGAGCGCGCTACCTGGGCCGCTGGCTCTCGACTCCCCGGGCATGGCGCATCCTCGACGCCGTCATCGCCGTCGTCATGATCGTCATGGGAATCGGGCTCGTGCTGCCGCATTGACCGCCTGCCGCGTGCTCACGGCGGCGCGTTCAGCCTTCGATCTGCTGCTTGCGGGAGGTGACGAGTGCGCGGATGAGATCGTCGGGCAGCGGGTCGGTCGGCTGGAATCGGATCGTGCCCTTGTCGAGCCCCGTGTTCGCAACTTCCGTCACCGCGTCCGCGACCGCCGTGACCGCGGCGGGGCTGAACGGGTAGATGCCGATGTGCTTCTGCGTCCGCTTGACCGACAGCAGCGGCTTTCCGCGGTACACGAGGGCCGGCATCCCGTATCCGAGGCCCTGCTCGGCCTCCGGCACCTCGTCGCGCGCGATCGCGTAGATGTGCGCGATCGCACCTCGGTCTGCCTCGGCGAGCCCGGACAGATAGTCGTCGACGGTTCCCATGCCGACATCCTGTCACCGCGGTCGTACCGCTCGACACCCCGGAGGCGGCACGATGGAGGCATGCGCCGCGTGCACGTGACCGTCTCAGGCGACGTCCAGGGTGTCGGCTATCGGTACACGATGCGTCTCGTCGCCCGCGAGGTCGGTGTCGCGGGCTGGGTGCGCAATCGCCGTGACCTCACCGTCGAAGCAGAGATCGAGGGCACCGATGAGCAGGTCGACGAGGTGCTCGCGTGGATGGCGGAAGGGCCTCCCGGCTCACGGGTGGCAGCGGCGACGGTGACGGATGCCGCGCCCACCGGCGCGCGCGGGTTCGAGGTGCGGAACACGGCCTGATCCTCCGCACCCGTCGGCGGGGTGGATCAGTGAGGGAGGCCCAGCTGCAGCTCTCGGTAGACCTCGTGCGCGTCGTCGTGGGTCGCGAGCGCGGCGGACTGCCCCGCCCACAGCGAGAGCAGCTCGCCGTCGTCCCTCCGCGCGGCTTCGGCTCGGAACATCCCGGTGAGCCAGTTCTGGGCCGGAAACGGTGCGATGAGGCCGCTCGCCTCTATCGTCCGCATCGCGCGGTTCGGGATGCCGCGGGCCATGCGCCCGCTCATCGCCCGTGTCAGCACGGTGCCGGTGTCGACCGCCGCGGCGATGGCGTGGCGGTGCGCGTCCGGCACGACCGACTGACGGGTTCGGAGGAACGCCGTGCCCACCTGGACGCCGGACGCGCCGAGCGCGAGTGCCGCCGCGACCCCGCGCCGGTCTGCGATCCCGCCTGCGGCGATCACCGGTGCACGAACGGCATCGACCACCTGCGGCACGAGCGAGAAAGCGCCGACGAGCGACCGCTCCGCAGCATCCAGGAATGACACCCGATGGCCGGCCGCCTCGGCGCCGCTCGCGACGATGGCGTCGACCCCGGCCTCGTCCAGAGCCACGGCTTCGGCGACGGTCGTGGCGGTGCCGACGACCAGGATGCCCCGGTCGTGAGCCTCGGCGATCACGGCGGCCGGAGGCACGCCGAATACGACGCTCAGCACAGCCGGTGCGGCGGTCATGACGGCGCTCAGCTGCTCGTCGATTGCCGGCAGGAACGCATCGGGCGGCTCCGGCGCCGAGACACCCGCCGCCGTGTACAGCGGGGCGAGCGCATCGAAGTACGGCGCGAGGTCGACGTCTGCCGGCACCACCTCGTCGCCCGTCGGAAGCCAGAGGTTCACCGCGAATGGTCTCGGCGTGCGGGCGCGAAGGGCCGTGATCGTCTTGTGGATGCGCTCTCCGCTGTAGCCGTAGAGACCGTATGACCCGAGTCCGCCGGCCTCGCTGACGAGGGCGGTGAGCTCGAGCGACGAGGCTCCGCCGAATGGTCCGAGCACGATCGGCTCGGAGATGCCCAGCAGGTGCTCGAGTCGTCCGGTCATGGAATTCCCTCCGTCGACAGGATGCCTCGACGCTACTCGCCGAAGGTCGCGTCCGCTCGGCCCGCGGACCGCCCAGCCCGCGGTGCCGTCAGTCCGCTGACACTCCCAGCGCGTCCTTGCCCGCGGCGAGCAGCGTCGCTTCCGGCGTCAGCGGGTGGAAGGCCGCTGCCCGGATGTCGCGATAGCAGCGCTCGATGATCGACCCCTTGAAGAACGCGCCGCCGCCGGCGACCTGCATCGCGAGATCGCACACCTCGACCCCGGCACGCGCAACCTCGGCCTTGGCTGCCATGACGGCCAGGAAGCCCTCGTACGACGGTGTCGGATCATCTCCGAGGATTGTCAGCGCACCGTCCAGAGCCCACGATGCCACCCGCAGTTTGTTGCGCATCAGACCGATCGTCCGCTGCGCTGATGGGTCGTCGGGATGCCGCGCCGCGGCCTTCAGGGCCTCCGCGTAGGCGGCTTCGGCCACTCCGAGGTAGGCGCCGGAGATGATCGAGAAGCCGATGCTCGCGATCACCTGAAGCGGCGGATCGATGACCCCGTATGGTCGGTCGGCGAGCACACGCTCCTGCGGCACGAAGACGTCCGTCAGCACGACATCGTCACTCGCCGTGCCGCGCATACCCAAGACGTCCCAGTTGTCGGCGACCGAGACACCCTCTGCCGCGAGCGGGACGGCCATGTTCAGCACGCGCATTCCGCGGTCCGGGTCGGAGAAGGGGAACATCGTCGACATCACCGTGCCGCCCGTGGACTGGCTGACGAAGCGCTTCCTGCCGCTGACGCGGTAACCGCCGTCGACGGCGATCGCCTCTCCGGCAGGGTGGGTGAAGTCGCCTCCGCCGGTGGAGACGAGCACGATCTGCTCGTCAGCGATGCGGCGCAGCGTCGCCTCGGCCCCCGGCATCCCTCGCCGATATCGCCACGCGGTGAAGCACGTGACGTGCTGATGCATGGCACTGGCGAGCGCGGTCGCTCCGCAGTAGTGGCCGAGCGTCCGCTGCAGGCCGGCCAACTCGCGGATCGTGGCACCGTCGCCACCGAGCTCCAGCGGGACGGCAGCCTTGAGAAGACCGGCGTCCCGGAGGGCGTCGTATGCCTCGCTGACGAATGTGCCGTCGCGATCATGGCGGTGGGCGTTCACCGCCAAGACCGGCCCGATTTCATTCGCGCGGTCGTCGAAGGTGGATGTGTCGGTCGAGATGATGTCGATGGTGGTCATGGAGCCAGCATCCGCTCGCCGGTCCGTGCGCTCCAGTTCACGATCGAGACCTGGCTGGTCCACATTCGGGACTACCCTCGCACCGCCGGCAGGGGGACCATGGACGCATGGCGGATTACGGACGCTACTGCCCTGTGGCAATGGCCAGCGAAGTCATGGCCGATCGGTGGACGCCACTGATCGTCCGCGAGCTCGTGCTCGGAAACACGCGATTCAACGACATCGCGCGTGCACTGCCGGGCATATCCAGGTCCCTGCTCGTCCAGCGCCTGCGGCACCTCGAGCGGAACGGAGTGCTCGAGACGTGGCCATCGCCTACCGGCCACGGCAGCGAGTACCACCTCACTCCTGCCGGGCGCGACCTCGAGCGGGTCATCGACAGCCTCGCACGATGGGCGATCGAATGGCTCTTCGACGACATGGAGCCGCACCGGGTGGAACCGACCACCCTCATGTGGTGGATGCATCGTCGTGTCGACCCCGAGCGCTTCCCCCCGCATCGGACGGTGATCGAGTGGCGCCACACCGCTCCTGACCCGGAGACGATCTGGTTCGTGCTGGAACACGGCGCGGTGTCGGTATGCACCCAGCATCCGGGGTTCGACGTCGATATCGTCGTGTCGATGGCGACCGCGGATCTCGCCGACGTGTTTCAGGGCTACCGCCTCTGGCGGGAGGCTGTCGACAGCGGGGACATCTCCGTCATCGGCTCCCCGCGACTGGTCGCCGCGCTGCCGAGCTGGTTCGCGTGGAGCCCGTGGCTGGACATCACCCACGCGCGCTCGATCCGGCCGGCGAACGAGCCCCGCACGCTCGCCGGATGACGAAAGCCCCCGCCCTTGCGGGCGGGGGCTTTCGGTCCTGAGGCTCGATCCGCGGCAGAGCCGCGACACCGGAGCCTTACAGCGAGTTGACGTCCAGCGGGATGCCGGGGCCGAACGTGGTCGACACCGCACCCTTCTGGATGTAACGGCCCTTCGAGCTGGACGGCTTGAGGCGGATGATCTCCTCGAGCGCGGCCTTCAGGTTCTCATCGAGCTGATCCTCCGAGAACGACGCCTTGCCCACGACGAAATGCACGTTGGCGTGCTTGTCGACGCGGAACTCGATCTTTCCGCCCTTGATCTCCTCGACGGCCTTGGCCGGGTTGGGGGTCACGGTGCCGGTCTTCGGGTTCGGCATCAGGCCGCGGGGGCCGAGCACCTTGCCGAGTCGACCGACCTGGCCCATGAGCTCAGGGGTCGAGACGGCTGCGTCGAAGTTCGTCCAGCCGTCGGCGACACGCTGGATGAGCTCGGCGCCGCCGACCTCATCCGCACCGGCGGCGATCGCGGCCTCGGCGGCCGGACCCGTCGCGAACACGATGACGCGGGCGGTCTTGCCCGTGCCGTGGGGAAGGATGACGGTGCCGCGCACCATCTGGTCGGCCTTGCGAGGATCGACGGCGAGCTTGAGCGCGACCTCGACGGTCGAGTCGAACTTCGCCGACCCGGTCTGCTTCGCCAGCGCGACGGCCTCGGTGGGCGTGTAGAACCTGTCAGCCGCGATCTTCGCGGCGGCGGCCTGGTAGGCCTTGGACTTCGTAGCCATTGTCGTTATTCCCCTCAGTCCTCAACCGTGATGCCCATGGAACGGGCGGTGCCGGCGATGATCTTCGAGGCGGCCTCGATGTCGTTCGCGTTCAGGTCCGGCTGCTTCGTCTCGGCGATCTGGCGCACCTGGTCCTTGGTGAGCTTGCCCACCTTGGTGGTGTGCGGGGTCGACGATCCCTTGCCGACGCCTGCCGCCTTCTTGATGAGCTCCGCCGCAGGCGGGGTCTTCAGGATGAAGGTGAAGCTGCGGTCCTCGTAGACGGTGATCTCCACGGGGATGACGTTGCCGCGCTGCGATTCGGTCGCTGCGTTGTACGCCTTGCAGAACTCCATGATGTTGACGCCATGCTGACCGAGCGCGGGCCCGATCGGCGGCGCCGGGTTGGCGGCGCCGGCGTTGATCTGGAGCTTGATCAGGCCGGTCACCCTCTTCTTCGGTGCCATTTCCTCTTCCTTTCAGCGAACGAGCACTTCGACAGGCTCGGTGACCTGTTGCAGCGATCGTTCTCCCGCTGGTCCGGCATCTCCGGAGAGCGGTGAGTCCGCACGCGCGAAGGCGCGCACAAACCGGTCCAGTCTACCTCATCGCGTCACAGGAGCCGTCCGCTCGTACAGACTCCTGCGGAGGCCCGGCTTGTCGATCTTGCCGACGGGATTCTTCGGGATCTCTGCGACGAGAATGATCCGCGCGGGTCGTTTGAAGGCGGCAAGGAACTGGGCCACGTGGTGCGACAGGTCGCTCGTGGACACGTCCGCGCCGTCGCGTATCACCACGAACGCCACCGGCACCTCGCCGAACACGTCATGCGGTCCTCCGACGACGGCGACCTCGTGCACGTCCGGGTGGGAGTAGAACGCGTTCTCGATCTCCTTGGGGTAGACGTTCTCGCCGCCGCGGATGATCATGTCCTTGATCCGATCGACGATCTGCAGATATCCATCCTCGTCGAACCGGCCGATATCGCCGGTGTGCAGCCATCCGTCCACGACCGTGCGGGCGGTGTCGTCGGGGCGTCCGAGGTAGCCCGCCATGACGACGGGCCCCGCGATGACGACCTCGCCGCGCTCGCCCACAGGCACGGGATCGCCCGCTTCGTCGACCACCTCGACCCGCTGTCCCGGCAGCGGGAGACCGACCGTCCCCGGCTTGCGCAACCCCCGCAGCGGATTGATGGTCGAGGCCGTCGTCGTCTCGGACAGCCCGTACCCCTCGACGAGTGCGACAGAGAACCGGTCCTCGAATCGGCGGATCGCCTCGGCCGGCATCGGGGCCGCGCCGCACACCGCGAACCGCAGCGACGACGTGTCGGGGTGGACGTCATCCGCCAGGGTGTTGAGTATGGCGTAGATCGCCGGCACCGCCGAGAAGAAGGTGGGACGGAACCGCTCGACGTCCGCGAAGAACCGGTCCTTGGTGAATCGACCGGCGATCGTGACCTGACCACCGGCACGCAGCGGCGAGAGCGTTCCGAGCACGATGCCGTTCGCGTGGAACAAGGGGAGCACCAGCAGACTGTGATCGCGCTCGTCCAACTCGAACCATTCGATGAACGACGAGGTCATCGCGTCCAGGTTGCCGTGCGTGAGCATCACGCCTTTGGGGCTGCCGGTCGTGCCGCTGGTATAGATGAGCAGGGCCAGATCATCGGCGCCGAGCCCGTCCATGACCGACGCCGCGCTCGGCGCGGCGGCGTGTATCGCGCCGAGAGTGAGCGTCGGCACATCGGCATCGTCGAGCTCGGTCTCGGCGACGATGAGCTTCGCCGACGCATCCGTCAGCTGATACGACACCTCCGCGGAT
The DNA here is from genome assembly GCF_039530225.1 of Microbacterium pumilum. Classification (NCBI taxonomy): domain Bacteria; kingdom Bacillati; phylum Actinomycetota; class Actinomycetes; order Micrococcales; family Microbacteriaceae; genus Microbacterium; species Microbacterium pumilum. Next base: position 3,912,868 of record NZ_BAAAOH010000001.1, read on the forward strand.
CCCAGAACCGGATTGATCGGTGTGACGACGGCACCGATCCGCCACGCCGCGAGCAGAACCAGGATGAGATCCACGCGATTGGGCAGGAGGACGGCGACCACATCGCCGCGCCCGATCCCGCGATCGGTGAGCGCCCCGGCCACCTGTCGCACCGCGGCGAGAAGCCCGGCGTTGGTCAGCTCGACCGCGTCGTCGCGGATCGCAGGCGCCGCGGGCGCGCGCTCGGCCCGCGCATCGGGAAGTGTCGAGAAGTGCATGTGGATCTCCGTGGGAGAGAGGGATGCCGCCCGCTGGGGACGAGCGGCATCCCGAACCTTCAGACGCGTGTGATGACCGGCGCCGAGACGAGCCCGAACCCGCGCAATTGCCCGAGCAGCTCGTAGTGCCCGAACGCCTGGCAGCCTGACGCGAAGCCCACCCGGTGGGGAGCCTGCTGGACCAGCGAATAGGCCGCGAACGCCTGAAGGAGTCCTGTCTGCTTGTAGTTGCTGTTGCCGTGGATCACAACATGCGATCGCCCGAGCGGGCCGGACGCGTGCACGGAATCCACCGATCGGTTGAGCCGCGGGTTCTCGCGCGGAGGCATGTCCGCCTGAAGCGAGGCCGCGATGTCGCCGAGGGCCTTCTCCTGAGCCTCCGGATCGAGAGGTCGCAGCTGCTCCTCGAACATCTGCACGGTCTGACCCACACCCTCCATCACCGCCCGATTGAGCACGCCGCCGATCGAGCGGACGCTGCTGACGCGCGGGTCGTTCTGGAACCAGATCGGGTGCGACATCCCACCCCACGGCACGGCGATCGCCAGCTCGTGGTAACCGGGCACCGGCACGTCGAAGGCCGCGGAGTGGTCCCACTCCACGAGCTGGTTCTGCTCGAGGTAGTACCAGTGCGCCTTGAGGATCGTGAAGATCGTCTGCATCGAAGCGTAGGTCGGCAGACCCTTCCACAGCACAAGGATGTCTAGGGTGTCGTATCCGCCCGGCTCCAGCGCGATGTTGGCCGCGATCTCGCTGACGGTGAACATGTGCGCGATGCCGGGTGAGAGCAGCAGCCCCGCCGCGGCGAACTCGTCGCCCCACGTCTCCCGTGCGTGCATCACCCAGTCCTGCTCGCCCGTGGTGTCGGTGTAGTGCGCGCCGATCTTGAGCGCCGCCTGGACGACTTCCGGACCGAACTTGATGAACGGGCCGGCGGTGTTGCAGATCACCTTCGCGCCGTCGAAGGCGTCGGCGAGCGCATCTGCATCATTCTCCGCCGCGACGATCTCGTAGTCCGCGGTTTCGATGCCGGGGATCTTCTCCACCACGGCGCGAACGCGGTCGGCATCGCGACCGGCAGCCACGAACGGGACGCTCAGTTCGCGGAGGTACTCGCAGATCAGGCGCCCGGTGTATCCGCTGACGCCGTAGACGACGACCGGCTTGTCTGTGCTCACGGTCGTCCTCTCACATTCCCATTGCGCCGTCGATGGACAGCGTCACTCCGTTGATGAACGCGGCATCCTCCGAGAGGAGGAACGCGACGCCGTTCGCGATGTCGTCCTCGGTCGCGAGTCGTCCGGACGGGGTCAGCGCCACCACGGCGCCGACGGCTTCATCGACCGACGGGAACAGACCCAGCCGCTCCATGTCCACCGCGAGCTGGGCCCCCATCGCGTTCGGAACGAGGCCCGGACAGACCGTGTTCACCCGAACGCCATAGCCCAGTCGCCCTGATTCTGCCGCCGCGACCTTGGTGAGCCGGTCGACGGCGGACTTGGATGCCGAGTACGCGGCGATCCCCGGGAAGCCGATGGTCGCGGCCACCGACGCGATGTTGACGATCGCACCGCCCGATCCGGCGGCACCACCTGGGCGCATGGCGCGGAAGGCGTGCTTGATGCCGAGCGCGGTGCCGAGCACGTTGACCTCGAGGATCTTGCGGACCGAATCGGGGTTCAGGTCGACGAACAGGTCGGAGATCTCGATGCCGGCGTTGTTCACCACGCCGGAGAGTCCGCCGAGCGCCTCCACCGCCTCGGCGCTCGCGCGCTCCCACGAGGCGTCATCCGTGACGTCCAGTGCGACGAACACCGCCGTCCGACCGTCCTGCGCGAGTGCCGCGACCGCGTCCGCGCCGGACTGTTCATCGATGTCGGCGATCGCGACCGCGCCGCCTGCCGCGAGGATGGCGCCGGCAGTTCGCAAGCCGAGCCCCTTCGCTCCTCCGGTGACGAGCACTCGGGCTCCCGTCAGATCTGAGGTCATGACCGCTCCAAATTCTTTCTCCGTCGAAAGTGGTGGCTTCAGCACACCAGAAAACTGGACAGGTGACAAGGTAAAGTTGACCACCTGTCCAATATTCGTCCTCATGGCCTGGGCGGCCGCCCGCTGGGCGCGTATCATCGACGGGTCAGCCGGAGAGGAGAAGTCATGAGCACCTCGACAGAGCGAGCCGAACGCGCGGCCGCGAACAAGTTCGCCGCACGACGGCGCGAGCTCGCCGACTCCGCGCTGGAGGCGATCGCCGAGCGAGGCTTCGCCAATACCGGCCTTCGCGACATCTCCGCACGGACCGAGCTCTCGACCGGCATCCTGCACTACTACTTCGACGGCAAGGACGACCTCATCGCGCAGGCGATCTGGCAGTACAAGTCCGAGTGCGCGCGTCGTTACGACCCGATCATCGAGACATCGATCTCAGCCGATGAGCTCATCGCGCGCTTCGGCGTCGAAATCTCGGCGACGCTGCGCGACGAGTCCGACATGCACCGGCTCTGGTACGACCTGCGCAATCAGGCGCTGTTCGAGGACGGCTTCCGAGAAACGATCGTCGCCATCGACGAGCTGCTCACCGACATGGTGTGGGCGGTCGTCGAACGGCACGCCGAGCTTCGTGGCGCGACTCCGACCATCGACCGTGCGACCGCCTACTCACTCTTCGACGGGCTGTTCCTGAACTGCCTGATCGCGTACCTGCGAGGCGACCTCGACGCGCTCGATCACATCCGCATACGCTCGGGCAATCTGCTGGCCGCATCCGTCTGAACCCCGCCTCGGGACGCCCGCAGCCCTGGCAGCAAGCCGTCGCACGCGACGATGCCCCGCCGGGAAAGCCGGGCGGGGCATCATGGGTCCGTCTCGGGCGCTGCTACTGCTTGGTGACCTGGTCGAACGACAGCTCGACCGGGGTCTCGCGCTCGAAGAGCGACACGAGCACCGTGAGCTTGCCGCTCTCGGGCTTGATCTCGCTGATCGTGCCGGGAAGACCCGCGAAGGAGCCTTCCTTGATCGTGATGGTCTCGCCGACCTCGAAGTCGACCTCGGTGATGACGCTGCGCGCGACGGCCTGACCGCCCTTGGCGGGCCCGCCCTTCGCGGGTGCGACCTCCTTGATCTCGACGAGGCTCTTCAGCATGTTGAAGGCCTCCTCGAAGCGGAGGGGAGTCGGGTTGTGCGCGTTGCCGACGAAGCCGGTGACGCCCGGCGTGTGGCGGACGACCGACCAGGTGTCTTCGTTGAGCTCCATGCGAACGAGCACGTAACCCGGGATGCGGACGCGCGTGACCATCTTGCGCTGGCCGTTCTTGATCTCGACGACGTCCTCCATCGGGACCTCGATCTGGTAGATGTCCTCCTCGACCTCGAGTGTGGACTTGCGCTGCTCGATGTTGGCCTTCACCTTGCGCTCGAAGCCGGCGTAGGAGTGGATGACGTACCACTTTCCCGGCTGTGCGCGAAGCTCGCTGCGGAATGCCTCGTAGGGGTCTTCGTCCTCGCCGGACTCGTCATCCGACTCCAGGTCGACAGGCGCTTCGGCGCCTGCGCTGCGCTCCGTCGAAGCGTCGGCGGGAGACACCGAGTCCTCGACGTCGTCGACGACGGCGGCTGCGGCATCCACGTCCGCGGCGAAGTCGTCGTCCAGGACGGGCTCGTCCTCGTCGCCGTTCACGTCGGGTCCGTCGTAGGGCGAGACGTCGTCGGCGTGCTCGGCGACATACTCGGCCTCTTCCTCCGCGATGGAGTCGTTCAGGACCTCGGCAGCAGCTTCGGTCTCAGCTGCTTCGTCAAGATTGAGAGCGTCGTTCACGATCGCGTCGGCCTCCGGGTCGTCGATGTCGATGTCGTCCAGATCGGAAAGGTCCTCGTCGTCCTCGTCGTCCACGACGTGGATCGCGAGGTGCTCGGCCGCTTCGACCGAACGCTCTTCTGCGGCGAGGACGTTGCCCTCCTGAGCTTCGTCGTCCTCCGAGGACTGCTCGGCGGCCGTCGCCCAGTCGGCGTCGTCCGTATATCTTTCAGACACTTGAATTCACTTCCGTTTCGTATGTGACCGGATGCTTCGATGCGACCACATCGCGCCCTTGGTGCAGCTGCTCGCCGGGGGGCGCTTTCACAGGATCAGGACGCCGGAACGCCGAAGACGTAGGCGGTCAGCCACACGAACAGCACGTCGAGGCCGTAGACGATTCCCATCATCACGACCACGAAGCCCAGCACGACCGCCGTGTACTTCAGCAGCTCCTGACGGGTCGGCGTGATGACCTTGCGGAGTTCCCCCAAGACCTGACGGATGAAAAGGGCGATCCGCGAGAAGACACCCGGCTTCTTCTCACGGGGCACGTCGCTCTTCGCGACGACCTCGCCCTTCGGCTCGTCCTGAACCATCGATGCCACCTGATTACCTTTCGTGTGCCGACGAACGTCGACCCACCATGTTGTCAACGTTGCGCTGACGCGCAGGGCGGACAGGAATCGAACCTGCAACCTGCGGTTTTGGAGACCGCTGCTCTGCCAATTGAGCTACCGCCCTAGAGACCCTGAGGCCTCGGGTGCCCGCACTCCTGCGCCGTGACCTGTGTGAAAGGAGCTTGCCCGAACCGCGGGCACGGCAAAAGAATGCAGACTTCAACTGCACGCCCAAGTGTACGGCATGCCCCCAACGGCCGCGAACTCGCCGGGGCCTCCGCAGACCGCTCGGGTTCGACTCGGCCGCGACAGGGACCCCCGATCCTGCCTACGATGCGACCATGACGATCGCGCAGACTCTCCTCGACGAACTGTGGGATTTCTCGGATGCTGCGGGTTCCGAACAGCGACTGCGCGCGGCCGCGGCGCAGGAGACGGATGCCGCATCCCGCGCCGAACTCGAGACCCAAGTGGCGCGGGCGCTGGGCCTGCAGGATCGGTTCGACGAGGCGGACGGCGTGCTCGACAGGATCGCCGCGCAGTCGGTGCCGGTCGCGGTCCGCGTCGCACTCGAGCGCGGGCGTCTGCGCAACTCCGCAGGCGACGCCGGAGCCGCTGTCCCGCTGTTCCGCGCGGCCGCCAGCGCCGCGGCGGGTGACGAACTGGTCTTCCTGCGGGTGGACGCTCTCCACATGCTCGCGATCGCCGACCCCGCCCGCGCCGACGAGTGGACGGCACGCGCCCTCACGGTGCTCGACGCCCACCCCGACGCGCGCTCCCAGCGGTGGCGGGTCGGTCTGCACAACAACGCCGGGTGGGCGCGGTTCGACGCCGAGGACTTCTCGGGTGCCGTCGCCCAGTTCGAGTTGGCGAGGGATGCCGCGACCCGCTGGGGCACGCCACAGCAGATCGTATGGGCAGACGAGGCGCTCGAAGAGGCCCGCGCCCTGCTCTAGCCGGCGATGCGGATGAGCTTCTTGTTGACGAACTCGTCGGCTGCCAGAAGGCCCATCTCGCGGGACGTGCCGGAGCGCTTCACACCGCCGAACGGCAGCTCGGGCGAGTCGGCGAGGACGACGTTGACGTAGACCATGCCGGCGTCGATCTTGTCGGCGACGCGTGCGGCCTGTGCCTCATCGGTGGTGAAGACGTACGACCCGAGCCCGAACGGGGTGTCGTTGGCGACCTTCACCGCTTCATCCTCATCCGCGACCTTGTAGACGACGCCCACCGGGCCGAAGAACTCCTCGCGATACGCGTCCATGTCGGGCGTCACATCTGCGAGCACCGTGGCCGGATAGAACGCGCCATCCCGCGTGCCGCCGGCAACCAGCCGGGCGCCCTGGGCGACGGCCTTGTCGACCTGCGCTGCGAGGCGCTCCGCAGCCGTCACGGACGAGAGCGGACCGAGATCGGTGTCGTCGGCGAACGGGTCGCCGAGCTTGGCCCCCGTCATCGCCGCAGTGAACTTCTCGAGGAAGGCGTCGTAGAGACCCTCGACGACGATGAACCGCTTCGCCGCGTTGCACGACTGGCCGGTGTTGTCCAGGCGCGCATCCACCGCGGACTGCACCGCACCGTCGAGGTCGTCGGTGGACAGCAGGATGAAGGGGTCGGATCCGCCGAGCTCCAGCGCGACCTTCTTGAGGTTGCGCCCTGCGACCTCGGCGACGGCGGCCCCCGCCCGCTCCGACCCCGTCACCGAGACGCCGTGCACACGAGGGTCCGCGATGACGGTCGCCGCCTGGTCATTGGTGGCGTAGATGTTGACGTACGCGCCCGCCGGCAGGCCGGCATCCTGATAGAGCTGGTCGATGGCCGCGGCCGACTCGGGGCACTGCGGGGCGTGCTTGAGCAGGATCGTGTTGCCGATCACCAGATTCGGCGCGGCGAAACGGGCCACCTGGTAGTACGGGAAGTTCCACGGCATGATCCCGAGGAGCGCGCCGATGGGGCTGCGGCGGATGACCGCGGTGCCTTCGCCGAGGATGTCGATGGGCTGGTCGCCCGTGATCTTCTCGGCGTTGTCGGCGTAGTACTCCGTGATGTCGGCAGCGAAGTCGACCTCGCCGAGCGCTGCCGACAGCGGCTTGCCCATCTCGCGCACGATGATCGCGGCGAGCTCGTCACGACGCTCGCGGTGCAGCTCAGCGGCGCGGCGCACTAGTGCGGCGCGTTCGGGGACCGGGGTGTCCCGCCACTCGCGGTAGGCGGCATCCGCCGACGCGATCGCGGTCTCGAGCTCGGCATCCGTGAGCGTCGGGTAGGTGGCGAGGGTCTCGCCCGTGGCGGGGTTGATGACGGCGTAGTCGGTCATGTTCGCTCCGATTCGTGTGGGGGTTGCACGCCGGGTCAGCGCTTGGCGCGGCGGAGGCTTGCGGGTGAGTCGATCGACAGCGTCTCGCCCCGGAAGAAGGCGGGCCGCCTGATCGCCTGCCAGATCATGATGACGATACCGATCCCGATGACGGCGACGCCCAGGATGAAGACGAGTCCGAGGCCCCCGATGTTCGAGCCGCTGCCGTAGTCGGGATCCATGCTGTCGATGAGCGTGCGTACGAACAGGAACGCCAGGATGATGCCCCCGACAAGGGGGAAGACGAGCGTGAAGAATACGTTGCGCGCCGAGTCGAACCATTGCTTGCGGAAATACCACACGCACGCGAACGCGGTCAGCCCGTAGTAGAAGCAGATCATCATGCCAAGGGTGGTGATCGTGTCCCAGAGCACGTCTTCGCTGATGAATCTCATCACCGCGTAGAACACCGACGCGACGATGGCAGAGACGATCGTCGCGTACCCGGGGGTGAAGAAGCGAGGGCTGACCGCGGCGAACTTCGGCGGGAGGGCACCGTAGTGGCCCATCGCCAGCAGGGTGCGCGCAGGAGACACGAATGTCGACTGAAGGGATGCCGCAGAGCTGGTGAGCACCGCGAGCGAGACGAGCCAGGCGACGGGCCCCAGGATCGGCCCGGACAGATAGAAGAACACGTTCGACTGGATGTCCTCGTTGCCGAGCCCCAGCTCACCGGTTCCGACGCCCGCGTATGAGAGCAGCGACACCGAGATGAGGAGGTAGAGGGCCACGATGATGACGACCGTGAGCGTCGCCGCACGACCCGGCGTCTTCTCGGGGTCCTTCGTCTCCTCGTTCATGGTGAGGGTCACATCCCAGCCCCAGAAGATGAAGATCGACAGCGACAGCCCCGCGACGACCGCGCCGAGGTCTCCCACCGCGAACGGGTTGAACCACGACAGCTCGACGGGACTCGCGTCGAAGGCATTGCCCTGCGCAACGGCGGCGAATGCCGCGACCGAGAAGACCACGAGCACCAGCACCTGGAAGCCGACGAGGTAGTACTGGAGTTTCTGGGTGGTCTGCATGTCGCGGTACGACACGAATGTCGCCCCGAGCATGAACAGCAGACACACGCCCACGTTGATGAACGGGTTGAACGCGAGTTCGGCGATCGTGCCGGGGCTCCCGGCGAGCTGATCGATCAGCAAGAAGAGGAACTCGACGGCGATTCCGGCGAGGTTCGACAGCACCAGGATCGTGGCCGCGATCAGGCCCCAGCCTGCGAGCCACCCCACCCACGGGCCGAACGCACGCGCGCCCCACGTGAAGGACGTGCCGGAGTCGGGCATCGCGCGATTGAGCTCGCGATAGCCGAAGGCCACGAGGAGCATCGGGATGAAGCCGACGAGGATGATCGCCGGCACCTGGAAGCCGACCTCGGACACGGTCGGGCCGAGGGCGGCGGTGAGCGTGTACGCCGGAGCGATACACGAAATGCCGATGACGACGGCACCGATGAGGCCGACGGTCCCGGCACTCAGGCCCTTCTTCGACAGTCCTCCGTCGAGCGGATCGCCGGTGACGGGAGTCGACGCCCCGGCGGTGGGATGCTGAGTGGCGCTCATCACTGAGCCTCTTTCTCGAGGGTGCGCCCGCCTGTGCTTTCGACGGTGCGCGTACGGGGAACAACGATCATAGGCACGGGGAGTTCGTGGAGCATCTTCGCAGCCGTCGAGCCCAGGAACAGACGACGCGGCTGCGCGAGCCGACTGGAGCCGACCACGGCGATCTCACCCGGCTCCCAGCTGAGATGCGAGACGGCGTCTTCGATGCTCTCGCCCCGTGCGACCACGACTTCGGCATCGATGCCGTCAGGCAGTGCGGCGAGCGCCTTCGACAGCACGTCGTCGGCGTGGGCGGCGCCCGCGACCCGGATGACGCCCGTGTCGACGCTCGCCGGCAGGTCGACCGACACGAGCGACAGCAGCCGCAGCTCGGCGCCGGTGTCAGACGCGAGCCCGATCGCCTCCTCCAGGAGCGCATCGGCACCCGGCCGCGCGCCGATCGCGGCCGTGATGCGCGTGATGCCGGTGCCGGGATCGATCCGGCGCGAGCCCTCGGGCGCGAGGACGACGGGAACATCCGACGAGTGCAGCAGCTGGGTGGCGACGGTTCCCAGCCGGTGACGACCGCGCAGTCCGCCGTTGGCCGCTCCGACCACGATGTGCGTCGCACCCGACTCGGCCGCGGCGGCCTCGAGCCCCTCGGCGAAGGACTCGGCGAATCGCACGTGCGTCCGATAGGTCACCGTCTCGGGGATCGCCGCGATCGCGTCGGCGAGCCACGCGTCGGCCTGACCCTGGAGATACCGGTCGTAGCTCGCATCCGGCGGGGTGATCACGCTGCGATCCTCGGCCGGCAGCACGACTGTCAGATCGAGCGAGCCGCCCGAGGCTCGGGCCAACCGTGCACCCAACGCGACGGCGTCGGCACCGGCATCCGTTGCGGTGTAGCCGACGACGATGCTGCCGCTCACGCGCGCGCCTCTTCGATGATGTCGGCTGCGACGAGGCGACCCATGCGGATCGCGCCGTCGACGTGCTGGTATCCCGCGCCGGCCATGTCACTGCACGCGAAGTGAATGGGGCCGACCGGGGTGCGCTGGTCGGCACCGTAGCGGGTGAGCCCCCCGAGGTCGAAGCTCGCGGCGTAGGCACCGCGCGTCCACTCCTCGCTCCCCCAGTCGCTTTCGTAGTAGACGATCGGGTTCTTCGCCTCGGGCCCGTAGTAGTGCGAGAGCGATTCGAGGATCCGCTCCTTGCGCTCCTCGGCCGAGAGCGTGAAGACGTCGTCCGCGTTCTGGTCCGATACGAAGCCGACCAGCGTCCCGCGCTCATCGCCGTGGTTCGTGTTGTCGTACGCCTCGTGAGACAGCTCGTACGGGCTGAACGCCGTGCCTGAGAGGCCTTGCTCGCGCCAGAACGGCCGGTCGTAGACGGCATGCACCTTGATCACGAAGCCCATCGAGATGTGCTGATGCAGCTGATGCTGACGCCGCGGGAGTGCCGGGATGAACTGGATGCGGCTGTAGAGCACCGGTGCGTGCGCGAGGATCGCGTAGCGGGCGCGGACGGTCATGGTGTCGGTCTTGGCCGTGACTCCCCCTGAGCCCGTCGAAGGGCCCGACCATTCGAGCGAGCGCACGGGCTGGCCGAGGAACACATCGTCGCCGAGGCGCTCCGCCAGCAGCAGCGGCACCTGCTGCAGGCCGCCGACGACCCGCTTGTCGAGGATGAAGTCGGCGTCGACGAGATGGGAGTAGGAGCCGGCGGATGCCGCCATGAGCAGCGACTGCAGCAGCGAGAAGGAGTGCGTCGGCTTGGTCAGCATCGCCGATCCCGTCGCGAACGCGACGTTGCGAACGGCCTCGTCGTCATCAGTCTGCGCGCGCAGCCACGAGTCCCATGAGATCGAGTCCCACTCGCCGGCGTTCGGGTGCTCCCAGGGGCGATCGGGATCGATCTCGGCCACCATCGCATCGAGCCGCTCAGTGAGCTCGGCGATGACTCGCTCGGTCTCGGGCGCGACGGGGAACATCTCTCCCGTGAAGCGGTGCGACGTTCCGTCGGGGCCGACGTAGACGCTGTCGCCTTCGCGATAGCGGTCGTACGTCTCGAGCCCGAGTTCGGCGACCGTATCGATGAGGGCATCCTGATCGGGCGACACCCACTGCCCGCCGATCTCGAGCATGGCGCCGTCGATGACGTCTGTCCACAGGCGTCCTCCGACGCGGTCCCGCGCCTCGAGCACCGCAACCGAGAGCCCCGCCTTGCGCAGCTCGTTCGCCGCGGTCGTGCCGGCCGCACCCGCGCCGACGATGACGACATCCCGGGTGATCTCGCTCATTCTGACTCCTTCGTCTCGGTGCTTCCCGACTCGCGAGAACACATGCTCTCGGCGAGCTCACGCCCCGTCGGCGCCCACGTGGTGTGGGGTCGCCGAGATCGTATGTTCTCGCGCATTCGGGATGGGGTGGGCCCGGGCGCGGAGGCGGAGGCGGGTTAGGTGCTGGACAGTGCTTCGGCCACGACGTCCAGGCCCTCGTGGAGCAGGTCGTCGGTGATGGCCAGCGGCGGGAGGAAACGGATCACGTTCCCGTAGGTGCCGCACGTGAGGACGATGACGCCCTGAGAGATGCAGGTCTTGGCGACCGCCGCCGTGAGCGCGGCATCCGGCTCGCCTGTCGCCGGGTCCACGAACTCGGCCGCGATCATCGCGCCGTGTCCGCGCACGTCGCCGAGCCGCGGGTCGGCTGCCTGCAGCGTGGTCAAGCGCTGCTTCAGGATGTCGCCGACCTCGCGTGCCCGCTCGATCAGGCCGTCGTTCTCGAAGGCGTCGAGCGCGGCGAGCGCGGCAGCGCACGCGACCGGGTTGCCGCCGTACGTGCCTCCGAGGCCGCCCGCGTGCGAGGCATCCATCATCTCCGCCCTGCCGGTCACGGCCGCCAAGGGCAGGCCCCCCGCGATGCCCTTGGCGGTCGTGATCAGATCAGGCACGATGCCGAAGAGATCGCTCGCAAACATCTCGCCCGTGCGGGCGAATCCGGTCTGGATCTCGTCGGCGATGAAGACCACGCCGTTGGCGCGGCACCAGTCCACGAGCGCCGGAAGGAATCCGTCGGCGGGCACGATGAAGCCGCCCTCGCCTTGTATCGGCTCGATGATGATCGCGGCGAGGTTGTCTGCACCGACCTGCTTCTCGATGAGCGAGATCGCCCGCTTGGCGGCATCCGGCCCGCTCAGACCGTCGCGGAACGGATACGAGAGCGGGGCGCGGTAGATCTCCGACGCGAACGGGCCGAACCCGCTCTTGTAGGGCATCGCCTTGGCAGTCAGCGCCATCGTCAGGTTGGTGCGGCCGTGGTAGCCGTGGTCGAACGCGACGACCGCCTGCTTCTTCGTGTATTTGCGCGCGATCTTCACCGCGTTCTCGACCGCCTCGGCTCCCGAGTTGAACAGTGCGCTCTTCTTCTCGTGGTCGCCCGGGGTGATGCGGTTGAGGGTTTCGGCGACCGCCACATACGACTCGTACGGCGAGATCATGAAACAGGTGTGCGTGAACTGGGCCACCTGCGCCTGGACGGCGGCGACGACTTTGGGGTGCGCGTTGCCGAGAGTGGTCACGGCGATGCCCGAGCCGAGGTCGATCAGCGAGTTGCCGTCGGCGTCGACGATGACGCCGCCACCGGCTGCCACGGCCTCGATGGGCGCGGTGTGGCCGACTCCGGCTGCGACCGCGGCGGCCTTGCGCGCCAGAAGCTCTTGCGAGCGAGGACCAGGGATGCTCGTGACCATGCGTCGCTCCTGCGGGAGCGTTGGTCCGCCGAGCGGGGGCGCGGTGATCGTGTCGGTCGTGCTCATGTGGGCGAGCGTAGGGTGTGGAATGATCCGGCGACACCTGCCGTCCTGTACATTCTCGGTACGTCACTGTACGAGCGGTACACACAGGTACTTGCGGGAGGTCGGCATGGAGGCCGTGAGCGAGACCCCGACGTTGCGCGCGCTGCTCGCGCGGACCGACCTGCGGCTGCGGCTCGATGAGGAGAGCGCGATCCAAGAGGGCACCATCGACCGTGCGGTGCGGTGGGTGCACAGCTCCGACCTCGCCGACCCGACACCCTTCCTCTCCGAGGGGCTCGTGCTGCTGACCACCGGAACGCAGTTCGAGGGCACTGGCGACGATGCCGAGACGTATCGCGCGTACGTGCGGCGACTGACGCTGCGGGGCGTGGTCGGGCTCGGCTTCGGCACCGAAGTCGTGCGCGATGGCATTCCGCCGGCACTCGCCGGGGCATGTCGCGATGAGCGGATGCCGCTGTTCGAGGTCCCCTACCGCACCCCGTTCATCGCCGTGGCCCGGGCCAACGCCGAGGCGATCGCGGCGCAGTCCTACGCGCGCCGAAGCTGGTCTCTCGCCGCTCAACGCGCGATCGCGCTCGCGGCGCTCCGGCCGGATGGGCTCGGCGCGACGCTCGCCGAGCTCGCTCGCCAGCTCAACACCTGGGTAGGGATGTACGACGCCGCCGGCGAGCTGGTGCGCGAGCACCCGGCGCTGGGGCTCGATGCCGCGACGGCAGCGGACCTGCGCCTCGAGGTGGACACGGTGCTTCGGCGTGGCGCACGGGCCGGGTCGTCCCTGCGCCTCGGCGAGACCCCGTTCACACTCCAGACGCTCGGTCGCGGCGGGCATCTTCGCGGCCTGATCGCGATAGCCGCCGGCGACCTCGACCAAGAAGGCCGCGGCGTGGTCACCGCTGTGATCGCGATGGCCGGCTTGGCGCTCGAGCAGCATCAGGGGCTGAGTCGCGCTCGCGGTGCGCTGCGCGCCGGGCTCGTGCAGTCGCTCCTCACGGGCGACCCCACCCTCGCCCGTCGGATCGTGCGCGACCTCTGGGGACCGCTCCCGCCCGCACCGGTGGTCGTCGCGCTGACGGATGCCGCGGCCGCCGGCGCAGACGCAGTGGCCGAACTGCTCGAACTGCGCGTCGATGAAAGGCGCGGCACCCTCTTCTTCGGTCGCGGCGACAACGGCCTCGTCATCGTCGCCCCGGCCGGCGATCGCGGCCCGATCGACGAGATCGCCGCACGCTTCGATGTGCGCATCGGCGTGTCGGATCCGGTGTCGTACGACGAGTTCGGGGCGGCGGTCGACCAGGCGCGCGTCGCGCGCGACCGCGGTAACGGCCCGGTGACGGAGTTCTCGTCGGTCGCGCGCTCGGGCGTCCTGTCGGCTTTGTCGAGTGACGCACGTGCTCTCGCTGCAGCGGAGCTCGCTCCCCTCACGATTCACGACGCGGAGCACGGCACCCACCTCGTCGAGACTGTGCGCGTGTGGCTCGACCACGACTGCTCGCACGAGGCATCGGCCCGCGCGCTCGGCGTGCACCGTCACACTGTGCGCGCCCGACTGGCGCTCGCCGAGCGCGAGCTCGGCAGCGACCTGTCGGCATTCGCCACCCGGGCCGAGCTCTGGGCCGCGCTCCGCGCGCTCGACGCGGGCTGAGCCGCACTCGCACTCGCACTCGCACTCGCACTCGCGCTGTCCCGGTGCGCGAGATCACATGCTCTCGGCGGTTCCACACCCCATGGGGCACGACGCGCTGTGACCTCACCGAGAGCATGTGATCTCGGGAGGGAGGCGGGCGGGGGGCAGGATGGGGCGCGTGGTGGATGCCCAGGTGCGCAACGGCGAGGTCTCGTGGTGGTGGCGGCAGCTCGGCGGTGCGCCGGCGGTGCGCGCCCCGCTGGGCGGGTCGACGGATGCGGATGTCGCGATCATCGGCGCCGGCTACACGGGCCTGTGGACCGCGTACTACCTGAAGCGCGCGCAGCCCGACTTGCGGATCTTCGTGCTCGAGCAGCGCTTCTCCGGGTTCGGCGCTTCCGGCCGCAACGGCGGCTGGCTCACGAACTCGGTCACGGGTGGGCGCGAGCGCTACGAGAAGTCCCACGGGCGGGATGCCGCCATCGCACATCAGCGAGCGCTCAACGAGACCGTCGACGAGGTGATCGCGGTCACGGCGCGCGAGGGCATCGCGGCCGACATCGTCAAGGGCGGCGAGGTCTCGGTCGCCCGAACCCCGTCCCAGCTCGCCCGCCTGACGGACTGGGCTGGCGCAGAGCAGGCGTGGCCGCACACCGACCTCGAGGTGTGGGATGCCGGCGACACCGCCCGCCGCATCCTCATCGACGGCGCACTCGGCTCGGCGTGGCATCCGCACGCTGCACGCATCCATCCCGCGAAGCTCGTCTCCGGCCTCGCCGCCGCTGTCGAGCGGATGGGCGTCACGATCTTCGAAGGCACCCGGGTGTCGGAGATCGCTCCCGGTCGCGCGGTGACCGATCGCGGCACAGTGCGCGCCACCTTCGTGCTGCGTGCCACGGAGGGCTTCACGGCCGACCTCGCGGGCGAGCACCGCACATGGCTGCCGATGAACTCGTCGATGATCGCGACAGCGCCGCTGCCCGCCGCCGTCTGGCAGCAGATCGGCTGGTCGGGGCGCGAGGTCGTCGGCGACATGGCGCACGTGTACATGTACGCGCAGCGGACCGCCGATGACCGGATCGCTTTCGGCGGGCGCGGCGTCCCCTACCGCTTCGGTTCGCGCGTCGACGCCGATGGCCGGACGCAGCAGCGGACCATCGCATCGCTCTCCGCGTTCCTGCGCGACTTCTTCCCCGCTGCGGCCGACGTGCCGATCGAACATGCCTGGGCGGGGGTGCTGGGGGTTCCGCGGGACTGGGCCGCGACGGTGGGGCTGGACGCCGCCACCGGCGTCGGCTGGGCGGGCGGATACGTCGGCACGGGCGTCACGGCCACGAACCTCGCCGGACGCACGCTCGCCGACCTGGTCCTGCGTCGCGACACCGCCCTCGCTCGCCTGCCGTGGGTCGCGCACCGCGCGAAGCGCTGGGAGGTCGAACCGCTGCGCTGGCTCGCGGTCAAGACGATCTACACCGCGTATCACGCGGCTGATCGGGCGGAGGCATCCGGTTCGTCGGATCGCACGTCGGTCTTCGCGAAGGCGGCAGACCTGATCGCCGGGCGCTGACTGACACTGCCATGATGAACCTGTGGATCTCGACTGCGACGCCTCGATCGCTTGAACTTCGCACCGGCGGTCACCGCGCCGTGGTCAGACCGGCGCGTGCGCCTCCAGGAATTCGTACACATCGGTCGTGTCCACCCCGGGAAACGCCCCGGTCGGAAGGGTCGCGAGCAGCGTGCGCGGGGTGCGCACATTGGGCCACGAGTTGTCTCGCCAAGCGGCCTCGAGCTCCGCGGGAGCCCGGCGGCAGCACACCTCGACCGAGTGCTTCGACACGCCGCGATTGGGCGTATCGCGCCCGAGGAACCACTTCGTGTCGTCGAACCGGACACCGACTGAAACGGAGTTGGCGCCCTCGCTCGACGACTCGACGCGCGCCGTGCACCAGTACGTCCCGTTGCCGGTGTCGGTGTACTGGTAGTACGGGTTGAAGTGATCGTCGACGTCGAAGACCACCCGCGACGTCCACCTGCGGCAGCACATCTGGCCCTCGATCGCACCGAGCCGGTCGGCCGGGAAGTTGACGTCGTCGTTCTCGTACGCCTTCGTGATGGTGCCCGACTCGTGCACCTTGAGGAAGTGCACCGGGATGCCGAGATGCACCGATGCGAGATTCGTGAAGCGATGCGCCGCCGTCTCGTACGAGACCGAGTACGCATCGCGAAGGTCTTCGATCGAGATCGCCCGATCGCGCTTCGCGTCCTTCAGGAACGGCACCGCGTGCGCCTCGGGAATGAGCAGCGCACCCGTCAGGTAGTTCGTCTCGACACGCTAGCGGAGGAACTCGGCATAGCTCGTCGGCTCGCTGTGGCCCAGCATCCGACTCGACAGCGCCTGCAGCACCGCAGTTCGCGGATCACCCTTCGACGTCAGCCGGCTCGACAGGTACAGCCGGCCGTTCTTGATGTCGGCGACGCTGCGAGTGGTCTGCGGCAGATCGGGCACGTAGTGCAGCGTGAATCCGAGGTGCGCGGCGATGTCGGATGCCGTGCGCTGGGTCAGCGGACCGCCGGGGTGGTCGACGGCACCGAGGATCCGTCGTGCCTGCTCCTCGAGGTCGGGGAAGTAGTTGTTCTGGGTGCGCATCAGCTTGCGGAGCGCGACGTTGGCCCGGCGCGCCTCTTCGGGGGTGGCAGCGCGCTCGTCGCGAAGCCGCTCGATCTCGCCCTGCAACGCCAGCATCGCCTTGAGCGCCTCGGTCGGCACCGTCTTGCCGACGCGGAACGGCGGGATGCCAAGCGCCTGGAACGTCTGACCGCGCATGGCGCGCTCCAGTCCTATCTCGAGCGTCGCGCGCTCGCCGAGAGGTTCCGACTCGAGGAGCGCATCCAGCGTCGTGCCGAGTGCGCGCGCGATCGCGCGGAGCAGCGTGAGCTTGGCCTCGCGCCGTCCGTTCTCGATCATCGAGAGCTGACTCGGAGCGCGGTCGACCGCTGTCGCAAGCTCCTCGAGCGTCATGCTGCGCTCGGTGCGGAGTTGGCGGATGCGGCGGCCGATCGTCAATGAGTCCACTTCCTCATCGTCGGTGAGCGGGGCGATGTTTCCGTGAGGCAGCGCTGTGGACATGACGGCATTCTCTCACAGGAGCAGAAATATGCCTGAACTTCACGTCCGAATCGGCGAGGGATGTCGGGGAAGTTCACTCAGAGTGGTCATACGAGCACCCGCCCGCTTCGACAGCCTCAGCGACCGAGAACTGCCGCGGCATCCGAGAAGGAGACCCGACATGACGATCCACTCCACCCCCGGCCACCCCCCGCTCCGTGCGGGCGACCAGACGCAGACCGCGGCGGAGCTCCTGGAGATCTGGGAGACCGACCCGCGGTGGGACGGCATCGAGCGCACGTACACCGCCGAGGATGTCATCGCGCTCCGGGGCTCGGTGCGCGAAGATTCCACCCTCGCGCAGCGTGGCGCGGAGAGCCTGTGGAACCTCGTCAACACGGAGGACTATGTGCGCGCACTCGGCGCGTACACCGGCGGTCAGGCGGTGCAGCAGGTGCGAGCCGGCCTCAAGGCGATCTACCTGTCCGGGTGGCAGGTCGCCGCCGACGGCAACCTCGCCGGCCAGACCTACCCCGACCAGAGTCTGTACCCCGCGAACTCGGTGCCGGCCGTCGTGCGTCGAATCAACAACGCGCTCCTGCGCCAGGACCAGATCGAGCACGCCGAAGGCGAACTCACCCAGGACTGGCTCGCCCCGATCGTGGCTGATGCCGAGGCCGGCTTCGGAGGGCCGCTGAACGCGTACGAGCTCGCGCACTCCCTCATCCAGGCCGGCGCTGCCGCCATCCACTGGGAGGACCAGCTCGCGAGCGAGAAGAAGTGCGGCCACCTCGGCGGCAAGGTTCTGGTGCCGACACAGCAGCACATCCGGACGCTCAACGCGTCGCGGCTCGCCGCCGACGTCGCCGGCGTGCCGACGGTCATCATCGCCCGCACGGACGCTCTCGCTGCCGACCTGCTCACCAGCGACGTCGACGAGCGCGACCGCGAGTTCACGACCGGCGAGCGCACTCCCGAGGGCTTCTATCGCGTCCGGCCCGGTCTCGACGCGGTGATCAGCCGCGGCCTGGCATTCGCACCGTACGCCGACCTGCTGTGGGTCGAGACGGGCGAGCCCGACATCGAACTTGCCCGCGCGTTCGCTGCGGCCATCCACGCGCAGTACCCGGGCAAGCTGCTCGCGTACAACTGCTCGCCCAGCTTCAACTGGAAGCGCCACCTCGACGATCGGCAGATCGCGACCTTCCAGCAGGAGCTGGCGGATCTGGGCTACAAGTTCCAGTTCATCACCCTGGCGGGCTTCCACGCCCTGAACCACTCGATGTTCGACCTCGCTCACGGCTACGCCGAACGCGCCATGAGCGCGTACGTCGAGCTGCAGGAGGCCGAGTTCGCGTCAGAAGCTCGCGGCTACACCGCCACAAAGCACCAGCGGGAGGCCGGAACCGGCTACTTCGACCGCGTATCGACGGCGCTCAACCCTGAGAGCGCCACCCTCGCCCTGGTGGGATCCACCGAGGCCCAGCAGTTCCACTGACCCCCAATCCATGTCCCGATTTCCCTCGGCTCCGACGATGCAGACCGAGGGATTTCGGGACATGGATGGCGGGACACACCCTCACACAGACAGGACAATGCCATGACCATCACCGACACGGGCTCACCGCCCACGACCAGTCCCCTCCACGCTTCGACAAGCTCAGGGACCTTCACCGGACCGATCGCGACGCACCAGCCGACGATCGAGATCCTCGGCGCGGTCCGCGACCGCTACGACGAGATCCTCACACCCGACGCGATCGCGTTCCTCACCGCGCTGCACGACCGCTTCTCGGCGCGACGATACGACCGCCTCGCCGACCGGATGCGCACGCGCTTCGAGGTCGGCATCGGCCGCGACCCGAGGTTCCGCGACGAGACCGCCCACATCCGAGAGGATGCCGAATGGCAGGTCGCGGGCGCCGCCCCGGGACTCGAGGACCGACGCGTCGAGATCACCGGACCGACTGACCCGAAGATGACGATCAACGCGCTGAATTCCGGCGCGAAGGTCTGGCTCGCCGACCAGGAGGACGCCACGAGCCCCACCTGGAAGAACGTCATCGAGGGGCAGCTGTCACTGCGTGACGCGATCCGAGGCGAACTCAGCTTCACGAGTCCCGAGGGCAAAGTGTACGAAGTCACCGCCACCGAGACCCCCACGATCGTGATGCGGCCGCGCGGCTGGCACCTCGCGGAGCAGCACATCCGCTTCATCGACCGCTCCGGACGCCGGCTGTCGGCATCCGGTTCACTCGTCGACTTCGGCCTCTACTTCTTCCACAACGCCGAACGGCTGATCGCGAACGGTCGCGGCCCGTACTTCTATCTCGCGAAGCTCGAATCGAGCGAAGAGGCGCGGCTGTGGGACGACATCTTCGCCTTCAGCGAGGAGTACATCGGCATCCCGTACGGGACGATCCGCGCAACGGTGCTGATCGAGACGCTGCCCGCCGCGTTCGAGATGGACGAGATCCTCTTCGCGCTGCGCGATCACTGCGCGGGCCTGAACGCCGGGCGATGGGACTACATCTTCTCGATCATCAAGAACTACCGCGGACGCGGAGCGCGGTTCGTGCTGCCCGACCGCAGCGAGGTCACGATGACGGTGCCGTTCATGCGCGCCTACACCGACCTCCTCGTCAAGACGTGTCACCGCCGGGGCGCTTTCGCGATCGGGGGCATGAGCGCGTTCATCCCGAACCGGCGCGACCCCGAGGTCACCGCGCGCGCCTTCGAGAAGGTGGCGGCCGACAAGAAGCGCGAGGCCGGCGACGGCTTCGACGGCACGTGGGTCGCGCATCCCGACCTGATCCCGGTGGCTCGCGCCGAGTTCGACGCCGTGCTGGGCGATCGGCCCAATCAGGTCGACCGGCAGCGCGACGACGTCGAGGTGAAGGCCTCGCAGCTGCTCGATGTGCACATCGGGCTGCCGGTGACCGCCGCGGGGGTGAAAGCGAACGTGTCGGTCGCGATCCGCTACCTCGAGGCGTGGCTGCGGGGCCTCGGCGCCGTCGCGATCGACAACCTCATGGAGGATGCCGCGACCGCGGAGATCTCTCGCTCACAGGTGTGGCAGTGGATCCATCAGGATCGCTCGACCGAGGGCGGCACGCCCATCACGCGGGAGTACATCGAGCGGCTGATCGCCGAAGTGCTCAGCGAGGTGGAGCGCCGCGACCCTTCGACAGGCTCAGGGACGGACCGATTCGACGATGCGGCTGACATCTTCCGCGAGGTGTCGCTGCGGGAGGAGTTCCCGGCGTTCCTGACGCTCACGGCCTATTCGCGCTACCTCGTCGACAGCGAATAGCGGGCCCGGATGTCGCGGATGTCGCCTCGAGGCGGCGTTCGCGGCATCCGCTCACAGCTTCTCCCCCATGCCGCCATGCCCCCACGGCCACATCGCATCGTGCCAAAGCGGGATGACCGGCCTCCTCGACGCTCGTCGCCCCGACACGATGGGCACACCCGGCTACGCTCGAAGGCGTGACAGAACGCGCCCCACTCTCCCGCAAGCTCTCCGCCATCGCCGAGTCCGCGACCCTCAAGGTCGACGCCAAGGCCAAGGCGCTTCAAGCCGCCGGCCGACCGGTCATTTCGTACGCTGCCGGCGAGCCCGACTTCGCCACTCCCCAGTTCGTCGTGGATGCCGCCGCAGAGGCGCTGCGCGACCCGGCGAACTACCGCTACACCCCCGCTGTCGGGCTTCCCGTGCTGCGGGAGGCGATCGCCGCCAAGACGCTCCGCGACTCGGGGCTCGAGGTCGACGCATCCCAGATCATCGTCACGAACGGCGGCAAGCAGGCCGTGTATCAGGCGTTCCAGACCGTCGTGAACCCGGGCGACGAGGTGCTGCTGCCGGCCCCGTACTGGACGACGTACCCCGAGGCGATCGCCCTTGCGGACGGCGTGCCCGTCGAGGTGTTCGCCGGCGCCGACCAGGAGTACAAGGTCACCGTCGAGCAGCTCGAGGCGGCGCGCACCGACAGGACGACCGCGCTCGTCTTCGTGTCGCCCTCGAACCCGACCGGCTCGGTCTACACGCCTGAAGAGACCCGCGCGATCGGTGAATGGGCGGTCGAGCACGGCATCTGGATCATCTCCGACGAGATCTACCAGAACCTCGTCTACGAGGGTGTGAGTGCCACCTCGATCGTCGACGCGGTTCCAGATGCCGCAGCCCAGACGATCCTCGTGAACGGCGTCGCCAAGACCTACGCCATGACCGGCTGGCGCGTGGGTTGGATGGTCGGGCCGAAGGACGCCATCAAGATCGCCGCCAACCTGCAGTCGCACCTCTGCTCGAACGTGAACAACATCGCCCAGCGCGCGGCGCTCGCGGCTCTGACGGGTCCGCAGGACGAGGCGGAGCAGTTCCGGCTTGCGTTCGATCGACGCCGCAAGCTGATCGTCGGCGAGCTCGCGAAGATCGAAGGCGTGACCGTGCCCAACCCGCTGGGCGCGTTCTACGTCTACCCCGACGTCCAGGGGCTGCTCGGCAGGACCTGGCGCGGAATCACTCCGACCACGTCGCTGGAGCTGGCCGACCTCATCCTCGAGAAGGCCGAAGTCGCGGTCGTTCCCGGCGAGGCGTTCGGCCCGAGCGGCTATCTGCGCCTGTCATACGCGCTCGGAGACCAAGCACTGCTCGAGGGTGTGCAGCGGCTTCAGGAGCTCTTCGCCTGACCTGGCCGGGCGGCTGGGCTAGAGTTCTACGTTCACCAGCACCGGTTCGGGCTGGAGGATGAGTCCGAACTCGGACTGCACGCGACCCTGGATGAAGCGGGCCAGCTCGGCCAGCTCCGCCGCGGTCGCCGATCCTCGGTTCGTCAGCGCGAGGGCGTGCTTGGACGACAGCGCCGCGCGCGAGCGAGGCAGCTTGAAGCCCTTGCGCAGTCCGGCGTGCTCGATGAGCCATGCCGCGCTGACCTTCACCTCGGACTGGACGTCGGACGGCGGTGGCACGTAGCCGTCGTATGCGGCGAGCGGGATGACGAGCACGGGGTCGAGGTCGGGGGTCACCGGCCACCGCGGGCACTCGGCAGGCAGGGTCCGGGCGAACGACGCGGAGACGATCGCGTTCTGGAAGAAGGATCCGGCGCTGTAGGTGTCGGGGTCGGCGCCGTCGAGCACCATCCCCTTGCGGCGGCGTGTCTCGATGACGTGATCGCGGATCCACGAGACCGGCACGGCTTCGCCCTCGCGCAGGCCGAGCGCCGTCCGCAGCTGCTCGCCCACGATCGGTCGCGGGCCGTCGCCGACTTCGGCGAGTTCGAGCGTGACCGAGAGGATGACCGCCTGCCGAGCGGGCGCCGAGCCGTAGTGGTGCTTCAGCGCCGAGGTGCGGAATCCGAGGCCGAGCTCGGCCGCCGGCACGACCGACACCGCGCCCGTCGACTCGTCGACGAGCTCGACTTCGACGAGCGTCTGGACGATCTCCTGCCCGTACGCTCCGATGTTCTGCACCGGGGCGGCGCCGACGGTACCTGGGATCCCCGACATGGCCTCGATGCCGGCAAGGCCCTCCCCCACCGCGTACGCGACGAGGGCATCCCAGTCATGGCCGGCCTGCACACGCAGTCGTGCGAAGCCGGGCCGGGGTGACGGCATCCGCTCGATACCGTGCGTGAGCACTCGCACGACCGTCCCCTCGAAGGGCTCGTCGCCTATCAGCAGGTTGGATCCGCCACCGAGCGCCAGCCAAGGATCGCCCTCGGCCCACACCGATCGGAGGGCATCGACGAGCTCGTCCGCCGAGGTCGCGTCGATCATGCGTGCGGGGGCGCCGCCGGTGCGCAGCGTCGTGAGCTGCGCGAGCGGAATCGGCGTGACTTCTGGCATCGGTCAGGCGAGGCGGATGCGCACCTGCGCCTTGACGAGCACCGTGGCTTCCTCGAACGTCACGGTCAGGTCGATGCGAGCCGTCTCGTCGTCGACGGCACCGACCCTGGCGAGGACCGACACGTCGGCACCGGCATCCGGATCGACGACGACGGGCCGGGTGAACCGCACGCCGTAATCGAGGATGCGGCCGACATCACCGAGCCACGGCACGATCGTCTGCACGGCGAGCCCCATCGTCAGCATGCCGTGGGCGAGGACCCCAGGCAGCCCGACGGCTGCGGCTACGTCGTCGCGGTAGTGGATGGGGTTGAAGTCCCCGGACGCGCCGGCGTAGCGCACCAAGGACTCGCGGCTGAGGTGGACGGTGCGCTCGGCGACCACATCGCCGACGGCGAGGGCACTCATGCGTCATCCTGCCCGACGAGGAGGACGGATGTCGCGGTCGCGACGTGCTCGCCGGCGGCATCCGTGATCTGGGTCTCGCTCGTGACCATGGCGTTGCCCCCCATAGTGCGGATGCCGACGACCGAGAGGTGCGCGGTCAGCTCATCGCCGGCCACGATGGGCCGGGAATACCGGAAGCGCTGCTCGGCGTGGATGGTCCGTGACAATTCGATGCCGGACTCGGGCTCGGCCAGGAGCTGCTGCAGTCCCTGCTCCTGAATGACGATCGCGAATGTGACCGGGGCGACGACATCCGAGTAGCCGAGCGCGCGGGCCGCCTCGGGATCCGTGTGCTGCGGGTCATCCGCGAAGACGGCACGGGCGAACTCGCGCATCTTCTCTCGGCCGACGAGGTACGGAGCCGTCGGCGGGAAGCTTCGGCCGACAAGATCGGGATTCACTGGCACCGTGCCATCCTATCGAGCGGGCGTCGGCGCTCTCCGGCTGTCACCGGCGGTGGCCGCGCACGGCACGCATCGCCATCTGCACCGCGATGATCGCGAGGAAGACGGCGAACAGCACGTTGCCGGTGAACGGGTCGACGATCGTCGCCAACCAGGCGCCGACCGCCGTCGTCGTACACGCGGCGACGCCCACGAGCACTGCTGCGAAGAGGTCGACGTTCCGACGGCGGATGTTCCCGACCGTGCCTGAGACAGCCGTCGGGATCATCATGAGCAGCGACGTGCCCTTGGCGATGAGGTCGCTCGCGCCGAACAGGATCATGAGGGTCGGCACGACGATGATGCCTCCGCCGACGCCCAGAAGCCCGGCCAGTGTTCCCGTGACGACCCCGAGCACCAGCAGTCCGATGACGGTGATGACCGTGAGCGGAAGGTCCGCGTCGCGCGAGGGGACCACGATGAAGAGGCTGACGATGACCGCTGCGAGGAACCCGACGAACGACCAGCGCAGCACCGTGAGCGAGAGCCGCGGCAGCAGCCAGGTGCCGATCTGCGCGCCGACGACGGCGCCGACGGCGAGGATCAGCCCGGGGATCCACGCGACCGAGCCATGGATGGCGTACGAGATCACGCCGACCGTCGCGGTCGGCACGATCGCGGCGAGCGAGGTGCCGGCGGCGAGCCTCTGGTCGAAGCCGAGGATCAGCACCAGCAGCGGAACGATGACGGTGCCGCCCCCGACGCCGAACAGGCCGGAGAGCAGTCCGGCCAGCAGGCCCACGCCGATGCACGTGAGCACGAAGCGCGGGTTGCGAGGCCGGGCTGCAGCCTCGCTCATTGGTCGGCGGAGTACGACTCGTCGACCAGCCAGCCGTCGGGCGTCCCCACCACGATGTAGCGGAAGTGGTCTTCGTACTGCTGAGGCTGGGCGGCCTCCTCGCCCTGGTCGTCGAGCGGACTCGTGTAGGTCTCGGTCGTGTAGACCGAAATCGAGTCGCCCTCCTGCTCGACCGACGTGACAGTCAGCTCGTAGTCCGTGAAGTCGGTCGTGAAGTTCTCCGTCGCCTGGGCGAACTCGTCGCAGTCGACGACTTCGAGCGCGTTGCGGAACTGCTCCGTCGTCGATGCGAAGTACGCGGCGCAGTCGTTGCTCTCGATCGCGTCATTGAACATCTCGACGGCAGCGGCCGCAGCCGTCTCATCCGCACCCGTGGGCGGATCGATCTCGGCCGGCTCCTCCGTCGAGGTGCCACCGGTCGACTGGCCAGACGATCCGGCGTTCGAGGTCAAGCTGAGGAAGAGCACGGGGACGAGAACTGCGAGCGCGATCACGATCCCGAGGACGATGACGCCGAGCACCACCCACACGATCCAGAGCCGGGACTTGCGGGGTTCGGTCGCCGCGATGAACGCACCGCCGTCGGTCGGATAGACGGGCGGCTCGCCCGCGGGATAAGCCCCGGCGTAGCCGGCGTCGGGCGGATACACCGCCTCCTCGGCGCCGGGATAGCCTGCGGGGTATCCTCCCGGATAGGCGGTTCTCGCATGGGCGTCGGGGTGGAGCGGCTCGGTTGCACCGCTCGGCTGCTCGGCGTACGCGGCCGGCTCGTGTTCCGGCGTCGCGACGTGCTCGGTCCACACCGTGCCGTCCCACCAGCGCATTGCGCCGTGCCCGTCGTCGTACCAGCCGGGGGGTGTCGTCGTCATGGCACAACCCTACCTACGGCCGTGCCGCCACCCGTTCCAGCGGCGGGATGCCGGCAGTCCCGGCATCCCGAGCCCGTCGTCGGTCAGCGGCTGCTGAATGCCGCGTCGAAAGCCGCTTCGGGTGCCGCGAACGCGTTCTTCTTCACGAACTCGAGCGCCTCGGGGGCGCCGAGCAGGCGATCCATGCCGGCGTCCTCCCACTCGACCGAGATCGGTCCGTCGTACCCGATGGAGTTCAGGGCACGGAAGGATGCCTCCCACGGCACGTCGCCGCGTCCGGTCGAGACGAAATCCCACCCTCGGTGCAGGTCCGCCCACGCGAGGTGCGAGCCGAGGCGGCCGTTTCGACCGTTGCCGAGGTTGAGCTTCACGTCCTTGCAGTCGACGTGGTAGATCAGATCCGTGAACTCGAGGATGAAGTCGACGGGGTTCAGCTGCTGCCAGATGAAGTGCGACGGATCCCAGTTGAGTCCGAACGTCTTGCGGTGGCCGATCGCCTCGAGCGTGCGCACCGTCGTCCAGTAGTCGTAGGCGATCTCGCTGGGGTGCACCTCATGCGCGAAGCGGACGCCGACCTCGTCGAACACGTCGAGGATCGGATTCCAGCGGTCCGCGAAGTCCTGGTACCCGGCATCCACCGCCTCCTGCGAGACGGGCGGGAACATCGCGACGTACTTCCAGATGCTCGATCCTGTGAACCCGACGACGGTCTTCACGCCGAGCTTCGCCGCCAGCCGGGCAGTGTGCTTCATCTCCTCGGCAGCCCGTTCGCGGACCCCTTCGGGATCGCCGTCGCCCCACACCTGATCAGGCAGGATGTCGCGGTGCCGCTGATCGATGGGGTCGTCGCACACCGCCTGACCTTTCAGGTGGTTCGAGATCGCCCACACCTTCAGTCCATAGCGCTCGAGAAGGTCGAGCTTGCTCTGCACGTACTCGTCGTCATCCCAGCGCCATGGGTCGAGGTGGTCGCCCCAGCAGGCGATCTCGAGGCCGTCATAGCCCCAGCCGGCCGCAAGGCGGGCGACCTCTTCGAGCGGCAGGTCGGCCCATTGGCCGGTGAACAGGGTGATGGGTCGCGTCATTGCGGTGTCCTTCCGGGATCGGGGATGACTGAGCGGCTTCGGTCAGTCGGTCGGGGTCCACATGCTGCCGGCTGCGGAGCTGCGCTCGACGGCGTCGAGCACACGCTGCACGTGCAGGCCGTCGTCGAACGAAGGCAGCGGCTGGGTGCCGGCCACGATCGCCGTGACGAAGTCGTACACCTGGTGCGAGAAGCCGTGCTCGTAGCCGAGCATATGACCGGTCGGCCACCACGGCGAGAGGTACGGGTGGTCGTGCTCCGTGACGAGGATGCGGCGGAAGCCCAGTTCGGTCTCTGGCAGTGTCGCGTCGTAGAAGTCGAGCTCGTTGAGCCGCTCCAGGTCGAACGAGATCGCGCCGAGCGAGCCCGCGACCTCGATCCGCAAGGCATTCTTGCGGCCGGTGCGGAAGCGCGTGGCCTCGAACGAGGCGAGCGCCCCCGAGTCGAGCCGGCCGGTGAACAGTGCGATGTCGTCGACCGTGACCGCACCGCGCTCGGTCGAGGCGGTTCCCGACAGCCCGACGCTCTCGCCGAGCAGCGGACGCTCGGGGACGATGGTCTCGATGATGCCCGACACCGTCGTGACCTTCTGCCCCGTGATGTACTCGGTCAGGTCGACGGCGTGCGCGCCGATGTCGCCGAGCGCGCCGGATCCGGCGCGGTCCTTCTGCATCCGCCAGGTGAGCGGGGCATCGGCATCCATCAGCCAGTCCTGCAGGTACTCGGCCCGTACCTGACGGATCTCGCCGATCCTTCCGGCGGCGACGAGATCGCGCGCGAAGGTTGCCGCGGGTACCCGCCGATAGGTGAAGCCGACCATCGAGCGGATGCCGCGCTCGGCCGCCTGCGTCGCCGCTTCGGTCATCGCCTCGGCCTCTGCCACGGTGTTGGCCAGCGGCTTCTCGCACAGGACGTGCTTGCCGGCCTCGAGCGCCGCGATCGCGATCTCGGCGTGCGTATCTCCGGGCGTGACGACGTCGACGACGTCGATGTCGTCGCGCGCGATCACGTCGCGCCAGTCCGTGGCAGCCTCGGCCCAGCCCCATTTTCGGGCGGCGTGCTCGACCGCAGCGGCGTTGCGCCCCACGACGACGGTCATCTCGGGCTCGCGCGCGAGATCGAAGAATCTGGGGGCGACTCGCCAGCCCTGGGAATGTGCCGCGCCCATGAAGCCGTGGCCGATCATGGCGACGCGTAACGGTCCCTCTGCTTCGGCAATCTCAGCAACCGGGGCAAGCTCAGCATCCGGTCGAAGGGTGTCGGTCAACGAAGTGTCCTCTCGGAAGGTCGGGGAGGGGCGCCCGCCGTGATCGACGGGCGCCCCGCGAGGATCGTCGCGCTTACTCGAACGCGAGGTCGATGAACTGGTCGACGTTGTCCGCCGTGACGACAGGGGCGTCGAGCACGATGCGGTTCGGGATGCTGGGCGTGATCAGGTCGCCCATCGTCTTGGACTGCGCGATGAGGCGAGCAAGTGCGACGCCGTCGGCGGCCTGCGTCGAGGGGTAGATGACGGTGGCCTCGAGTACCGAGTCGCCGGCCTTGATGTGCTCCATCGCGGACAGGCTTCCCGCACCCCCCACCATGAAGAACTCGTCACGACCGGCGGACTCGATGGCTGCCAGCACGCCGATGCCCTGGTCGTCGTCGTGGTTCCAGAGTGCGTCGATCTGCGGGTTGGCCGAGAGCAGCTGGGATGCCGCCGTCTCGCCACCGGCGACCGTGAAGTCTGCGGCCACTCGAGGACCGACCTCGAGCCCGCAGTCCTCGAGCGCGTCGGCGAAGCCCTGTGAGCGGTCCTGCGTGAGCGGCAGCGAATCGATGCCGGGGATCTCCGCGACGATCGCGTCCGGGTTGTCCCCGAGCTTTGCGCAGATGTACGTGCCGGCGCTGACGCCCATGCCGTAGTTGTCGCCGAGAATGGTCGCACGCGCGGCGAACGGACTGGAGAAGACGCGGTCGACGTTGATCACCGGCACGCCCGCATTCATCGCGGCGATCGCGGCCTCGGTCAGAGCGGCGCCGTCGGTGGGCAGCAGAACGATGGCGTCGACCCCCTCGTTGACGAAGCCCTCGACCGCCGCGATCTGCGCGATGGGGTCGTTGGTGCCTTCTGCCACCTTCAGCTCGACGTCGTCGAAGCTGTCTGCCGCGGCCTGGGCGCCCGAGTTGATGGCACCGAGCCAGCCGTGGTCGGCAGCGGGACCCGAGAAGCCGATGACGACGGTGTCGCCGGACTCCGCGTTCTCTTCGTTCGAGGTGCCCTGGTCGACGACGTCCTCCTCCGCCCCCGAGCCGGTGCAGCCGGCGAGCAGGCCGACGGCGGCGATGACGGCGGTGCCGGTGAGAATCAGTCGCGTGCGCGCCTTCAGGTGTGAGCGCATATTTCTTCCTCCTTGAATGTGATGCAGCTGGTGCAGCGCGCTGCCACGAGAGGGAAAGTGCTGCCCGCACTCGAGGAGGTCCACGCTGACGCGACTCACCGTAGCAGAACGGTTCCGCGAGTTGTCATCTTTTGATTCCGGCCCGTCAGAAGTCATGGGGTCGTCATTTCGCACGCGTCATCGGGTGTCCCTGTCCCGCCATGAGCCCTGTGACGTGCACCATCGTTGCCGGATCGAGACTCGGCATCGACGCGGTAGGCGTGTTACGTTCGGCACGTGATCAAAGTTGACCATCAATCGGCATTACTCGCGGTTCGTGGCGTGACGAAGTCGTTCGCGGGAGTCCAAGCGCTCCGTGGGGTCGATCTCGAGATTCTGCCTGGAGAAGTCCATTGCATCCTGGGACAGAACGGCGCGGGCAAGTCGACGCTCATCAAGGTGCTCGCGGGCGTGCACCGCCCTGACGAGGGTGAGATCTCGTGGGTCGGTGAGGTGGTCGAGATCCCCACTCCCGAGGCCGCAATCGAGTTGGGCATCGCGACGATGTACCAGGAACTGGATGTCGTCGACGGTCTGACCATTGCCGAGAACATCTTCCTCGGGCACGAGCTTTCGCGCGGTGGTTTCACCCACCGCTCCGAGGCGGCGAAGCAGACCCGGGAGCTGCTGCGGCGCCTCGGCCACGCCAACCTCTCGCCCAATGCCGAAGTCGGCAGCCTGAGCGCGGCGAACAAGCAGATCGTGAGCATGGCGCGCGCCCTCTCGCACGACATCAAGCTCATCATCATGGACGAGCCATCCGCCGTGCTGGACGGCCAGGAGGTCAAGAACCTCTTCCACGTCGTCAACGAGCTCACCTCGGCCGGGATCGCGGTCGTCTACATCACCCACCGCCTCGAAGAGATACGCCAGATCGGCGACCGCATCACCGTGCTGAAGGACGGACGCTCGATGGCGAGCGGCCTCCCGGTCGCCGACACTCCCACCGCGGAGCTGATCCGCCTCATGACCGGTCGAGAGGTGGCCAACGTCTTCCCTTCGGCGGTGCCGGTCCCCGACGACGCCCCCACGGTGCTCGAGGTCGAGGGCCTCGCTCTTGCGGGAGTCTTCTCCGATGTGTCGTTCTCGGTGCGCGCGGGCGAGGTGATCGGGCTCGCGGGCCTCGTCGGCTCCGGTCGGTCTGAGATCCTCGAGACCGTGTACGGCGCGCGGACCGCGACAGCGGGCGCGGTGAAGGTCGCGGGCAAGACGCTTCGCCGCGGCTCGGTCGTCGCCGCGGTGGGCGCGGGAATCGGCCTGTCCCCGGAGGAGCGCAAGAGCCAGGGACTGGTGCTGGACGAACCGATCTATGTGAACGTCACGCTGTCGTCGGTATCGCGGTTCGCCAAAGGCGGCTTCCTGAACGAGCGTGCCGAACGCAAGGCGACGCTGGAGCAGATCGAGGCGCTCGAGCTGCGACCGGCGGACCCAGACCGCGCCGCGATGACCCTCTCGGGCGGCAATCAGCAGAAGATCCTGCTGGCTCGCTGGCTCGTTCACGGGACCCGCGTTCTGCTGCTGGACGAGCCCACCCGCGGCGTCGATGTCGGCGCCCGCGCCGAGATCTATGCCCTCATCCGCCGTCTCGCCGCCGCCGGGAACGCCGTCGTCGTCGTCTCCAGCGAAATCGAAGAGGTGCTCGGGCTCGCCGACACCGTCCTGGTCATCTCGGACGGTCGCGTGGTGCAGACCGTTCCCGCCTCACAGATCGACGAGCACGGAGTGCTCGATCTCGTCATGAAAGGAATCGCCGCGTGAGCGAGCAGACCGCTGGGATCCAGAACATCCCCCCGCAGCCTGTCGGGCAGCCAGAACCCGACAGCCGCGGCCAGAAGACCGGGTTCCAGAGGTTCATGTCCGGATCCGTCGGCCGCAACCTCGGCCTTGTCGTGGCCCTCCTGCTGCTCATCGTCATCGGTGCCATCACCGCCCCCGATACGTTCACGAGCGTCAGCAACATCCTGACGATCCTGCGGCAGGCCTCGATCATCGGTGTGATCAGCATCGGCATGACCCTCGTGATCATCGCCGGCGGCATCGACCTGTCGGTCGGCTCGGTGATGGGCCTCGCATCGGTCGTGGCAACCCTCGCAGTCCTCCAGGATGCGGCCGATCAGTCCCACTGGATCGTCATGGTCGTCGCCGCCCTCGCCGTCGGCCTGGCAGCCGGCGTCATCAACGGCATCGTGATCGCGTACGGCAAGGTGGTCGCCTTCATGGCGACACTGGCAATGCTGGTGGCCGCGCGAGGGCTCGCCGAGATCCTCGCGAACCGTCGCACGCTGCAGGTCGGCAACCGCGACTTCATCAACTTCATGAACCTCGACATCGTCGGCGTCGACATGCTGATCTGGATCTTCGCGATCGTCGCGGCCCTCGGCTGGGTGCTCCTGAATCGCACGACCTTCGGCCGGCGCACGGTCGCGATCGGCGGCAACCGCGAGGCGGCGCGCCTCGCGGGCATCAACGTCAAGCGCCACACCATGTGGCTGTATGCGATCTCCGGGCTGTGCGCCGGCATCGCAGCGGTCATGATCATCGGCCGCACCACCGCGGGCACCTCAACGCACGGCGGGCTGTACGAGCTCGACGCGATCGCCGCGGTCGTCGTCGGAGGCACCCTGCTCGTCGGCGGACGCGGCACGATCACCGGCACCGTTTTCGGCGTCCTCATCTTCGCCACCCTGACGAACGTGTTCGTTCAGAACAATCTCACGTCGTCCGTCCAGCAGGTCGCGAAGGGCATCATCATCGTGGTCGCCGTTCTGCTTCAGCAGCGCTTCGCCAAGCCCACCGGACGACAGACGTGACGGATGCCGCGCCGCGTCGCAGCGGACTATTGATCGACCCTCGTTACGCGGGCGCGGCATCCCGTCGAAAGTCCGGCGGACTTCGGCGCCCGGCAGCCCGCCGATAATCGGAATGTGGCGAAGATGACCATCGAGCCGACTCCCACGGTGTCGGGAGTGAGCCAGCTCTTCCAGCTTCTGCGCGACGGCGTTCCGCGTACTCGCGCCGAACTCGCGAAGTCCACGGGGCTCGCACGCTCCACGATCGCGGCGCGGGTCGACGAACTCATGCGCCTGGGGCTCATCATCCCGATCGCTGAGACGGTTTCCACCGGCGGCAGGCCCCCGTCGCGGTTCGCGCTCAATCCGACCGCCCGACTCGTGCTCGCCGCCGATATCGGCGCCTCCCACGCGACTCTCGCCATCACCGATCTCGCCGGCTCCATCATCATCGAACACAGCGAGCCGCTCGATGTCACGCTCGGGCCGGTGCCGGTGCTGACGTGGACGGTCGAGAACGCCATCGCGATGCTCGAAGGCATCGGTCGCTCGACGAAGGACCTCACGGCGATCGGCATCGGCGTGCCAGGACCCGTCGAGCACTCCACGGGCCAGCCCGTGAATCCCCCGATCATGCCGGGTTGGGATCGCTTCGACGTCCCGGGGTGGGTGCAGCAGCACCTCGATGTGCCTGTGCTCGTCGACAACGACGTCAACATCATGGCTCTCGGCGAGCGGGCGTTCGCGTGGCCCGGGGTGGACCACCTCATCTTCGTGAAGGTCGCCACGGGCATCGGAGCAGGGGTCATCTCGGGAGGATCGCTGCAGCGCGGCGCGCAGGGCATCGCCGGCGACATCGGTCACGTGCAGGTCGCCCGTGGCGCGGGAGTGCCATGCCACTGCGGCAACAAAGGATGCCTCGAGGCTCTCGCCTCGGGACCCGCCATCGCGCGCGCCCTGCGCGCCCAGGGGGTTCCCGCCGAGAACGGCGACGATGTGGTGGATCTCGTCAAGCGGGGGAACATCGATGCGATTCAGGGGGTGCGCCAGGCGGGCCGCGACATCGGCGAAGTGCTCACGACCTGCGTGAGCCTCGTCAACCCTTCCGTGATCGCCATCGGCGGCTCGATGGCCCGCGTGGGCGAGCACCTCATCGCCGGGGTGCGCGAGGTGGTCTACACGCGATCGATCCCGCTCGCGACCGAGCATCTGGCGATCGTGCAGTCCGCGGCCGCCCGCAACGCCGCCGTCCTCGGTGCCAGCATGCTCGCCATCGAGCATGCGCTCTCACCCGAGACGCTGACGCTCGTCCACGCCTGACCGCGCGGCGGGCCGACCGGTCAGCGGACGAAATCGCTGATCGCGGCCTCGGCCGAGCGCATCACGGTCAGTCGATGTCGATCGCGAGAGCCTGCTCACGGAGGTAGCCGGCGTATCCACCGGGCGTACGTCCGATGGTGCGGCCCGATGTGAGCACCTCCGCATCGTCGCTAGCGACGACTTCTCCGCCGAGGCGCCGGCAGCGATCGACGAGCGACACATCCTCGTGCTCGGGTGCCGCCTCGAATCCGCCCGCCTCGAAGTAGATGCCTGCGCGCACGCCGAGACTGGCGCCGTGCACGTGGCCGTTGGGAACGCCGGGCGTGTGGGTGGCATGCCAGTGCCGCTGGTGACGCGGGTCGAGATCCGCGAAGTCCGGCCGGACCGTACCGACGAAGATGTCGGCGCCCGCGTGCGCCGCGGCGATCTGCACGGTCAGCCACGACGGAGGCACGGCCGAGTCCCCGTCGGTGTTGGCGATCCACACCTGGTCCGGTGCGAGTGTGTCCACCTCGTTCCACGCCGCCGCGATTCCCAGCGCTCGCGCCGCGCCCACGAGGTTCTCCTCGACCGCCAGGGCGGTCAGTCCATGCGCGCCGACGATGCGCGCCGACCCGTCGGCGCACGCGTCGAGTACGACTCGCACGATGCAGAGCATCCCGGTCTCGCTGAGGCGATCGATGGCGATCTTCAGCGCCGTGAGACACCGATCGAGCAGCGCGGCCTCGTCGTGCACCGGGACGACCACGATGACGGCCTCGATCGGCGCTCCGGTCATGCCAGTCCCTCGCGCTGCGCCACCGATCGCGCCGGGGAGCGCTCGAAGACCTCGAGCACGAAGTCGCGCTCTTCGTGGCTCACCGTGGTGTCCCATCCCGCCATGCGTCGCAGTGCCCGGTGCACGGCATCGCCGGTTTGCGGATAGTCGGAGACGGGATGGCGCCAGTGGCAGGCCACCAACAAGCCCGCCCCGCACGACTCGATTCGATCGATCAGCCGATCGAGATCCTCCGGCGAGAAGTAGTAGCCGATCTCTGAGAGCACGACGGTGTCGAATGTGCCCTGGGGCCACTCGTCGGGAACGCGCGCGACGATGAATCGCACGTCGTCGCCGACCACGCGGCGCCGCGCCTTGCCCACCGCGGCGGGCGCGGCGTCGATCGCGGTCACGGTGTCGGCTCGCAGTCTGAGCTCGGCGGTGACGTGCCCGGTCGCGCATCCCACTTCGAGCACCCGTCCGAGGCGCTGGAAGGGTAGCGAAGCCATCAGGATCTCGCGTTTGCGCTTCTCATACCAGCGGGATTCGAAGCCCCAGGGGTCTTCGTGGCGGTCGTAGAAGCCGTCGAAGTACTGCGTCGGCACGGAGGCCGACGAGGCGGATTCCTGCACGAACACCTCCCGTGCGCGCTCGAAGTGCATCCTCATCCGTTCGTGCAGAATCGGCTCGTCACCCGGGGACTCCGAGAGCGGGTCGATCTGAGTGCGGTGCTCAGCCATGGCCTCTCCCTTCGCCGAGCGCTCTTCATCGGTCAGGGTCAGTGCCTCGGCGTGTCGCCACGGCACCTCGCCAGGACGGGCCCAATGCCACAGCCAGATGGGATAGCCGAGATGGCGGATGCCGCGCTCAGCGCACAGCTCTGCCACCACCTCGGCGGCGACGCGATGGTCGCGGTGCCCGTCGCCCGACCAGGGCGCGACCACGAGCAGGCCATTCCCGCCCGCGGAGTCCGTCCGTTCGTGATCGAGCACCCGTGACAGGTCGCGACGGAAGTCATCGCGCTGTTCGTGGAGGCCGGAATCGGGGAGCAGGAGAAAGTGCAGCTCGGCGGCCGGCGCGACGTGCCGGACGGCGCGTACGACCTCATCCCGGCGCGCGGCGGACAGCCGCGCACGCGTGTGGGTCGTCGAATGGGGATGCGAGCCCTCCCCATCGGTTGCGACGACCACAGTCACCCTCGCGCCGGCGGCCGCCACCCGTGCCATCAGCCCGGCGGCGCCGAGTGTCTCGTCATCGGGATGGGCGGCGACGACCACCAGTCGACGGATCGCCACGTCCAGTTCGGGCACTTCGTGGAGGCGCCCATCAGCGTCCCAGACCGACTCCGCCGTGCCGGCATCGAGGTGCGAGAAGACAACCATCAGGACGACTGCTCCCAGGACGTCAGTTCACATCCGATGCGTGCGACATCCCGCAACCCATGGTGCTGGCGCAGGTACAGGTGCAGATCCGACACGCGGCGGGCAAAGGACGCATCCCCGACGAGCGGCGCCGGTCCGAGAGCCGCATCCGCCTCTGCCATCGTGAGCGTGACGGCATCGACGACGATCGTGCGGACGCGCTCGGCGAGCAGCTTCGAGCTGCGGCGGTCAGCGGCACCGCCCAGGTCGATCAGCGTCGCCGCCTCGGCGAGCACAGCACGCGCACCCCAGAGCGCGGCATCCGCCCTGCCCAGGTGCATGAGCGACAGCTGATCCGCGCGGGCCGACGACGCCGCCGCGGACAGTGAGCCCAGCAAGGGGGCGGCGGCGCCCCACCACACGGCTGCGACCGACATCCCTCCCCACGCGAAACCGGGCCGCTGGAGGTACCAGCCTGGTTCGCCCACCGCGATGGCGGGAACGTCCGCGAAGGCCACGGGTGCACTCACGATCTGAGGGAGGCCGCGAGCGTGCCACGGTCCGGGCTGCGCCGTCACACCTTGAGCACGCAGATCGACCGCGAAGAGTCCTCGGTTCGCATCGTCGACGAGAGCGGTCACCAATGCGTGACTCGCGTCCTGCGCCAGCGAGCACCACGCCTTGGTCCCGTTGAGGGTCCAAGCCTCCGGATTGCGCGTCGCGCGCAGCGTCGAGCCTGGCGCCTCGGCCGCATAGACGCCCCACGATGAACGCGGGGTCGCGCGCACCGCCCCGACGCCCCAGGGGTCCCGACCGCGAGCGAGATCGGTGCCCGATTGTTCCAGGATCGCGAGCGCATCGAGGTGGGGCTCGAGGATCCGCGCCGCGGCCACGTCGAGCGCAGCGGTGCCGGCCAGCAGTTCCCACAGCTGCGTGGTGCCGCCGGAACCCGGACGCGGGGCGGTTGCTCCGACCTCGACGCACCAATCCAGCGTCGTCGCGATGTCGACTCCGAGTCGGGCGATCTGTCGGGCGGAATCCAGCGCGGTCTCGATGCTCTCGCTCACCGCGTCCGAAGGGCCGGCCGCCGCCGTTGGGGCGAGCGTGACACGGTCGCTTACGCCGGCTGTCGACGCAGTGTCACCGTGGGCGGGATCGCCCGCGTCGACGGATGCCGGCGTCCGCACCGCACTCGCGGGTGCGGGCTCCGATTGCTCGGTGATGATGGACACAGCTGCCTCCCACGAGCAACGTAATCGCGCGCCACTCAGACTCCCGGGGGCTTGACAGATATCGCGAACCGACACCGAGGTCAATCCCACCGCAGCCGATCGTGCGCGGCCCTAGCGTGATGCCGTGACTGCGACCTCGACGACCTCGCCCCTGCGCCCCTCCGACGCAGGCGAGAGGGCGGAGGATCGAGACGTCTGACCAGCGGATCCGCATCGGCACGTCGGGTTGGAGTTACGACCACTGGGAGTCGGTCCTCTACCCGCCGGGACTCCCCGCGCGGGACCGGCTCGCGCGGTACGTCAGCGAGTTCGACACGGTCGAGCTGAATGCGAGCTTCTACCGGTGGCCGCCGGCATCCCGCTTTCGCAGCTGGCGAGAACGACTGCCGGCGGGGTTCGCGATGTCGGTGAAGGCGGCGCGCGGCCTCACCCACGGCAAGAGGCTGTACGGCCCTGAAGACTGGCTCACCCGCATGAGCGCGGGCTGGCACGAGCTCGGCGACAAGCGTGCCGTCGTGCTCGCCCAGCTGCCGCCCGCGATGGCGAGGGACGACGAACGCCTCGCCTACTTCCTCGAGAGGACTCCGCAATGGATGCCGGTGGCGGTCGAGTTGCGGCATCCGTCGTGGGATGCGGACCCCGTCTACGAACTGCTGGAACGCAATGATGCGTCGTATTGCGTGATGAGCGGCGCCGGACTGCCCTGCCGGCTGCGCGCCACGAGCGAGATCGTCTATGTCCGGCTTCACGGGCCGAGCGACGAGCACCTCTACGGCGGCTCCTATCTCGACGAGGACCTCGTATGGTGGGCGGAACGTCTCATCGAGTGGCGGGATTCGGGTCATCGCGTCTTCGCCTATTTCAACAACGACGGGGACGGAAACGCGGTGCGCAACGCGCGGTACCTCAAGACGCTGGTGTCGGCGCGCAGCCAGGTGCAATCGAGTTGAGGAGAGTTCGATGAAACTGACATTCCTTTACCAGCCGGTCTCGGACCTGCAGACTGCGGTGGAGTTCTACCGCGACGGCCTCGGCTGGGATGAGGCGTGGCGCGAGAGCGACGACACCGTGGCATTCTGGACGCCCGACCGCGCTGCGCAGGTGATGCTGTCGTACACCGAGCAGCCGGCGGGACCGATGTACCTCGTCGACGACCTCGGCGGATGGATCGCCGAACACGCCGACCTCGAGGTGGTCATCGCGCGATACGAGATTCCGGGCGGGACGGTGGCAGGCTTCGCTGCCCCCGGCGGCAGCGTGTTCTACGTGTTCGACCAGCCCGACGCCTGAGAGCCGCACCTCGAGAGCGGTACCGTCGCCGTGGGAGAGGCCTCAGGCAGACTGTTCCCATGAGCGACAGGCTTCGTGGGTGGGTGCTTCACGTCGACCTCGACCAGTTCATTGCGGCCGTCGAGGTGCTGCGGCATCCGGAACTCGCCGGCAAGCCGGTGATCGTCGGCGGACGCGGGGATCCCACGGAGCGAGCAGTCGTCTCGACGGCGTCATACGAGGCCCGCGAGTACGGCGTCGGGTCGGGGATGCCGCTGCGTATCGCCGCGCGCAAGGTGCCAGACGCGGTCATCCTGCCGGTGGATGCGCCTGCGTACAACGCCGCGTCGAACGAGGTGATGGCCACCCTGCGCGCCCAGCCCGGCGCCGTCGTCCAGGTGCTCGGCTGGGATGAGGCGTTCGTCGGGGTCACCACCGACGATCCCGAGGCGTATGCCCGCAATGCGCAGCTGGCGGTGCTCGAGCGGACGGCCCTGCACTGCAGCGTCGGTATCGGAGACACCCTCGTCCGCGCGAAGATCGCCACCGGATTCGGCAAGCCGCGGGGGGTCTTCCGCCTGACCGCCGCGAACTGGCTGGACGTGATGGGCGACCGGCCGACCATCGACCTCTGGGGCGTCGGCACCAAGGTCTCGCGACGCTTGGCCGAGCACGGCATCCTGACCGTCGCCCAGCTCGCCGCGGCCGACGAGTCCGGCTTGGTCGCGGAGTTCGGACCGAAGATGGGTCTCTGGTTCGCCCAGCTCGGGAGGGGCGACGGCGCGTCGGTGGTGGACGACACCCCGTGGGTCGCGCGCGGGCACAGCCGCGAGACGACCTACCAGCAAGATCTCACTGAGCCCGCGCAGGTCGACGATGCGGTGCGAACGCTGGTCGACCAGGTACTGGGCGACGTCTCCGCCGAAGGGCGGCCCGTGATCGGTCTGACGCTCAAGGTGCGTTATGCGCCGTTCTTCACCAAGATCTTCACGAAGAAGATCCCGGCGACCTTCGACCGCGAGGCCGTGCTGGCGAAGACGTTCGAACTCGTGGCGAAGATGGAACCCGATCGCCCCATCCGCCTGCTCGGCGTGCGCGCCGAGATGTCGATGCCCGACGATGCGCGGGAAGGACACACGCCCACTCGCGGGGGCTGGTAGCGGTCGCACGGTAGGTCAGAGCTCTGCACATGTATCAGGCCGGTCCGGTTGCGACTCGTCATCCGCGAGAACGTGCGACACGACAGACGGGAACGGTGAAGAGATGGCGTCCTTCGTAGAACTTCAGCTCGGTGGCGGCTTGCGGAGCGTGACGAAGCTCAAGTGGCGGGACTGGCCGACGCGCTCCTGGTTGAGCTGGGTCTCTGCGGGCGTCTACGTCGTCGCAGCCGTCGTCGTGTGCCTCTTCATCGTCCAGGCCGCCGACGACCTGCCCGATTGGGTGCTCATGGTCAGGCTTGTGGGCACCGGACTGCTCGTCCTCGTGATCGTCGTGCGGCTGCTCATGGAGGCCACCGTCTCGAAGCCGCTGCCCGGTGAGGTCCCCGCCGGCGACCGCAAGCTGATGGATCCGTGGTGGTCGACCATCCACACCACGACGGGTGTGGTCCTCGGCCTCTGGCTCATCCCGTTCGTCGTCGTCGCCATCCTGACGATCCTGTGGGAGGTCGTGGAGATCAGCGTTCCGGGCTTCGGCGACGAGGAGATCAACGGCAACCGGATGTTCGACATCCTGTTGGCGTGGACCGGCTGGCTCGTCGCGGGCGGCATCATCGCGCTGGCGGCCGGGGTCGCGCTTCCGGTGATCTGACTACCAGGCGTAGGCCTCCGGCGCCTGCCCACCCGGACCCGGGAACAGCTCGTCGAGCGCACGGAGGTCGTCATCGCTCAGGTGGATGTCCACGGCCGCGACCGCCGACTCCAGCTGCTCGACTGTGCGGGGTCCGATGATCGGACCCGTCACGGCCGGCTGATGCAGCAGCCATGCGAGTCCGAGGGATGCCGGGGTCCAGCCGCGCTCGCGCGCGAACTCGTCGTACGCATCGAGCTGGTCGCGACGTTCGTCACGCTTGGACGCGACTCCCGCGGCCGCAGAGCGAGCCTTCGGATCCGTGGAACCGCCGCTGAGCAGGCCGCCCGCGAGGGGCGACCACGGAAGGATGCCGAGGCCGTAGTTCTGCGCGGCGGGGATGACCTCGAGCTCGATCGAGCGCTGCACGAGGTTGTAGAGCGACTGCTCGCTGACGAGGCCGAGGAAGTTCCGCTGCTGGGCGATCTCGTTGGCCTGGGCGATGTTCCACGCGGCGAAGTTGGAGCTGCCGGCGTAGATCACCTCGCCCCGTGCCACGAGCACCTCCATCGACTGCCAGAGTTCGGGCCACGAGATGTGGCGATCGATGTGGTGGAACTGGTACAGATCGATGCGGTCCGTCTGCAGCCGCCGCAGCGACCCGATCGCCTCACGGCGCACCTGCCACGCCGACGCGCCGCGCGCATTGACCACGTCGCCCTCCGGCGTGGGGTCGACCATGGGCGAGTGCACCTTCGTGGCCAGCACGACGGTGTCACGCACGCCCGGGCGCGCAGCGAACCAGCGCCCGATGATCTCCTCGGTCGCGCCGCGACCGCCCGCCCCGCCGTATCCGTTCGCGGTGTCGATGAAGTTGACACCCAGTTCGATCGCGCGATCCAGGATCGCGAATGAGTCCTCCTCAGACGTGCGATCGCCGAAGTTCATCGTGCCCAGCACGATTCGCGATACCGAGGTTCCTGTCCGACCGAGCTGCGTGTAGTCCATCACGCCATCGTCACACATCCGACGTGGGGGTCAGGCCGTTCGGGGACCACTCCCGATTCAGCGACCCTGACTGGCTCGCCTCTCGGCCGGTCAGCACCCGGGCCACAGCAGCGCGGTCGTTTCCGGCATCCGCGCCACATATCGACGCAGCGGATGACGGAAACTGCCGCGGACGCGATGCAACCGAGGCGGAGATCCAGACCGGACGGCGCCGGGTCACTCCTCCTGGTGGCCCAGCAGGGCTCGCGGGACGAACCGGGCGGTCGGGTCGACGGTGTGCTCGAGCTCGAGGATGACCAGGTGGTTCGTGCCCGCCACCGTCGTGGGGGCGGGGACGTAGAGCGTCTGCTGCGGTCCGTCCGCCCAGTACCGCCCGAGATGGAATCCGTTGATGAACGCGTATCCCTTCGCCCACCCGGACGTGTCGAGGAACAGGTCGGCCTGCTCGTCGAGCGTGAACTCGCCCGTCAATGCGACGGGACCGGGCGTCGGGGCCGTGGCGCCGTCGGCGGGTGCGATTCCGGCGGCCCGCGCCTCGACGTCAATCGGCGTGGCGCGCCAGCCGGTCAGAGGTGCACCACCCAGCGATGCGGCGCCGATGAGCCCCTTCGGCTCGCCGATCCGGCTGTCATAGTTGACGCGGCCCTGATCTTCCACCAGCACCGTCAGCCGCTCCCCCGGCTGCACGACGGCCGAGTGCTGGTTGCGGGATCGGCTCAGCCGGATCGCCGGCCCCCCGTCGACGCTCACCCATGCGAGGTCGCGAACTTCGTCCCATGCAAGCACCTGCGGCCACGGCATCGCGGGCAGTTCGACGTCGTAACGCACCAGGGCACCCGTGAAGCCGAGCTCGTCGAACGTCGGAGGCTTCTCGTACCGCTGAGCTGTCGCGTCGAGCTCCGGCATCCAGTCACCCGCGTCGTGGAGGTCGACGGAGAATGCCGGCGCATCCGCCTGCGCTGACGGGGCCGGACCCGACACCTCCGCGTACCGGGCGATGACGTCGCGGAAGGCGAAGTACTTGGCCGTCGGGCTGCCCGCCTCGTCCAGCGGCGCGTCGTAGTCGTACGACGTCACGAGCGGGGCGTAACGACCCTTGTCGTTGGCGCCGTTTGTGAGCCCGAAGTTCGTGCCGCCGTGGAACATGTAGAAATTGACGGATGCTCCGCTGGAGAGCAGCGTCTCGAGCTCGGCAGCGGCATCCTTCGGATCGGTGGTGTGATGTGCGCCGCCCCACCAGTCGAACCACCCGTCCCAGAACTCCATGCACATGAGGGGGCCGCTCGGCTGGAACTGGCGCAGCGTCGCGAGGCGCTCCGCCGCACGCGAACCGAATGATCCGGTCAGGTGCACGCCGGGCGTGCTCCCGTCCCGCAGCATGTCGGGCTGCGGCTGGTCGACGGTCACGAGCGGAACGGTGATGCCGGCATCCCGGGTCACGCCGACCAGCTCGGCGAGGTAGGCCTTGTCGTCGCCGTACGCGCCGTACTCGTTCTCGATCTGGACCAGGATGACGTTGCCGCCGCGATCGATCTGTCGAGGCGTGACGATCTCGTAGACCGAACGGAGGAACCGCACCGCCTCGGCGAGGTAACCGGGCTCGGAGCTGCGCAGCCGCATCTGCGGGTCGGCCGTCAACCACACCGGGAGCCCGCCGTTCGTCCACTCCGCGCAGATGTACGGACCGGGACGGACGATGGCATACATCCCCTCGGCCGCGACGGCGTCGAGGAATGCTCCGAGATCGTTCCAGCCCGCGGCATCCCACTCGCCCTTCACCGGCTCGTGCACGTTCCATGCGATGTACGTCTCGATGGTGTTGAGGCCCATCTGGCGCGCCTTGCGGATGCGGTCGGCCCACTGTTCGGGATGCACCCGGAAGTAGTGGATCGCACCCGAGAGGATGCGGAACGGCTCACCGTCGAGCAGGAAATCGGGGTCGCCGATCACGAACGTACGTGTGCCTCGAGACAATGGATCCCCCGTCAAATTCGCTCAGCCCTTCACGCTGCCGGTCGCAAGCCCCGACTGCCAGTACCGCTGCAGGAAGAGGAAGGCGATGATCAGCGGGATGATCGACACGAACGAGCCGGTGATCACCGTCGAGAACAGGGCTTGAGTGCCGCCGCCTGCAGATGCCGCCGCCTGCAGCTGCGCAAGACCGACCGTGATCGGGTACAGGTCGGACGTGTTCAGCATGATGAGCGGCAGGAAGTAATTGTTCCACGTCGCGACCAGCGAGAAGAGGAACACGGTGACGAGTCCCGGACCGAGCAGACGGAGACCGACCTGCCAGAAGATGCGGAACTCACCCGCGCCGTCTACGCGAGCTGCCTCGATCAGCGTGTCGGGGATCGCGTCCGCAGCGTAGACCCGCATCAGATAGACACCGAACGGGCTCACCAGCGACGGGATGATGACGGCCCAGGGAGTGTCGGTGAGACCTGCCTGCGAGAAGAGCAGATAGGTCGGGAGGGCGAGAGCCGTGAGCGGGATCATCACCGCACCGAGCGTCGCGCTGAACAGCACCTTCTTGCCGGGGAACTCGTACTTCGCGAACGCGTAGCCGGCCATAGCCGCAAGGAGCGTCGCACCGAATGCCGACACCGTGGAATACACCACGGTGTTGAGCATCCAGCGGATGAAGATCCCGCCGCGGATGGTGAACAGCGTCTGCAGGTTGTCCCACAGCGACAGCTCCGGCGCGAACCACAGCCCGAACGTCGAGAACAGGGCCGAGTTGTCCTTGGTGGACGAGACGAACAGCCACCACAGCGGAAGGATGAAGTACAGGGCGCAGAGCCACAGCAGCACGGTGAGCAGCATGCTGCGCCGACGCGAGGGGTCGTAGTGCCGACTTCCGCCGCGACGACGACGAGACGTGCCTGGAGTGACCAGAGTGCGGGTTTCGGTGACAGTCATCACAGCCCCTTCCTCTCGCGGCGCGCGCTTCGTTCGGATCCGAGCTGGACGAAGTACGAAATCACAGCGATCACGAGTCCGAGCAGGAACGCGACCGCGGCCGCATAGTTGAGCTCCTGATTGATGAACGCCAGGTTGTAGGCGTAGTAGTTCGGCGTGAACCCGTTGGTGATCGCGGCCGGTGCGAGCGCGTCGAGCAGGCTCGGCTCGGCGAACAGCTGGAACGAGCCGATGATCGAGAAGATCACGGTCAGCATGATCGCTGGACGGATGGCCGGGATCTTCACGCTCCAGGCGAGCCGGAACTGACCCGCGCCGTCGATCTCAGCGGCTTCGTACAGCTCGCCGGGGATCGACCGGAGGGCCGCGTACATGATGATCATGTTGTAGCCGATGAACTCCCACGTGACGATGTTCATCATCGAGTAGAGGATGTTTCCGGCCGACAGGAAGTCCGGTGTACCGAGGCCTGCCGCCCGAGCGATCTGTGCGATGGGTCCGAAATCGGCGCCGTAGAGGTAACCCCACATGAGCGTGGCGACGACCGCCGGCACGGCGTACGGCA
This sequence comes from Microbacterium pumilum, assembly GCF_039530225.1. Classification (NCBI taxonomy): domain Bacteria; kingdom Bacillati; phylum Actinomycetota; class Actinomycetes; order Micrococcales; family Microbacteriaceae; genus Microbacterium; species Microbacterium pumilum. The sequence goes on from NZ_BAAAOH010000001.1 coordinate 3,956,907, forward strand.
TGAAGATCAGCAGTCGGATCCCCTTGGATCCTCTGGCGCGCATGGTGTCGAGCGCGAGTGCGAAGAAGAGCGCGAGGCCGAGCATGATCGGTACCTGGATGATGAAGAAGAGAGCCACCCGGCCCAGCCCACCGAGGAACTGCGGATCGGTCAGCGCGCGTGCGTAGTTGGCCAGGCCCGCGAAGACCGAGCCACCGATGAGTTTGCTCTCGAACAGACTGAGGTAGCCCGCATAGACGAGCGGGATGACGAGCATCGTGATGAACACGATGAAGAACGGCAGGAGGAACAGATACGCGGCGCGATTCTGCTTTCGCTTTGTCGGGCTGGTGTGACGCTTGGCCTTGACCGGTGGTGACGGGCGCTCAACGGTGAGCGCCGGGGTATTCGACACGATGACTCCTTATCAGTGCGGCTGGCGTCCGCAAAGTCTCGGGTTTGTCGGCTCTTCAGAGCCGGGTGAAGGGCGCCCGCCGCGCACGCGACGGGCGCCCTGGGACTCACTCGACGGTGAAGCCCTGATCCTCGGCGTACTTCACGAGCTGGTCCTGCCATGTGTCGAGCGCGCTGGAGATGTCGCCCTTCGCCTCGATCACGGTCCCGATCGTCTCGGAGTAGGTCGAATACACGTAGTCCATGAACGGCAGCCACTGGAAGTCCGTGTCGACCGTCGTGGAGATCTCGGCGAACAGCTTGTTCACTTCCTGCCCGCCGTAGAACTCCGACTGCTGGTCGACCCACTCAGGGTTCTCGAGCACCGACACCTGAGGCGGGAACAGGAACTGCTCCGTCGCGAGCATCATCGCCGACTCCTCGTCGTTGTTGATGAACTTCGCGAGCTCGTACGCGGCGATGGGGTTCTTGCTGCCGGCGAGGACCGCGTCGGACGAGCCGCCCCAGTTGCCCGAGACCTCGGCTCCCTCTTCCCACTGCGGCAGCGGCGCGGCGCGCCACAGACCTGAGGTGTCCTCAGCCGTGCCCTGCAGGAACACCGGTGCCCACGCTGCGGTGAGCCATCCGGCGTACTTGCCGTTCGCGAGACCCTGATACCACTCGTCGTTGAAATCGACGTCGGTCGAGATGAGGTCGTCCTGGATCAGACCCGTCCAGTAGTCCGCCACCTGCTTCGCCTCGTCGCTGTTGACATCGATCTTCACGGTCTCGGCACCGTCGTACCCGAACGGCTTGATGCCCGCCTGCCAGAAGAAGCCGATCATCTGGCCCGCCTGGGTCGCGCCGAGGTTCGAGATGTACGACCCGGTCTTGTCCTTCACGGCCTTCGCGGCTGTGGCGTAGTCGTCGTACGTCGCGGGCGGGTCGGTGATGCCCGCCTTGGTCAGGATGTCCTCGCGGTACAGGTTGCCCATCGGGCCGACGTCCTGCGGGATCGCCCACACCTCTTCCGCCGGCGAGACCTGGTTCCAGGCCCATCCGACGTAGTCGTCGGCGAGCTCGTCGGCTCCGTACGGCGTCAGGTCGAGCAGCGACTCGGGAAGAACGAACGAGGGGATGTACTGGTACTCGATCTGCGCGACATCCGGCGCACCCTCGCCTGCCTCGATGGCGCTGCGCAGCTTCTGATAGTGCGGCAGGCCCTGGCCCACGTTCTCGACCTTGACCTTGATGTCGGGGTACTTCGCTTCGAAGAGGTCGACCTCGTTCTGGATGTCGGGGACCCACGTCCAGAAGGTGAGGTTGGTGGGGGTGGTCATCGCCTCGTCGATCTGATCCTGCGTGATCGTGTCGGTGCCGCCGCCGTTGTCGCCCGTCCCGCCGCCGCTGCAGCCGGAGAGGATCAGAGCAGTGGCAGCGATGCCGCCCAGCAGCGCCGTCGCTGTCCTTGGTGCCTTGTTCATGGTTGCTCTTTCTTATCTGGGGTGTCGGATCAGGGTGATCCGGGGTCTCACCGACTGACGAAGGCCTTGGTCGACCACGCATCGAGTGAGAGTGCGGTGCCCGCCTCGAGGGCGGCGCCCGTCACCAGGTCGGTGACGGGAAGCGAAAGGGTGATCTGCTGTTCGGGGAAGCCCCAGTTGAAGACGAACCACGCACGCTGTCCGGTTGGCAGCAAGCCGGACGAGACCGTGACGGGCAGAGATGTCGTGCCGGCAAGCTGCGAACCGATCGCGGTGGGTGCGGCCCATCGTGCGATGTCGGAGGCGAACTCGGGCGAGGGCACCGTGCCGACGACCGAAACGCGCCCGGCACCGGCGCGGTTGGTGGTGACGGCCGGGAACTCGTCGAAGCGAGGGTGCTCGTAGCGGGCGAGCACCTCGGCGCCGTCGACGATGAGACCGTCGAGCCACAGCGTTGCGGCCGCCGAGTCGGTGCGGAGTCCGTCCGTGCCGGTCACGGGGATGCTCGCGTCGAGGTTGGAGTACTCGTCGTAGCGAACGCCCGCCGCTTCGCTGAGCCCGGGGGGCGCGACTTCGACGCGGGCGCGGGCTTCGTCGTCGGCGTAGCCCGTGCGCACACCCATCACGAGGTGTCCGCCCTGCTCGGCGTAGTCACGCAGGAGTGCGAGATCGGCATCCGTCGTGATGTACAGCCCGGCCGCCACGATGACCGGGAAGCGCGTGGCCAGTTCCGCGGCGCCGATGCCGTGAGCCTGGTCGACGTGGAGGATGCGCGCCTGCCGCCCCGAATCGACGACTCCGCGGTGGAAGCTGTCGATGATGTGCTCGTAGGCGCGGGTGTCCTTGCCCCCGCCGGATTGGAACGGCGGCGTGAACTGAAGGGCGAAACGGCTCGGGTTCGACCACAGGATCGCCACGTCGGCATCCGGCTCGTAGCCGTCGAGGGCGTCGCCGATGCTGCCGAGCGCGGCACCGAGTTCTGCGGCTTCGCGATAGATGCGTCCGGGCACGAGACTGTGCGGCAGCACGCCGCCCCAGTACGTCTCTGCGCCGTACGGAAGCGTGTGCCAGTGCCAGTACTCGATCATCGCCGCGCCCCTCGAGATCAGCGCGAAGGCGGACTGGGCGAGCTGTCCTGGATAGGGCGGGAAGTTCAGGTCGGGCCCGCTGATCGACTGGGCGTTCGTCTCGGTGACGAGGTATCTCGACTGCTTCGACGAGAACAGCCGGTCGGCCTGACGGAACAGTCCCGCGACCCCCGTCGTGGTCCAGTGGCTCAACTCGGGCTCGGACCTCAGCGCGTCGAGGCGATCCTGCGTGCCGTAGTAGGGGTTTCCCGCCGTGATGTCGAGACGCTCGTTGAGCTTCTCGTCATCGACGGCGGGCCGCGGGTAGGCCAGGCATGTCATCACGAACTGGTCGTCCCGGCGGAACTCATCGACGAGATCGGCCTGCCAGGCGATGAACTCGGTCGTCAGTGTGGCCTGATAGCGACGCCACGCGAGGTCGTATTGCGGGAAAGTGTTGCCGTCGGGGCGCCACAGCTGCGACCACTCGGTGAGGCGGTGCGACCAATAGGTCAGCCCCCACTCCCGGTTGAGCGTCTCGACGTCGCCGTACCGTTCCCTCAGCGACTCCACGAACCCGGCGAACACGCCCTCGTTGTGGAAGAGCTCGAGCCCGGGCTCGTTGTCGACCTGGAACCCGATCACTGAAGGGTGCCGAGCGTGTCGCTCCAGGATCGCGCGGATGACGCGCTCGGCGTACGTGCGGAATACCGGGTGGGTGAAGTCGACCTCCTGGCGGGCGCCCCACGGGATCCGGACGCCCGTGGCGCGCTCGCCCGCGATCTCGGGGTGGGAGACCTGCAGCCACGGCGGCACCGCGTACGTCGGCGTGCCCAGAATGACCCGGATGCCGCGCGAGTATGCGCCGTCCAGCACCGGCGTGAGCCAGTCGAGGTCGAATTCGCCATCGCGCGGCTCCCAGGTCGACCACACCGATTCGCCGACGCGGATGACGGTGAAACCCGCTGCCTTCATCAGGTCGAGATCGACTTCGAGCCGATCCGCCAGGTGGTACTCGGCGTAATACGCGGCCCCGAAGAGAACGCCACTGGGGCGGTAGCCGTTGGTGAGTGAAACCATCCTGAATGAACTCCGTTGTGTCGTCTTCGTGGGGCTTACGGAGCACGCTATTGGGGAATGTTTTCGATAACAAGCTTTCGTGACCAGAATGTTATCGATAAACTGAGCACGCTTCATTGACATGCGGATGTCACGCGCGCCGCTAGTCTCAAGCCACCAGCACACGCATCGGAGGTCCCGATGGATGCGGACGCAGCCAGCGCTCCGGCACCAGCCACCGAACCGCCGCCCGCCGAATCCCCGAACGGAAAGGCCGCGACGATCTATGACGTCGCCCGGGTGGCGGGCGTGTCGCACCAGACCGTCAGCCGATTCATCAAGGGGTACGAGGGCATCCGGCCCGAGACTCGGGACCGAGTGCTCGCGGCACTGCAGCAGCTCGGCTACCGACCGAATCTGACCGCCCGGTCGCTGCGCAAGGGCACCTCGCATCGCATCGCGGCCCTGACCCACGCGATCGATCAGGTCGGCCCCAGCCGGATCGTGCAGGGCGCGAGCGAAGCAGCGCGCGAGGCCGGTTACCTCCTCGACATCGTCTCACTCGACATGGCCGATTCCCGGTCGATCCAGGAGGCACTGGAGCTCGTCCATCAGCTGGATGTCGCCGGAGTCCTGGCGCTTGCATCGACGGATGAGATGGCTGACGCCTTCGCCGCCGCCGACTTCCGGGTGCCGACGTTCATCGCGTCGGAGAAGGACGACGTGCTCACGGGTCACCCCGAGCTGACCAACCGCGGCTTTCCGGCGGTGATCGCACACCTGGTCGACCTCGGCCATGAGGGATTCGTGCACATCGCCGGACCCTCGACATGGTTGGCGGCGCGTAACCGATCGCGGGCCTTCACGTCCGCCCTCGCGGTCCACGGACTCGACCCGATCGCGATCCTCGCCGGCGACTGGTCGGCGAAGTCCGGGTACGACGCCGTCGCCCGCCTGTCGCAGGAGCTGCCGGCGACCGCGATCGTGGCCTCGAACGACCAGATGGCTCTCGGCGCGATGCTCGCCCTCACCCACCGCGGCCTTCGTGTGCCCGACGACGTGAGTGTCACCGGCGTGGATGACATTCCCGAAGCCGCATACTTCTCGCCACCGCTCACCACACTGCGGATCGACTTCGCAGCCCAGGGCCGGGCCGCGGTGATGGAGCTGCTCGGTGGAGTGTACGAAGGCACGCCGCCACTGCAGTCAGACCTGGTGATCCGCAACTCGACCGGCCGAGTCGGCGGCTCGCCGTAGGCGGCCCTTCATGAACGTGTCGGCCAAGACCGTCTCCAACGTCGTGACCGGCGCGGTGCATGTCAGGCCTTCGACACGATCGGTCGTCGAGGCCGGCCATGCGATCTGAGACGAGCCCTTGCGGCACAGCCTCGATCGAGCAGGATCGAAGAAGCACGTGACGGTCGCTCTCAATAGCCTGAGAGCGACGAATCGTACGGGCCGGCATCGCCGGCCAGCATCCGAAGGAGAATCACGATGGCCAAGAGCGACACATCCACAGGACTGACCGCCGAGGAGCGCGAAGCCGTCAAGCAGCGGGCGAAGGAGCTGCGCGACCAGGAGAAGGCCGGTAAGAACCGCGCTGCGGGTGAGAAGGCGGTCTTGGATGCCATCGCCGGTCTGGAGCCGGAAGACAAGCCGCTCGCCGAAGGCCTCTACAAGGTCGTGAGCGAAGTCGCGCCGGATCTGGTGCCGAAGACCTACTACGGCATGCCGGGGTTCGCCAACGACGAGGGCAAGATCGTGGTGTTCATCCAGCCGGCGAAGAAGTTCAAGACGCGCTACGCGACCATCGGCTTCGAAGACCGCGCCAACCTCGACGACGGTGACACCTGGCCTATCGGCTTCGCGGTCCGCAAGTGGACGCCGGCCGTAGAGAAGAAGGTCACGGAACTCGTGCGCAAGGCGGTCAGCTGACGCGGCACTCCATCTGAGGCGAATCATCGCAGAGGTTTCGGGCCGCTGCATCATACCCTTCTGCGGCCGTGTGCTCGACGCGGCTGTGCACGGGCGTAAAGTAGCCCTCTTGAGGAACTGTGCCTGACGGGCCCGTTCAACGGAGGTCCCGTGGCTGGAAATGCGAACACCCGCTTCGACAACGTCTCGCTGCTGTCGGTGGCGAGCACCTTGCCCAGTCGGGTGACGACGTCGGAGGAGATCGAGGACCGCCTCTCGTCGGCGCTTCGGCGCCTGAAGCTGCCCGGCGGTCTGCTGCAGCGAGTGGCCGGGGTTCTCGAGCGCCGTAACTGGGCGGCCGACGAGTCCTCCGATGAGGCGACGGTGCAAGCGGGTCGTCGCGCACTCGCCGAGGCCGGCGTGGACCCTTCTGAGGTCGGCCTCCTCATCAACACGTCTGTCACGCGGAAGCATCTCGAACCCTCGGTGGCGGTGCGGCTGCACCACGGCCTCGGGCTGCCGACCTCGGCCATCAACTTCGACGTCGCCAATGCATGCCTCGGATTCGTCAGCGGCATGAGTCTCGCCGCGAGCATGATCGAGTCCGGCCAGATCCGGTATGCGATCGTCGTCAACGGCGAAGACGCGGACGAGATCCAGACCAACACGATCCGTCGTCTGCTGCGGCCGGATGTCGGTCGCGACGGCTTCATGAGCGAATTCGCGTCGCTCACGCTCGGATCGGGTTCGGCGGCCGCGGTGCTCGGCCGCACCGACGAGCACCCCGCGGCGCACCGCATCCTCGGCGGAGTCACGCGCGCCGCCACTCAGTTCCACGAGCTGTGCGTCGGGAGCGTGGACGGCATGTTCACGGATGCGAAGGCACTTCTGAAGGGCGGACTCGACCTCGTCGTCTCCGCATGGAAGGAGGCCTCGGTGGACTGGAACTGGTCGTCGATGGACCGGTACATCACCCACCAGGTGTCCTCGGTGCATACCGCCGCCATCGTCAAGGCGGCGAAGCTCGATCGCACCCGCGTGCCTGTCACGTTCCCCCAGTACGGCAACGTGGGGCCGGCTTCGATCCCCATCACGCTCGTCGAAGAGCAGGCGACGCTCTCCAAGGGAGATCGCGTGCTGCTGATGGGCGTCGGCTCGGGGCTCAACACCGCAATGATGGAACTCGCCTGGTGACCGAGGGCGCCACACTTCCCCCGTCCGGCCTGCCCGGACTCGATCCTCGCTTCAGCCGCATCGTCAGCGCACCGGGCCGGGGCATCGATGCAGGACTCGATCGTGAGTGGCATTGCCTCGACACCGGGGACGAACTGGCCAGGCTGGGCGTCCGGCCCGTGGGCACGATCCTCGCGGTGCACGGCAACCCGACCTGGTCGTATCTCTGGCGTGCGCTCGTCACGGAGTCCGTGCGTGCCGCCGAGGCGGGCGAGCCGGCGTGGCGCGTCGTCGCCGTCGACCAGCTCGACATGGGATTCTCGGAGCGCACCGGAACGCACCGTCCGCTCGCGCAGCGCGTCTCGGACCTCGGGGCGCTCAGCGAGGCTCTCGCGCTCGACTCGCCGGTCGTGACGCTCGGCCACGACTGGGGCGGTGTGGTGTCACTCGGCTGGGCGGTCGGCCATCCGGCATCCGTCGCCGGGGTCATGCTGCTCAATACGGCGGTTCACCAGCCCGACGGCGTGCCGATCCCGGCGCCGCTGCGTCTCGCGGGTGCACGCGGGGTGCTCGCGGCCTCGACGGTTGCCACCACGGCATTCCTCGACACGACGCTCGCGCTTGCATCGCCGGCATTGGATGCCGCGACCAAAGACGCGTACCGCGCGCCGTACCGGTCCGCCGACCGGCGTCGCGCGATCGGCGACTTCGTCGCCGACATCCCGGTCGACGGCAGTCATGCGAGCAGTCCCGAACTGGCGCGCATCGCCGCGGGTGTCGCCGAGCTGGACGTACCCGCGCTCCTGCTGTGGGGGCCTCGCGACCCGATCTTCAGCGACCGCTACCTCGACGACCTCGTGGACCGCCTGCCGCATGCCCAGGTGCATCGGTTCGAGGGGGCGGGCCACCTGCTGGCCGAGGATCGTCCCTATGCCGACGCCCTGCTGGCGTGGCTCGGCGATCACGGCGAACGCCTCACCGGGCGAGGTGCGGAGTCGCTGCGCGCCGCTGCCACCACTGTCTCTGGATCCACGGAAGATTCGGACTTCGTGCCGATCTGGCGAGGTCTCGACGACCGCCGGGGCGATGAGGCGATCGCCGTCATCGATATGTCGACCCGCAGGTCCGAGCCGCCGCGACGGGTGAGCTGGCGTCAGCTCGACGACCGCGTGCGCCGAATCGCGACCGGGCTGTATCGGGTGGGTGTCCGGCGGGGCGATCGTGTGTCACTCCTCGTCAAGCCCGGCCCCACTCTCTCAGCCGTCGTCTACGCCTGCCTGCGGATCGGCGCCGTCGTTGTCGTAGCCGACGCCGGCCTCGGCGTGCGAGGCCTCACACGCGCGGTGCGCGGGTCCTGGCCGGACTTCATCATCGGTGAGACCCTCGGCCTCACGGCGGCGCGCGCGCTCGGCTGGCCGGGAGTGCGGATCTCGGCTGCGCGCCTTCCGAGGGCGGCGGCCGCGGCGCTCGGCGTCTCGTACAGCCTCAGCGACCTCGTCCGCGGGGGCGATGACGCGACCCTTCCCGCCGCTCCGCTCCCCGACGACGACGCGGCCATCCTCTTCACGTCGGGATCGACAGGACCGGCGAAGGGTGTCGCCTACACGCACCGACAGCTGTCCGCGCTGCGAGACGTGCTGGCGGCGCACTTCGGCGTGACGCACGAGTCGGGGCTGGTCACCGGATTCGCTCCGTTCGCCTTACTGGGCCCGGCGCTCGGCACCCGCTCAGTGACCCCCGATATGGATGTGTCGTCGCCGCGCACGCTCACCGCGACGGCGGTGGCAGCCGCCGTGCGCGAGTCGGATGCCCGGATCGTGTTCCTCTCCCCTGCCGCCATCCTGAATGTGGTCGACACCGCGGGGGCGCTCGCCGCCGAAGACCGCGATGCGCTCGCTCGCGTGCAGACGTTCCTCTCCACGGGCGCTCCGATCAGCGCACGGCTTCTCGAATCGGCCGCCGAGCTCATGCCGAACGCGACACCGCACACGCCGTACGGGATGACCGAGTGCCTGCTCGTGACGGATGTCACGCTCGACGGCGTGCGCGAGGCCGCCGAAAGCCCCGATGCGGGCGTGTGCGTCGGGCGCCCGATCGGCTCGAATCGCGTACTCGTCAGCGCACTCGACGCCGACGGACGCGCGACGGGTGTGCCCGGCGACGAGCCCGGAGTCCTCGGTGAGATCGTCGTCTCGGCGCCCCACCTCAAGGACCACTACGACCGGCTGTGGCTCACCGACCGTGCCGCGGAGCGCGAGACCGACACCGGCGACGCGGCGGACGCATCATCCCCCCGCTGGCACCGCACCGGAGACGTCGGCCACCTGGACGAGCTCGGACGCCTCTGGGTCGAGGGGCGGATGCCGCACGTCATCGTGTCGGGGGACGGTCCGATCGCTCCCGTCGGACCGGAGCAGCAGGTCGAGCGCGTCGACGCGGTGCGCCGCGCGGCCGTGGTCGGCGTCGGACCGCACGGACTGCGCCAGGCGGTCGCTGTCGTCGAGACCCTGCCGCCGGCCGCGCACGCGGGGCTCGCCGAGCCCCACCTCACCCGTGCCGTGCGTGCGAGCACCGGCATCCCCCTCGTGGCCGTGCTCGCCGTCCCACGGCTGCCCACCGACATCCGGCACAACTCGAAGATCGACCGGTCTAGGCTCTCGGCCTGGGCGGAACGCGTCCTCGCCGGAGGAAGGCCCGACGCGCCGTGATCGTGCTCCTCACGGGGGCGTCCGGGTTCCTCGGCCGGGCCGTCGCGAGCGAGCTGGTGGCCGGCGGCCACGACGTGCGCACTCTGCAGCGACGGCCATCGGAGGTCGACGGAGTCACCGACATCCTGGGCTCGATCACCGATCCGCTGGTCGTTGAGCGGGCGATCGACGGGGCGCATGGCGTGGTGCACCTCGCCGCGAAGGTCTCGCTGGCGGGCCGCGCAGAGGACTTCCGCACCGTGAATGTGGCCGGAACGCGATCGATGCTGGATGCCGCCGAGCGCGCCGGTGTGGCTCGCTTCGTCCAGGTCTCGTCTCCGTCGGTCGCGCACGCGGGTTCGGCCCTGGCCGGCGTGGGTGCCGCGCCGGCCGACCCTCGACGCGCGCGCGGCGAGTACGCGCGTACGAAGGCGGAGGGCGAACTGATCGCGCTTGCGCGGGACTCGGCCGAGATGAATGTCGTGGCCATCCGTCCTCACCTCGTCTGGGGGCCGGGAGACACCCAGCTCACCGCTCGCATCGTCGACCGCGCCCGCAGGCGGCGGCTGCCGTTGCTCAACGGCGGCACCGCGCTCATCGACTCGACCTATGTGGACAACGCCGCGACTGCGATCTCGGCGGCTCTCAGCCGCACCCCCGAAGCGCACGGCAAGGCATACGTCGTCACCAACGGCGAGCCACGACCGGTCGGTGACCTGCTCGCGGGCATCTGCCTCGCGGCGGGTGTGCGGCCGCCGCGCTGGAGCATTCCGGCCGGGCTCGGGCGCGCCGCCGGCTCGATGATCGAGCGTGTGTGGGCGATCCGGCCCGGGGCCGACGAGCCGCCGATGACCCGCTTTCTCGCGGAGCAGCTGTCGACGGCGCACTGGTTCGACCAGCGCGAGACGCGCCGGGCGCTGGCGTGGTCACCGGCCGTCTCGATCGACGAGGGGCTGCGGCGCCTGGCGGCGAGCTACTCCCGCTGAGCCCGTGGTCGGTGTGATCGCCGGCCGAGCCCCGGTCGCCCGCCGGTCGAGGGATGCCGGGAGGTCTTGACGGCGGAGCGAGTGCCCGGTTGCATCGAGACGGGGGAACACAGAAGGGCGCACGCGATGACCGGCTTTCTTCCTCGCTCCGCGGCATACTCCTCGCCACCGGTGCCTCTCCCCGTACCTGAGGGTGCTCCCAGCCCGTCGTTCGCGTTCCTGCGGCGGTCGGCCACCACTGATGATGCGCCCGCCGCCCCCGATCAGCTTCCCCTCGCCGTCTCCGAGATCGATTCGTCCGACACGTTCCGGGCCGTCTCCACCGACGCCGGCGACCTGGTGGCGAACGGACGAGCGGCCAAGTTCCTCATCGACCGACGCAACCCGATCGCGCCGTCGGCGAGGTTCGTGAACGGCAACTTCGTCCGAAACGGTGTCGTGCCCGACGAGGCCAAGTTCCACTACCCGTTCGGCCGGGCGACGTTCCGCATCCCCGAGTCGCTCGACATCTTCAACGCCGTCACGTATTTCACCGTCGACAAGCGCTACATCGCCGGCAGCGTGCGCACCTACCATCTCGACGGGGCGTCGGACCCGGTGTACGGCCTGCAGTTCTACCCGCAGGATCTGATCCGCGAGCACGCCGTGGTCGAGGCGGTGACGACCATCCGCGCTCGGCTCGGCATCACCGACGCGCGCTTCGCATTCGTTCCGACCGGATCGCAGCAGACGACGGACACCGTGATGGATCAGTTGGCCTCGCTGCAGGTCGAGGTGCTCCCGCTCGACCGGATCCTCGGCGCCATCCAGTACCTGCCGCTCAACCTCGGCGAGGCGTGGGGGTACCTCCGCATCTTCCCGGACGACACCGATGCGCTGACGGCCACCGACATCCCCGTCTTCGACGAGCTGCCGCTCGATCTCTCGGTCGTCGCCGGCGTTCTCACCCGCAGCGTGCAGGACACCAACTCGCACGTGAACCTGAAGTCCAAGGAGCGGGGCACTCCGAACGCGGTGCTGCGCGACGCCGGGCCGGGCAATGAGCGCCTCGCCCCGTTCGCCGATCGTCCAGTGCATCTCGTCGTCGGCAAGAACGACTTCACCATCGAGGCGACGACGCCCGAGGTCGTTGCGGCCAAGCTCGCCGAGCGCATGGGTCGTCCGCTGACGCGACTGCAGTGGACTCCCGAGACCGACCTGCGTTCCTTCGACGAGATCGCCATGGGCACGACGCCGCAGACGCGCGCGTTCGCCGCACGGTACGGGTCGAAGGCCGCCAATCTCGGCTTCCTCGCTCATCGCGATGTGCTGGGCAGGGTGGGCGACGCGGGCAGCCCCAGCGCGCAGCGCGGCTACGATCTCGTACCGCGCGGTTTCGCGGTGCCACTGCAGGCCTATCAGGAATTCATCGAGCATCCGCCGAATGCCGACGTGCGGGAGCTGATCGATTCGTTCGTCGCCGCAGAACAGACGGGTGGGCTCTCTCCGCAGGAGCGCGGCCGGCGGGTCGACGACATCCAGTCTGGAATCATGGCCGCATCGTTCCCGCCGGGTGCGCTGGAACGCGTCCGCGCCAAGATCGACGAGGTGATCCCGGGCGTGGAAAAGGTCAAGGTGCGATCGAGCGCGAATGCCGAGGACGTTCCGGACTTCGACGGGGCGGGACTGCACGACAGCTACGCGGCCGACACCACCAAGCGCGACCGTCCGATCGGACCGTGCATGGTGGAGGAGGACGACGGGGATGACGGGGAGGTCAAGCGCAAGGTCAAGCCGAAGTCGGTGGGCTGCGCGATCAAGGGCGTCTACGCGAGCCTCTGGAACAAGCGTGCGGTCGAGGAGCGCAGCTTCGCCCGCATCGACCAGGGCACGATCGCCATGGGGATCGCGATCGTCCCGGCGTACGACACGGGATCGGATGTCGCAGCCAACGCCGTGGTCGTCACGCGGGTGCTGAACACCGACGGCGTATACGGCTACTCCTTGTCGGTGCAGCAGGGGAACAATCTGGTGACCAATCCCGATCCCGCGACGTACTCCGAGGTCACGATCGCCGCCTTCATCTCGGACGACGAGCCGACGAGCCTCACCGTGACGAGGTTCGCGAAACCCGCCGCGGATGCGCCGGAGCGGACCGAGCCGGTCCTGTCCTCTGACCGGATGCTGGAGCTCGTCGACCTCGCCAGACGCGTTGAGCGCGCATACTGCCGCGCGACACCGGGCTACTACCCCGATTGCGACTTCTCGCCCGCCGCCAACGACAAGGCCACCGCACTGGACCTCGAGCTGAAGATCCTGGATGACGGCCACCTGGTCTACAAGCAGGTGCGGGAGTTCGGCGGGCGCTGATCGAGCCCGGCGCAGTCCCCCAGGGGCATTGGGGGGCCAGCCCCCTGTCCCGACGCCGACGCGGTTCGTAGGCTCGTTTCATCCCTCACAATCGCTGGAGGTCGTCATGCATACTGTCCGTTTCGCCGTCGCACTCGTCGCCGTCGCACCTGTCCTTGCTCTCGCCGGCTGCATGCCGTTCGTCGCGACCGGCCCGATGACCTCGGAGGAGCGGGACATCGGCGCGGTGTCCACTGTCGTGCTCGACACCTCCGGTGACATCTCGATCTCGGAGGGAGCGCCGGCCCTGGTCATCCACGCGCCGCAGGATGCGCTCGATCGACTGACCTCGGACGTGGACGGCGACACACTGGTGCTCGGCACCACACCCGGCGCGAACCTGCGACTGGGCGAGGTGCGCTACGTCCTCACCGTTCCGGATCTCGAGGCCATCGAGCTGAACGGTTCCGGCGACATCGACGCGACCGTGTCGTCCGCAGACTCGGTGCGACTGGATCTCGACGGCTCGGGCGACGTCGAGTGGACCGGACTCGATACCGGCAAGGTCGACATCGGCCTCTCGGGTTCGGGTGACGTCGAGCTGACGGGCGCGACGGGCGAGCTCGCCGTCGAACTGTCGGGCAGTGGCAACGTCGACGCCGACGAACTGCAGGCTCGGGATGCCGTCATCGCGATCGACGGGTCGGGCAACGTGGATGTCGCGGTGAGTGACACCCTCTCCGCCGAGATCTCCGGGAGCGGACGGGTGACGTACTCGGGAGATCCGTCGGTCGAATCCGACGTCTCGGGTTCGGGGGACGTCGTTCGCGACTGACACCCGCCGTCCGTCCGGGCGCCCGATCCGGTCGGGATCAGCTCGGAATCAGCCCCCCGAGCAGCCCCATCAGGCTCGGCCCGGCGAGCCCATTCGGGTCGATCACGTCGGCCGTCTCGGGGATCACCGAGGGGTCGGCGGGGCCGGCGTAGACCGGGCTGCAACGGCCGAGCCCGCCCTGCAGCAGCAGGTCGCGCAGCAGGTCGAACGCCGACTCCGGCTCTGCGAGCCTGGTCCACAGTGCCGAGGTGTTCGCCGGGGTCGTCGCCGCCGCGACACCGAGCCGGGCCGCCAGGAGTGCCTGGCGCATTCGGGCGAGGGTGACGCCCGCGCCGCGATCGTTCAGCCTGCGGTCGGTCGCGGCCACGTCGCAGCCGCCGTCGAACGTCATGCCGCGACGGCGCCAGTGCGAGGTGCCGATCATGGCATACGCATCGTCGACCAGGACGATCGTGGACCGCCCGACGGCGTCGCGGCCCGGGAACCCGATGGGGTGGAATGCGGCCACCCGATCGCGGTCGGCGCTGATCAGGTCCTCCAGAGCCGTCTTGCGGTCGCGATACGCCGCCCGGACGAACGGCGGCTTTCCCGGTGCGAAATCGGGCTGCCGCGGGATGCAGATCATGACCTTGAGCAGCGGATTCGAGCTGAGCCGGGACTTGAGGAGAGCCGTAAGGTCGACCAGATTCTGATCCGGCGTCGCACCGCCCAGGTGCGCAGTGGTGAGGAACATCGGGGACTCGATCAGGACGTACTCCCGAGCCTCGTTGATCGCCCGCGCCAGCGACCACATCGCGTCGCGCTGCCCTCGCCTGGCCGTCGCGATCTCTCGCTGGATCTCGTGGCGCAGCCTCGGCTCGTTGTCGAACCCGAACGTCAGCGAGCCGTCCGCAAGGCCGAGCGCGTCCTCGATGCTGTCGGCCAGCGCCTCGACCGTGTCGGTCTCGGACGGGACGGGAAGGAGGGAGAGCTCCGGCGAGTCGGTGATGGCCGAGATGGTCTCCAGCATCGCCCCTGCCAGATACGGCGCCGCCGCTGCGGGAGCCGGGTCGGCGGGGGGCTCGTCCCAGTTGTCCCCCGCGGTCTGCATCAGCCACCCCAGCGCCGTGGCACTGGTCGGGACGATCGACTGGGACCGCTTCAGGGCGTGGAAGGCGAGGTCGTAGGCGAGCTGCCCGCTCACTCGCACGCCCGAGATGTGCGCATCCGGACCGGCGGGGTTGCCCGGCGACCCCTGCTCCGGCGCAGTGGACCGCGTCTCCCATGTGTAGCGACCCCCCGAGAGCACGGCATCCCAGACGTACGGCTGGCCGGCGGTGAGCTGCGCGCCCAGCGCCAGAATTGTCTCGAACCGAGACTGCGAGGGCAGTCGCGGGCCGACGCGTGGCCAGGTGCCCTCATTCGAGAGCCATCGCACCCAGTCCGTGAAGTCCGCCGGAGCGGGGGTCGTCGGTGTGAGCTCGGGGATGCCGAACACCTTCGACGGCGCGATGGACGACCGGCCGTCCGCTGCGACGAGCGCCGCCACCGTCGGCGAAGCGGTGCCCCCGAAGGTCGCGGTGTTGTCGGTCCAGACCTGCGCGGCACCGACCGGCAGTTCGACGGAGGACGCGATCCGCCTGCTGGTGTCTTGTGCGAGCAGCAGGATGTCGATGCTCAGCATCGGGCTGCCCGGAGTGTCGCCCTGCACGAAGCCGAACGGATTGACCAGCAGCACCGAGGTCGCGCCGGCGGCCTGCACCACGGCAGACCCGCCGTTCCCGCGTACGAAGCTCGGGTCGGCGCCGATCTCGCGGATGAGCTGGAAGGTGCGCGAGAACACCCGAACGAACGTCCCCACCGGGACCGAGCCCGCGGGAAGGGTCACGATGACATCCCACTGCGGCTGGCCCGCGGCGGGCACGCGCCAGTTGGCGGTCGGTGCGCTCGCCGCCGCCGTCGGGTCATAGGCGGCAACGGCCGCCGCGGCGCCGGCCGGAGCAGCCGGAGTGCCGGGGATCGCCGGCCAGTGCGCGGCCGAACCCGCGGTGGCGGGCAGGGCGAGGGTGGTGTCGATGGCCGGCGACACGATGAGGCCGATCCGGTCGGCCGCAGCCGGCCAGGCCGCGAGGGCGGCGCCCATCGCACCGAGTACGTCGTTGCCATCGAGCAGGAAGGCGAAGTTCGCGAGCGTCCGGCGGACCGCCGGCAGCGGAGCGTTCGCGGGCATGTCCGTCTCACCGGGCACATCGGCGTCGCCCGGTGCGAGGGAGCGGTTGCCGAGCACCTGCCAGTCGAGGTCCACCGCGACCACCCGGAAGAACTGACGCGCCAAGGTCACCCCGGCCGGGACGGCCGGCGGCACCCACGTCACCGTGTCGAGGGTTCCACCGGGAGCCTGGCCCCACAGGATCGGAATGGGCGGCGGCGTCCCGCCACCGGCCGGTGCCGGGAGAGGCGGGTATCCCAGGTGCTCGCCTGCGGCCAGATCGGCGAGCCCGTTTTCTGCGACCGGCCGAAGCACCGCCGGTGCGGCGTCGAGGACCTTCAGGGCGGTGTCCACGGCGGCCGGCCCGCTCCGGCGCGGACGATAGGCCCCGCCATGCGGGGTGACGACGTGCACCCTCGTCGCCACGGAGCCCGCCAGGGCGGCGATCGACCCGACCCCGCCCGCCCCGCTGACCGTGCCCGCCGAATAGGCCACCGGACTCAGAGCGTTGCGCCATGACAGCAGATCGGCGAAGAGGGCCGCCACCGCGATCGGGTCGATGATCAGCCCACGACGATCGTGGAACGACACGTCACCCGCGTCGGGCAGAGGCTCGCCGGCGCGGAACCAGCTCATCAGCGGCTGCGCGGGCGGAGTCGCGCCGTGGATCAGCATCGCCACCGGGATCGGGCGGTCCAGGGACCCGAGTCGCGTGCGCACCAGCGCTTCGAGCCGGTGGATCGCCTCGGGATGAAGGGCCAGGATGCCGGCAGCCGCGGTGATCGGATCGCCGGACGGCCCGGAGTACCGCACCGGCGCGGCGACGACCTCGTAGATGCCGGTGAACGGCGCCACGGGGGTGCTGTCAAGGGTCAGCCGGAGCGTGGTCTCATCCGGCGCACCCGGGGTCGCGGACTGCCACGTCATGGACAGCGCGGGCACGGTCACCCCGAGCACATCCAGGCCGTTCGCGTTGACCTGGTTCGTCACGTCGGCGGGGGTCAGCACCTGCTGGTTCACGATGGTCATAGCAGCGGTCCGATCGTGCGGGTGAGAGTGGTGGTCGTGCCGTCGGGGGCGACCAGCTGGACAGTCGCCTTGCCGGCGGCGCGGAATCCGATGCCGATCGTGCGGGTCCGCGCGGCCCTTCTCGTAGCGGCGACCGGGATCGTCGGGGTCGGACTCGTGAACAGGGTCCTCGGCGGCCGGGGCGGCAGCGGGATGTCGCCCAGCGAGACGTCGACCGTCGCCGGCGCGGCGATGCCTCGCCGCTTCAGTGCCACCTTGAGGCGGTAATCTCCGGCGGTGGTCGAGTCGGGGACGGATGTCGCGAAGCTGAGCACCCACCCACCGGTGAGGGCGTCCACCTGCGGCGAGGTGATGTCCGGTGGCGTATCCGCCGGCACCGGCGGCACCTCGATCACCTTCTCGGTGATGCGGCCCAGCGGATCCGTGATGCGCACCCTCACCGCGATGCGGGCCGCGGCATCCGTCCGGCGCACCAGGAGGTGCAGGGACGTGCTGCCCGCCGCCGTCTCGTCTCGCCACAGACCGGACGCGCCCGCCCCGGGCTGCGCGAGCGGAAGGGCGCTCAGGGCTGCCGATCCGGGGGTCAGTGCGACCTCGGTGACCGAACCGTCTGCGGCGATCAGCTGCGCGTCCGCAGCCAGCCTGTGCGGGCCGAGCACGGTGTCGGGCACCGGCGCCGTCGTGGTGAGGTCGATCCTCGTGAGTGCCGATCCGGGCGTCGGCAGGACTGCCACCGGCGACCCCAGATTCGGCGGTCCGGACGGCGGGACGACGACGGATCGGGGCACGCTCGGCGCGGACCGGCCGGCGTACTGGCCCCGGGTCGGATCATCCGCGGACCAGGCGACGGCACGGTAGTACACCGGCTTCCACGAGCCCTGGTCGACGGTGTCTGTGCCGCTGACCCTCAGGATCGGATGCCCGGCGCTCCCCGTGATCGTGTAGGCCGGGGTGGTGGTCGTGATCGTCTCGTGCGGGGGGCCCATGGTCTCCACTCGCGCTGCCGCGTCGGCCACCCTGGTGCGATAGAGGTCGATGCGCGAGATCATCGCTCCGTTGTCGCAGCCGACCCGCACCGTCGCGAAGTACGCCGCGGGGCTCACGGCCTGGTTGACGCCCTGGCCCACCTCCAACGACGGGGGCGGCGGCGTGACGACGACGGGAGCGGCGAAGCCGACGAACCGCTTGCCGCACAGCGGGTCAGCGGTCGTGGGCCACTCGGACTCCACGTTGCCGGCGCTGACCCCGATCACGAGGTAGCACTGGATCTCCTTGGTGCCGCGCGGCAGTTTCACCTGCACCGACGTCTCCGTGATCGGATCCTTGCTGGTGCGGGTCCACGGCCGGCGGTCCGGGTTGGCGCCGAAGGCGACCTGCAGCGCCGTGAGCCGCTGAGTCAGGGTGTCGGACGCACGCTGCTCCGGCATCCCGTAATGCGCGCGCAAGGTCGCCTCCGAGGCGGTGTAGACCTGATAGGCGACTGCCCCGCCCATCGCTCCCCACTCGAGCCGAGCATGATGCAGACCCTCGCCGTCCCGCATCGATGCCAGCGTGACGTTGTCGAAGCTCGTGCTCAGAACCGGTGGTCGCGGGTCGGCGGCCGAGAGCACGGTGACGGTGTTCCATTCGCTCGTCCGCTGCGGCGCGATGTGCTCCTGCCCGCGCGCCCACAGACCAAGCCCCCACCGTGCGGTCGAGGCGAAGTCGAGGGAGAACCCGGTGACAGTGACGCGATATCGACGGGTCGACCGATCCTGCAGCGGCACCGGCGACGTGTGCTGGCCGTCCACGGTCAGGTGCACCGTGGACGCCGCCAGGCCGGCGCCCGGTGTGGCGGCGACGATCGCACCGAGCGGATCGAAGTGGAGGGTGAGCAGCGCCCCCTCCCCGCCCGCGATGAACGTGTCGGATGTCGGTGGCGTGAGGTTGGCAGGCGGATCGGATGCCTTCACCTGCGCATAGCGGCGAGCAACGACCGTGATCGTGTGCGGGCTGCGACTCGTCCAGTTCCAGGTCAGGTCGAACTGCAGCGATGAGGGGACCGGCCCCTGCGGTGTCGGAACCCCGGGTCGCGGTGAATCGAGGCGCGCGGCCGTGAGGGTCACCCGGCTGACGGGCGGCTCGGCGACGTTGATGCCGGACTCGGACCACCCCGACCAGAGGCCGAAGATGTCCTGGTTCGCGACCGAATAGCGAAGAGAGTTCGGCGTGATCGTCGGATCGATCGGCCACGTCGTGTCGGCGAGGCTCCGCACCGCAGGGGTGTCGGCATTGCGCGCGGCGCCGATGGGCTGCAGAGCGCTGTCGTCGACACGCCGATCGAGCAGCATCTCGGCGGGACGAACGGGGTTCGTCGCACGCCGCGCGTAGGCGTGGCTGCCGATGCCGAAGTCGATGAGCGGCGGCGGCTGATTCCACGTGATCGTGACCACGGGCCGATACGGTCCGTCGAGCGCGGCTGGGGATTGCACCCCGCTGCTCGTGGCCGCGAGGCCGCCGGGTGTGGGTGGCGGCAGCAGCAGTTGCGGCGACAGCACGAAGCAGGCCCGCTCGACCTTGTTGCCCACGTCGTCGAGGAAGGTGCCGGTGATCATGAAGTCGGGCGGGGTCGAGGGCACGAAGACGGCCGCGAGCGTGAAGTTGTCGCGAGCGGCCCACGGGTAGGCCGTTCCCAGTCCGAGGACGAGCGCTGCGAGCGGATCCGAGATGCCGCCGTAGACCAGGATGCGAAGCGGGTTGAACTTCGCATCCGCCGTCTGGGTGCCGGTCGGCACCACCATCGGCCGCTGATACTCCCGCAGCATCTGGCCGCTCCCGAACGCCGAGCTGGCCATATCGGCGAAGTCCGGCAGCATCGCGTCGTTGAAGACCTTGATCATCGCGACGGGGTCGGCGAGCTCCCATGGTGTGATCGGGATGCCGGCGGCGATCTCGTCCTGCCACCCGTAGAAGGGCGCGCCTCGGCGGAATCGGTCGAGCGCGGCATCCGGTGGGGCGAGCAGGGGGTCCGACACCAGTCCCTGCGGGGCCGACAGGTCGGTGTGCGCGGCGGTGATCCCGGCGCTGGGCAGACCGACGATCTCCACTTGACGCCAGTTCGGGTCGTCGGCCAGATCGACCGGCGCGGTGACGTCGTCGACGGTGATCGCCCCCGAGACGAGCAGACTCCGGATCGCCGGGCCGGTGATCCTCACCTGGGTGGCTCCCGCGGGCACGGCCCGCATCGCGACCACGACCCCGCCGAGCGGCATGCTCGGATAGGCGATGACCAGGCCGGCTCCGCCGGCGGTGACCTGCAGGGTCAGGTCGTCGCAGGGCTCGGACAGAACGATCCCGAACGGAGTGCGGCTGAAACCCACCTTCCGGTCCGACTTGCCCGGGGCCTTGGCCCACACGACGAACGGCTCGATCGGGTAGCCCAGCGCCGGGTCGAACCCCCAGCGCAGCTGGATGCTCCCCGCACCCGCCAGCTTGCGGCGCTCGGCGATGGAGGCTGCCGGATCTGCCTTGAGGTGCTGCCGCGAGACGGCCGTCCAGTCGATGATCCCGCCCTTTGCGGCGAAGACCTGAGGGTCTACGAGGTAGCTCATGCTTCCTCCTCCCAGGGTGCGCGGGTCAACTGGAGGTCGAGCATCGTCGTACTCTCCTCGGTCTGGTTCAGGAACGGCAGGTCGGGCATTCCGAGCGCCACAAGCGCGGCGGTGAGGTGTTTGCCTCGAGCGCCCGACTTCAGCACGATGACGACCCGCTGCTCTCCGGGCGCGAAGATGACGCCGTCCACGATGCCGCCGTCTCCGCCGGTGCGTACGGTCAGCCATTCCCGCCGGGTGAGCGCCCACCGCTTCGCGGTCTCCTCACCCGTCGGATCGACCAGAAGCTCGGGGTATGCGCGGAACCGCGACAGCGCCGCATCCGCATCGATGAGCACGGCGACCGGCTGCGGCGTACCGCCCGAGGCCTGCTCCCAGAAGACGACCACCCGAGGCTCGCTCGGAGCGCTCCACGGTTCGAGGTGGTGGGCGCGAAGATGCCCGTCGATCTGGGCCCCGGTGGGACGCGTGCCGAGGCTCGCAAGCATCGAGGAGAACGTCCCCGTCTCGCAGGACTGCGCGGTCGGCAGAACTCCCATCACCGATGACGCGAGCCCCCGCCGTGTCGAGTAGCGACCGGTGGTGAAATGCCGGCGGAGCACGCGCGGTCCGCGCGCGGTCTTGGCGGCACCGACGTCCACCATCTCGACATCGAGCAGGTAGCCCATGTCGGGATGCAGCGGCAGCGGCAGGTCCACGACGCTGTGCGACTCGGCGAACTCGTCGACGTCGACGCACGGTGCGGCGGGTCGGCCATCCGGCCGGCCCTTCTCCTTCATCTCTTCGATGCCGTGCAGCCACGGCGACTTGAGCGTCGCGGGCACCGCCTCGAGCGACCCTCCAGGCCCGCCCAGGATCGGCAGCGGCATCGGGATCGTCGGCGTGTCACCGGGGTGCATGCCGTTGGCCGCTTCGAGGCGGATGCGGAGCTCTTTGCCGTACTCGGCGAAGATCCGATCGACGTCTGGCGTGTTGAACACCAGCTTCAACGGCTCGCCCCCGAGCACGTCCAGCTCGTTGTCCTCCGGCGTCGTCATCATCAGCCAGGAGTCCAGTCGGACGGCGACCGGCTCGTCGGCGACCGGCGTTCCGGTGCGATCCAGGAAGACGCGACCGGTCTCGTCGCGGGGATCCACTCCGATGGTGTCGGTGCGGAACCAGAAGGTCTGGGTGCCGCTGCTGCTCCCGGTGGCCTTCTCGGGCTTCTTCTGCTTGCGGTTGACGCTCCAGGCGACCGTGATCCGGTACCGCGAGTCCGGCTTGAGCAGCGCGGTGTTGGTCGCGTCCGGACTCGTGGCCTTGATCAGGCGCTCCTTGTCCTTCTCGACCTGGTGCTCGTCCCAGTCCGATCGCACCAGCTCCGCTCCGGTGAGCATGGACAGCGCCGCAACGAGGTACTGCGTCGGGCGGGCGGGCTCGACGTGAGTGGCCATGCCGGGCGTGAACGCCTGCTGATCGAAAGGCTGACCCAGATCGACATAAGCCGCGGCCGGATCGCCCTTGATGCGCAGCAGGGCAGGCGCCTGACCGATGACCGCCCCGAAATTGACGAGGTCCTCGACGTCGTAGCCCCATGGGCCGGCGAGGTCCGCCCACCGCGGCGGCAGGGTCGCACCCGCATCGAGGAAGTCCGCCGCGGTGAGCACGACCCGTTCGAGCTCGTTGAAGCCGGCATCCAGCACCCGGGCGACGACCGGCGTGAAGATCTTCTGGCGCAGGCGGGGCACGATGAGCAGGATGCTCATGTCGCGGAAGCCGTCCGTGGTGTGGATGCGGATCAGGTTGACGAACTCGCGCTCCTCATCGCGAACCTTGGCCACCTTCATCCGCCGGCGCGCGTCCCGGTCCTCGAAGTTCGTCGCCTTGCCGAAGTCGAACTGCGGCGACGCGAGCACCTTCACCGCGCATCGCGCGCCCGGAACCTCCGGCTGAGTCGCCGCGGCACTCCCGGCGGCGGCTTGGACGTCGCGCAGGGCCTTGAGCGCGGCCGAGCTGATCGTGTCGCGCAGAAGTGGCACACCCGCCGCCACGTCGGCCTGAAGTCCGTCCAGCGTGTAGGCGCCGGCTTTCGCGGTCAGATCCCGCAGCCCGGGGAGGGCGCCGAGGGCTTTGGCATGGAACGCCTCGCTGATGCGCACCGATCTCGACTCGGTGCCGGTCGTCACGAGGTCGCGCACCGGGTCGTCGTCCGCAAGCAGCTCGCCCCGCCCCGGCGACAGCGCGCCGAACCCACCACGGATCACGAGCGGCTTATCGGACCCGTGAGTCGAGATCGTCTCGTGCGGGATGTCGCGGGCCTCGGCGTCGGCCACGTCGCCCAGACGGCCTCGCGGCGTCCGGAGATCCAGGAGGCGCCCACCGTCGACCGCCAGATCACGAGACCGCAATCCGCCGAGGAGCGCCGACCGGTCCGGCTTGATCCGCTTCCGCTCGCAGGGCACGACACCACCCAGCACGTAGGCGGGAATGACGCCCCGCAGCATGTCCACGTGCGGATCGCCCGTACGCCATGGCTCGGAGACGTGCAGGGTCGTGTCGGGCGCACCGGAACGCATGCTTGCATCGGGATCGGGCCAGGCGATGCCCTCGAGATCCCACCCGGTGGCCGACGGCCCGATCGCCTCGAGCTTGAAGGTCCACATCGTCTCGGCGGGCGGCGCGGCTGGGTCGCACGCCGACCCCCAGCGGTCGGTGATCATCTCGGTCCGGCGCTCGGTCTGCTCCAGCGCCTTCGTCGCGGGATCGACTTGCCAGGTGAGCAGCGCGAGCTGGGCCGCCGGGTTGGCATCGGTGGCACCGCCGATCGTCCACCACGCGGCGGCCGCGTCACCACCGGCCAGCGTGACGGGCTCGACCGTTCCATCGGCTCGCACCCGCTCGAGCGAGAGCTGGCTGATCTTGTAGGCGTACAGGTCGGCGGAGCGTTCCGCGAACCCGTCGGCGGGCAGACCGGGCGCCGGATCGAGGGGGATCTCGAGTCCCCCGATCGTGACGGATCCGTCGGGTCCGGTGGGCAGCAGGAACGAGATCACCGGGATCGCATCGATCGGCACGACCGGCACCGTGCTCCCGTCCGCCGGGAAGTCGGTGGACGCCACGGCGGTGCCGAGCGAGGTGTCGATGCCGCGATCGACGCCGGTGCCCTGCGCCAGGGCGGGCGACCGGGACTGCAGCGAGACCTTCTCGACGAGGGGCGAGATGGGCGCCTGTGGCTCGGGGCTCGAGATCGTGATCTCGACGCAGCCCGACAGCTCGAAGAAGAACAGGTCGATGTGGCCGCAGGCCTTGCCGTGGACGTAGAGCGACAGGTCCTTCGAGGGCGGCGGCTGCTCCGCCACGATGACGGTGAGGCTGGCATCCGCGCCGATCGAGACGATCCACAGTCGCAGCTCGCCCGCGACCCAGATGTTGCCGGCGAGCGTGAAGGGCGTGAAGCCGAGGACGGCATCCATCCCACCGCCGAGCGTGAGATACAGGCCGGACGACTTGTCGCCCCACTCGAAGCCGGCGCCCAGCCCGAGGGCGATGCCGAAACCGGTGATGGCCGGCAGCTTGCCGTGACCGTTGTCGAACTCCGCGATCGCGTTGCCGCGGAACATCAGGTACCCGGTGCCCTTGACGATGCCCAGCACATCGACCTCGACCGAGGGGCCGTAGTCCGTGCGTGCTCCGAGGTAGATGTGCCAGTCGTGGGCGTTGCTTCCGAACGGGAACATCGCCTCGATCGGGATCACGATCTTGATGAGGTCCTCGACCTCCCATTCGACCAGGATGCCGATCAGGAAGTGGTCGGGGGTGATCTCGATGACCGCCAGCACTCCCCCCGTCATCCCCAGATCTCCGACGCTGGGAGGCGGGGACACGATGCGGGCGTTCAGCATGATGAGGACGCGTGGGCCGGGCAGCTCGAGCAGGAACGTGCCGTCGAGGTTGATGATGTAGCCACCCTCGATGGTGCCGATGAGGATGCCGATGCCGAACGCCCAGTTGTCGATCTTGGGCTCCCACAGCACCGGACCGCTCCCCGGCGCCTTCAGCAGGTGGGGCTGTCCTTCGGCGTTCTTGAGCCACGCCAGAGCGGGCACATTCGTCTGCGGGTGCGTCAGCTCGGCGCGCCGGTAGTGCATGCCGAAGATGCCTCGGAAGCCGAAGATGCCGAGGCCCGTCGACCCGAGCGGTATGCCCGCGGGCAGCACGACGTTCAAGCCGATGTAGACCCCTGTCGCGGTTCGCGCGCCGTCGACGATGTTGGCGATCTCCACCGCGGCTGCGATCCGGACGCTGACCGGGCGGATGGTCAGGTCGATCTGGCCGCCGATCACCTTCTGGCCGGCCGACTCGCCGATGCGCATGTAGCCGGAGCCGACGAGTGCGCCCGGGATGTCGACGGATGCGGCCAGCGCCGTGAGCTCCGGTGCCCGGGCCTCATCGAGATACGCGCGGACGCTCGCCTGGTCGACCGAGACCACGCCGAGGTCCACGCCGAGCGCGATGTCGACTTCGAGGGTCATGGGGTTGGACTTGGAGAGCCGAGCGCCAGCGATCCGCAGGATCTGGCCGAGCGGATCGGCGATCGACAGCCCACCACCACCGCCGGCGATGTCGATCGTGTAGCCGCGCGACGCGTCGAACACCGGCAGAAGGTCCCAGCGCTCGGTCGCGATGTAGTCGGCGGAGGCGCCGGGCGGGATGTCGCGGTTCGTGAGCCGGATGCCGATCGCCTTGTAGCGCACCTTCAGCGGCTTCTCGCGCTCGATCTTGACGATGTCGAGCAGGTTGATCGACCAGTCCATCTCGACGTCGACGAGGAGATTCCCGGTGTACGCGCCGTTGCGGGTGGTCTGCGAGTACTCCGCCCCGAACAGGATGACGCGCTCGATCCGGAACCAGGGCAGGACGGCGACGATGGCCGGTGCGGCCAGAGCCGCGCCGGCAAGGGTCGCCTCGACGACGGCGCCGTCCCGGCCTTCCACGGCATCGCGGACCGCGTCCACCGGAGGCGCGGCCGCCAGCAGCGGCCAGAAGCTGAGGTACGACCCCAGCACGGTGAGCCAGACATCCTTGTCTGCCGGCATCGGGTTGACCTGCGGCATCCAACCGAAGAAGAACAGGCCGTCCTTGTCGGCTGGATCCGCGCCCGCCGACAGCAGGAAGTCGATCCGACCTGTGGACGGGTCGGTCTGCAGGAGCGCCCGGAACAGTGTGATGCCGTCGGCCGGGTTGTCGGGACCGACCGGTGCGCCGCCGGCGAGACTCTGACCGCGCGGGATCGGCGCCCCCGCGGCCGAACCCAGGTTGCCCTGCAGCCGGTCCTCCGAGAACGTCTGGAAGTCCACCTCGAGGTCGAGCTGCGCGGCGATCAGCCGACTGTCGACGACTCGGACCTTCGCCTTGACGCTGCGGAACCAGTCCGGCGGCGGCGACACCTCGGGCACCGGGGGGTCAGCGGGCGGAACGGTGACGGTGGTGGGAGTCGGGACCGGCGCGGGACGATGCACCGTGACCGAGGCGTGTCGCCCCGCTGTGTTCGCGGTGTACTCCACTGTGGCGAGCCAGTGCGCGCGATCGTTCGGTGCCCCGTGGCTCGGCCAGCCGACATCCCCCGACCACGTGTTCTGCTCCGTGGGAGTCGGCGCCTGCGGGTTGGCGAGCACCGGGCGCACCTGGAAGTTGAAGTTCTTCGCCGGATAGGCGCTCGCGATCGCCGTGCGCGCTGCCTGCGCTCTGCGGTAGGCGAGCTTGGTGTTGTACTCGAGCTTGGCCGGATCGCCCTCGTAAGAGGCATCGCCTTGGATCTTGATCGTGGCGCCGTTGGGCAGCGCGTCGAAGTCGCCCCGGTATGCAGTGATCGGATTCTGACTGCCGGGTTCCCAGTTCATGCTCACCTTGTCGGTGGCGGGCGTCGTCGACATGCTCGAGTTGCCCGAGCCGCCCGGGGAGTCCCAGTGGAAGTAGAACTCTCGCGTGGTCGCACCAGTGGTGCCCGGGCGATCGACGTTGAACGTCCGGGTGGCGCTGGCCGCGATCGTGGTGACGAGCGCAGACGTGGTGCCGAGGTTGCTGGCGCCTTCCGTCCAGACGCGTGCGCTGTCCGGCGGTACCGTGCGGATGGTCACCCCGTCGCCGGTGCCCTGATCCAGTGCGAAGGTCAGGTCGCCCGACTGCGCCGTGATCTGTGCAGCGGAATCCGTCAGGATGGGCTGACCCGGCACCGTCAGCGTCGGCTGGTCGACCAGCCGCGACACCGCGATCCGCATCTTGACGGGATCGGTGCCGGGCGCGCCGGAGCTCACCTCGACCTCGACGATCGCGGTGTGGTCGCCGATCGAGAGATCGAGGTCGTACATCGTGTGGTCGTCCGGCTGGGCGGTGCCGTTGATCGTGCACTTGCGCGAATACGGGGTGCGGCCGCCGCTCACGTCGATGATCAGCGTCGAGTGCTCCGGCACCCATGCCGTGGCTTGGATCACACCGGCAGTGGTCGCGCCGCGCTCGACGCGGAACGACCGCCCGTTGCCGTCGAATCGAGGATTGAGGAGCAGCTCCCCCGAGCCCTGCTGGACGAGGGCGGCTTCGAAGTCGCCCCAGAGGCCCGACGTCTTGCCGACGCCGATCAGCAGCTCCTGCGCGCCGCACTCGAAGGCCAGATTGCGCAGCCCGTCGGGCGAGATGAAGATCCTGGCCTCCGGCAGGTACAGCCCGGTCCAGTCGTCGCCGATGCCGGTCTTGGCCGCGAGCGCGGGCGGGGTGTAGTCGCGATCCAGGTCCAGAGTGGCGCTGCGGAAGCCGAAGCCGATGACCCGGTCGTCGGCACCCCCGACGTACGCGTACGGCGGATCCATCGAGATGAACTCCGAGACCTCGAGCGACCCGGGGTCATCGAGACCCGAGACGCCCGCCGACGCCAGCGCGAGGATGAGCGTGTCTGGATTGCCGTTGCCGTGCGTCACCCGGAACTTCAGCCGTGGCAGCGTGAGGGCCACCTCGGTGTGCGAGGGATCGGGTTCCAGCACGCCGATGCTGCTGACCTTCGCGGGATGGAAGAACGGCGGACGCAGCTTCGGCGCGTTGAAGATGAGGTCGAAGGTGAATCCTGTCGACGGGTCGTCGGCCTGTGCGCCCGTCCGCCAGTCGGTGAACAGCTGGCCGACTCCGGCGTTGGCGGCATTGAAGTTCGGCTGCGCCGCCTGCACGATCTGCGAGCCCGCCCGGGGAACGAAGAGTTCGAAGTCGACAGTGGTATCGGCCAGATCGAAGATCGGCTCGGATCTCGACGGATCGTGGGCAGGCGTCGCCTCGCTGACGTCGGCGGTCAGTGAGCCGGTCGCGGGATTGAGCTGCAGCCGGCCGTTGACCTGACAGTGTCCACGCAGGGTGACACCGAGATCGTCGGTCGCCTGTTCGAACGTGACCACCCGGAGCGCGGAGAGAGCGGCATGAAGAGCCCCCAGGTTCTCGCCTCGAAACAGATACGGCAGCACGACGTCGAGCAGCGCGAGGTTCGCCATGTGTGAAACCTAGCCACTGGCGAGGTCGAGCGTAAGGCCCGAACGGCGCGGCGCAGACACGGGAGCGGGCGACGTCCCGGTCGGCTCTCGTGCTACTGCGCGGTCGCTCCCGGCAGGCTGGACACGCGGTCTGTCACGTCGGGTTTTCGTCGCGCCCATCGTGCCGGCGTCGTCGGCCCATCCCAGACCTGGATCGCACCCCATACGACGGCGGTGATGGGAACGGCGAGCACCGCGCCGAGCACTCCCCCGAGCACGGCGCCGACGGTCAAGGCGATCAGGATGACGAAGGCATGCAGTCTGAGCGAGCGTCCCATCAGGAACGGCTGCAAGAAGTTGCCCTCGAGCTGATTCACGAGCACGACCACACCCACCACCAGCAGGGCGTTGAACCATCCGTTCGCGACGAGCGCGACGAGCGCGGCGAGGATTCCGGCGACGGTGGCGCCGACGATGGGGATGAAGGCGAGCAGGAACACCAGCACGGCGAGGGGCAGTGCGAGGGGAACCTGCAGGATGAGCAGGCCGATGCCGATGCCCAGGGCGTCCACGAACGCGACGGCAGCGGTGCCGCGGATGTAGCTGCCGAGCGTGGCGACGGTCTTGTCGCCGATCCGGCGCGCCCGCGCGTAGTGCGCGCCGCGGAACGGGCGGAGCAGGAACTCCCAGAGCTGCGGGCCGTCCTTGAGGAAGAAGAACAGCACGGTCACCAGTAGCACGAGCCCGGTCACGAAGTTCGCCACCGCGCCGATGCCCGCGAGCGCACCCGAGCCGAACTGGGCGCTGGTGAGGAACTCCTGGATCGACGTCCACCATTCGTCGAGCTGATCCTGGTCTGGCGCGAACGGGAGGGTCTTGACCCAGGCGATCACATGCTGCACGCCCTCCTGCGCCTGGGAGTACAGATCATCCCACTGGTTGCGCACCGCCCAGGTGATGAGCCAGACGATCAGCCCGAGGATCACCACGATGGCAAGCAGCGCGAGCAGCGTTGCGAGCAGCGACGGGACTCCCTTTGCCCGCATCCATCGCATGACGGGCGCGAAGGCCGCGGCCATGATGAGGGCGATCACGACGGGGATGGTCACGACGGTGAGCTGCTGGATGCCCCAGATGATCCCCGCCGCGACGATGACGACGACGATGATCTGCACGCCGCGGATCGCGACCATGCCGAACCCGTCGGCCCACAGCCGCCATGGCGCCTTGTCGGTGTCGATCTCGATCGGATCGCCCTCGATGTGCACCCGCCGAGGCTCATTGCTGAACAGTCCCATGGGTCGACGGTAACCCGCCGGCGCCAACCCTTTGGCGGGTTGACGACGTCTGGTCGCCCGAGTAGGCACAGCTCGGACGCTTCATCGACCCTGACGGTCCGATGTGTCAAGCCCCTGGTTCGGATGGCCGGCGCGGAGTGAACTGTCATGAGAGTCGCACAGACCACGAGTGGTGCGACCACTACGAAGGAGACCGTCATGGGTGTCGACGACAAGATCAAGAACGCTGCACAGGACCTCACCGGCAAGGGCAAGGAAGCGGTCGGCAAGGCCACCGACAACGAGCGCCTCGAAGCGGAAGGCAACGTGGACCAGGCGGAAGCGAAGGCGAAGAAGGTCGGCGAAGACGTCAAGGATGTCTTCAGCTAGTCCCACCCGTCGATAACCTGCATGGGTGCGTCGACGCCGTTGTCAGTGAGGGATGCCCGGTGGGCATCCCTCACTCGACGTTCAGGCTAGGGCGTCCACCAGGGCCGCAGCGGCAGTCCGCCCGCGGGCGAACGGTCGTCGGGCTTGACGGCCAGCACCTGATGCAGCTGGATCCCGCCGGTCTCGAAAGCGAGCCGCGATCCCGCCATGTACAGCCCCCACACCTTTGCGGCGGGCAGCCCGATCTCGGCGACCGCGTCATCCCAGCGCTCGACGAGGTTGGCGCACCAGTCGCGCAGCGTCATCGCGTAGTGCGGGCGCAGGTTCTCTTCGTGCAGCACCTCGAGCCCGGCATCCTGAGCCTCGGTGATGATGCGGCCCGAGCCGGTGAGCTCGCCGTCGGGAAATACGTAGCGGTCGATGAATCCCTGTGCCGACGGCTCGGTCTTGTTGTCGGATCGAGTGATGCTGTGGTTGAGCAGCAGCGCTTCGGGCCGCATCCGGGACTGCAGGAAGCGGAAGTAGGACGGGTAGTTGCGCACTCCGATGTGCTCGAGCAGGCCGATGGACGACACCGCATCGAATCCGGTCTCGGCGATATCGCGGTAGTCGCCGTAGCGCACCTCTGCCAGGTCGGTCAGGCCCTCGTCGAGGATGGCCTGCTGGGCCCAGGACGTCTGCGCCCGCGACAGCGTCACGCCGGTGGCCTTCACCCCGCGACGCGCGGCGTAGCGCACCATGCCTCCCCACCCGCATCCCACGTCGAGCAGTCGATCGCCCGGCTTCAGCCGCAGCTTCTCGAACACCAGCCGGTACTTGTTCTCCTGCGCCTCGTCGAGCGAGGCCTCGTGGCTCGGATAGCACGCGCACGTGTAGGTCATCGACGGCCCGAGCACCCACTCGTAGAACGTGTTCGACACGTCGTAGTGGTGATGGATCGCCTCGGCGTCTCGGCTCTTGCTGTGCCGGAGTCCGCCCGCCACGCGACGCCAGCGCGGTGGCACCTCCTGGGGCGGCGGGGCGATCGGCCGCAGATGCTCGAACCCGATCGATCGCACGATCTGCGCCATCACGCGGGGCGACGGGCGCTTGAACTCGAGGCTCTCCGCCAGCGTCTTGAGCAGCTCGTAGGGATCGCCGGGGTGCACGCCCCGGATGTCGAGGTCGCCCGCGATGTAGGCGCGGGCGAGCCCGAGATCACCGAACCCGGTGGCGAGGTACGTCGTGCCCCGGGGCGTCTTCAGGTCCAGGGCGAACGGCGCGTCGGCGGGTCCCGCTGAACTGCCGTCGTATGCCGTGAACCGCAGCGGGAGCCTGCCCCCGGCGAAGATCTCGAGCACCTCGGCGAGGGTGAGCTTCGGCGGCGTGGGCGTCGGCGTCGTCGGGTCTGGGTCGACGGGATCGGTGGTGTCCGCGGCATCCGCAGCTCGCTCGTCGAACGTCGTCATCGTCGTTGCACCGCCTTCGCATACAGGCCGAGGAGTCGCGAGTCGGGGTCGTACCGCTCCTTGACCTCCCGGTAGGTCTCGCCGCCGTACAGCCGGTCGAACTCGTCCGCCGAGTAGTACGCGTCGGAGTACAGCGACTTGTGCCCATCGAGCTCACTGACGCGGCGCTCGATCCTCCGATTCGTCTCGCCTTCGGTCCGTCCGACGGGGACCGTCGACCAGAACCCGACGTTGACGTACGTCTGCCGCGGCTCGATCGGATACAACGGCCAGCCGTCGTCGTCGCGCAGCCGCAGCGGGCACAGCCAGATCGGCGTGATCGGCACATTCGCCAGGAACCAGTCCACGAACTCGACCGTGCGCTCGATGGGGATCTCGACGTCCTGGATCACGCGTTCGCGCGGCGGGCGCCCGTGCAGCTTCTCCAGGCGATCGCCGATGTCGAACCGCCGTTCCAGCCGCATGAGCTGCCAATACGAACTGCTCCGCCGGTACCGGCGTGGCCAGAAGCGGCGAACGAGCGGATGCTGCGCCCCGAACGCCTCGGAGCACCAGAACCAGTCGGTGTCCCATCGCCACAGGTAGTCGTGAATCGTGAGCCGGTCGGCCGTGACCCCGTCGTCGTGCTGGATGGAGCGGTAGAAGATCTGTCGGCCGGTGTAGTCGCTGACCGGGCCGGGCGCGTCGGTCTGCACACCGACGCACAGGTAGCTCTCATCGGCGCTGAACACCACACCGTCGAGGTAGTCGACCGCGACTCCATCGAGGCGACCCGTGGCGACGATGCGATCCATGGCCTCCACCAGTTCGGCGACCGCGTGGAACCGCAGGTGGGTGAGCGTGACGAACGGCTTGACCGTTTCGAGCTCGATCCGCAGCCGCACGGCGTAGCCCAGCGTCCCGTACGAGTTGGGGAAGGCACGGTACAGATCGGCGTGGTCGCTCGGCGACGCAGTCACAACCTCGCCCCCGCCGGTGAGGATGTCCATCTCCCGCACCGACTCGTGGGGCAGCCCGCTGCGGAATGACGTCGACTCGATTCCGAGCCCGGTCACGGCGCCGCCGAGTGTGATGGTTTTCAGCTGAGGCACCACGAGCGGTGCCAACCCCAGGGGCAGCGTCGCGGCCACCAGGTCCTCGTATGTGCACATTCCCGCCACGTCGGCGGTTCGCTCGTCGACGTCGATCGCGATCACGTCCGTCAGTCCGGACGTGTCGAGCCCTGCGACCCTCGCCTTCTCCCGCGACCGGAACAGGTTCGAGGTGCGCTTGGCGAGCCGGACCGGGGCCGTCGGCGGGATGGCTCGATAGCTCTCGAGAATGCGCTCCACGCCGGCCGCGTGAGGGGTGACAGCGTCGGTTGAGGGAGCGGACACGCGTTCAGGTTAGTCCGCGGCCGAATCGGGGTGAAGAGGGGGCGCGACCGCGCCGGCCCATCGGCGCCCAGGCCACGTACGCTGGAGGGATGCCGCCCGTGACCGTCGTCATCCCCTGGCGCCCGGCTCCCTCGCGCGTCCCCGCGTACGACTTCGTGCGCGACTGGTATGCGCGCCACCTCCCCGACTTCTCGGTGCGCACGATCGACACCGAGGATGACGTCTTCGTGCTCGCCGCCTGCCGCAACCGGGGCATCGCCGCCGTCGATCCCGATGAGGTCGTCGTGGTGTGCGACGCCGACACGATTCCCGAACCCGAGCCGCTGCGAGAAGCGGTCACCGCCGCCCGCGCCAGCGGACTCGTCCACTTGCCGTACACCGAGTACCGGTGGCTCGGCCGCACCGGCGACGCACAGCTGCGCGCCGGCGTGCCGGCCGAGGAGTGCGAGCACGAACTCGTGATCGGCGCCTGTTCGGGCGTCTATGTGACGACCCCGCGCACGTGGGCGCGTCACGGTGGGCAGGACGAACGATTCCGAGGGTGGGGATTCGAGGATGCCGCGTGGTACCTCGCTCACGAGGCCCTCCTCGGTGGCCCGCCGGTGAGGCACGAGGGCCGGGTGTACGCCCTGCACCACGCGGCAGAGGTGCGGGCTGGGGCGAGGTACGAGGCGAACGCCGTGCTCATGGAGCGGTATCGCGCCGCCGAGGGCGACCCGGTGGCGATGGCTCAGCTCGTCGCGGACTCGAGGCCGGTCAGCAGCTCGTAGGCGATCCGAGGGCCGGGTCGTTCGGCCTGGTCCCTTGAGATGCGCCGCAGCAGCGGCATCCCGACGAGGTCACGGACCGCCGCGAGCGCCTCTGTGAGTTCGTGGACGGCGGCGCTGTTCGGGTCGAGCGCCCGACCCAGCCCGGTGCGCTCTATCGCGGCGGCGCCCGCGAACTGGTCCGTAGAGAACGGAAGGACGAGCAGTGGCACGCCTTGCCCGATCGCCTCGGTCACCGAGTTGTTGCCGCCGTGCGTGACCGCGAGCCGCGCGGCGCCGAGCAGCCGCACCTGCGGCAGATACTCGCGGACGAGCCAGCCGTCAGGTAGCGCCCCGAGCTCTTCGGCTGGGGTGGATCCGGTCGCGATGGCTGCCGGCATCCCGATCGCGGCGAGCGCTTCGGCGACGCGACGCAGGACATCGCCGCGGACCGACAGGAAGCTGCCGAAGCTGACGTACGCGTATTCGCCGGTCGCGGCCATCCACTCCTCGACCTGTTCGTCGACGTCCTCCACGCGGCGGGTGGAGCCGAGGAACGCGTGCGGTGGCAGCATCCGTCCATCGCCGTCCGCCAACTCGCCCGGGTAGTTGTAGAGCACAACGTCGCCATGCTCGGCGAACGCGTCGTCGGTCTGCGGCGCCGCGGGGTCGAGCGTGCGCGCGGTGCGGTTCCATTCGGCGGTGAAGCGAGCCGACACCTCGTCGCACAGCGAGCGCAGATCGGCCAGCTCGTCGGGCCCCGGTGAGAAGGCCGTGGGCCAGAAAGGCGGGTAGCCGTAGACCTCGCCCGCCACCGGAAGAGCGCTCGGGTGACCGAGCACGACGTCCGCATACGCGATGCCGGCCGTCTGCAGTGCGAGCCGTGCGCTGAACGCCAGGTGGTCGACCAGGATCACGTCGGGCTGCACCTCCTCGACCGCGGCCAGGGTTCGTCGGCCGGCATCCACCGGCTCCCACATGAGGTCGGTGAGGCGCTCGCTCGCCTGATAGCGGAGCGTCGGCACCATTCCGCGTCGGGTCGCATCGAAGAATCCGCGCAGCGAATCGGACTCATCTCCGGGCTGCTCCTCGGCGCGGATGACTCGCGCGTTGCTGCCACGCCCGAGCGGCAGGTCGTAGCGCTCGAGGCCGAACCCGCGCACGATCGGATCGGTCGCGGCGCCGGTCGCGACCACGACCCGGTCACCGGCATCTCGCCAGGCGGTCGCCAGCGTGGCGAGGGGCAGCAGGTGCGAGGCGTAGTCGGGACTGATGATCAGCACCGTCACAACGCGACTCTGTTCACGGCGCTTGCGGCACGGATGAGCTCTGCCTCCTCGGCGGCGACACCGCGGTAGACCGGTCCGAGGGCTGCGGCCATCGCCTGGATGGTGAAGCTCGTGCGCACCATCTCGTGGGCGGATTCCGCTCTCGCTCGGTCAGGGGTTGCCGCGACGTCGAGCGCTGCGCCGACACCCGCCTCGAGCCGTGCGGGGTCCCAGGTCTGCGTCAGCACGCCGGTGGTCCCGTCCTGCACATATGTCGCGGGGCCGCCGCCGTCGGGAGCGACCACCATCAGCCCGGTGGCCATCGCCTCGAGCAGGGCGATGCCGAACTCCTCCTTGACGCTCGCGCAGACGTACACCCCGCCTGCCGCCGTGAGTCCGGGCAGGCCGAAGCGTGCCGCGGCCAGCCACAGCGCCGCCACGTCGTTGGGTCGATGGCCGGCGAGGATGAGGCCGCTCCGATCGCGGTCGGCCGCAGGCACCGCGGCATCGATGCGGTCGAGCTGCTCGCGCTCGTCGAGGGACGGGTGCTCGAGATCGCCGCCGATGATCAGCAGGTTCGCCCGCTCGCGCAATGGCCCGGCCGCCCATACTTCGACGAGCGTCGCCATGCCCTTCACGCGGTGCAGCCGGCCGAGGCTCACAACGAGCGGCAGCTGGCGACGCTCGTCGGGCAGGCGCTCGATCAGCGCGGCCAGCTCGGCGATCGCCTCCGGCTGCTCAGCGCCGGTGCGGCTGTCGCGGGCCGAGGCCACCGCACGGTCGACGACTTCGAGGTCGACTCCCTCGGCCACGATCGTGTGCCGCTCGGGGTGCGACGTGATGTCGATGCCGACGAGCTGGCTCATGTCGCGCTGCAGCTCGGGGCGCG
Source organism: Microbacterium pumilum (assembly GCF_039530225.1). NCBI lineage: Bacteria > Bacillati > Actinomycetota > Actinomycetes > Micrococcales > Microbacteriaceae > Microbacterium > Microbacterium pumilum. The sequence continues at coordinate 3,992,500 of NZ_BAAAOH010000001.1, forward strand.
GGAACAGCACAGTGTGCGCAGCGTTCGAGGCCAGGTTCTGAACGAGGTGGGTGCGGAACCAGAAGTGCTCGCGCAGGTCGGTCGCCCCGAAATCCTCGCGCGTGAGCGCGCCCGACCGGTCGAGGGAGCGGATCACGGCGTGCGGATCGGGGGCGACTGTGAACACGGTGGGGATGCCGAGCTCGCGCGCGACATCCGCAGCGGCAAGGCTGCCGACATCCGTCATCCGCAGATGCAGCAGGTCGACCGGTCCCGCGGCGCGCAGGATGCGACGGATGCCGCGCCGCGCCGTGACACGCAGCGGCCAGGCTGCGGCGGACGGCACCGGCTGCGGCAACAGCGGCACGCGGCCGTAGACATGGCCGGATGTCGCTGACCCGATCTCGAGGAGGTCTTCTGCGGCCTGCGCGACCGGTCCGCGCGAGAGCGTGATCACACGCTGAACACCGGTGCTCGGATCCGCGACGAGGGCATCGCCGAGGCGCACGAGCAGCGTCGCGATTCCGCCGTTGTCACCGGCGCCGACGGCCGCGAGTGACGGGTCGATGTCGGCGTGCAGGAACAGCTGCCCGATGGTCAGACCGTCCGCCCGGGCGGTGCGCGCGTCGGGGACCGCGTCGAGGTCGATGAGGGCCAGCCGCGCGGCCTCGGCCAGCCTGCCATCGCCGCTGACGAGCTCCTCGAGTGCATCGGCGATGCTCGGGATGCCGCGACGCTGGCCGAGGGCGGCGATCGCCGCGACTCGCGCGTCCTCACTGTCGCGGCCGTCACGGGCGATCTCGAGCAGCAGGCGGCTCGCGATCGCGGGACGGATCAGCCCGAGCGTCTCGATGAGCCGTGACCGCGCACCGGGCTCGGTGGTGACCTGCAGAGCGGTCTCCAGGCTCACTGCCAGGGTTTCCGCAGCGGCGGACGACCATTTCTCGAGCGTGCGCTGAGCGAGCATCCCCGTGAAGCCGCCGGCGGACACCTGGCCGATCAGGCGCCCCATCGCGTCGAACCGAGGCAGGCCCGAGCCCAGCGCCCACGCGGCATGCTCGCGGATCGTCGCGCGATCGTCCGACAGGAGGGAGGTCAGCATCCGCGCAGCCTGCTCGTCGAACACCTCGGCGAGAGCGTGCACGGCGGCGATCGCGGCGACCTGATCGTCGCCGTTCAACGCGGTCGCGAGTACTCGCAGCGTGCGCACCCCCGGGTCGCGACCGGCCTCGAAGGCGAGGTCGTCGGCGAGGCGGATTCCCTCGACGATCCCGGGGGCGTCGCGCACTGCATCCAGAGCCGTCTGAACGCCCATATCGTGTCCTGTCGTCGGCCGCCACGAGCGAGCGGACGTTCGATGGTAGTCCTGCGGGATGAATCCACCCGGTGGGCTAGCGTGAACGGGTTCACGCCAATATCCTGAGGAGCTTTCATGCACGTTGTGGCACTCGGCGACGTCGGTGTGATCGACGACATGATGCACATCGGCGATGAGGCGATGTTCCAGGCCGCCCACGACGAACTCGACTCCCGTGGCGCGTCGCTCGTGGCCGTCTCTTCGGTTCCGGACGAGACCGCTGAGCGCTATCGAGTGCGGGCCGTGCCGCGCATCCGATTCGACGGACTGGGCCGCGCCGCCTCTGAGGCCCGACTGGAGGCCGTGCTGGCACGGGCAGACGGACATACGACGCTCGCGCCGGACGACAGCGCACATGCCGTGGTGGCGGCGGTCGCGGACGCCGATGGCGTGTTGATCGCCGGTGGCGGCAACCTCGCCTCCACCTGGCCGCTGCATGTCTACGAGCGGGCCGCGCTCGCCGGGATCGCGGCGCGGCTGGGTCGGCCGCTCGTGGTCACGGGGCAGACGCTCGGACCACACCTGCACGGCCGTGACCGTGAGCTCGTCGCAAACCTGCTGCGCTCGGCGAAACTCGTCGGCGTTCGCGAGTCATCCTCGCTGCAGCTGGCCGCCGACCTCGGTGTCACCGCGCGCCTCGGCGTCGACGACGCGTCGTTCGTGGGTATGCGGTCAGGCGATGGCCCGCCGGCTCGCGACGGCGTGCTCGTGAGCCTCTCGCTCTCCCTCGGACGGGCGCCGCGGGCCGACACCGTCGCTCGGATCGCCGCGCTTCTGGATGAAGCCGCCGACGTCGTCGGCGGTCCGGTGCGTTTCCACGCCCACTTCGGATCGCTCTCCGGCACCGCCGCGCGGGGTGACGCGGTGCTGCACGACGAGGTGCGGGCATGCATGCGGGCGCCCTCGACGGTCGTGCCCACCGGAGCACCGCGGGCGGCGGCATCCCTTGCACGATCCTCCGCCCTGCTCATCACCGGGCGGTACCACCCCGCGGTGTTCGCGACGCCCGCGGGCGTCCCGGTGCTCGGGCTCGTCACGGACGACTACACGGCCGTCAAACAGCGCGGGGCGCTCGCGCACTGGGCGCAGGATGCGACCGTGCCGATCTCCGAGGCGGACAGCAGCGGCATTCCCCGATTGCGCGGGCTGTGGCACGAGCGCGAGCGCATCGGTGCCGACGCGATTGTCCTTCTCCCCCGCCATCGCGGCGATTCACAGCGCTGGTGGGATGCCGTGGCGACAGCGCTCGGCTGAGTTCGTCGCCGTCGAGCGCAGCCGTTCGCTCAGCGCGCGAGACTCAGGTTCTCGCGTGCCCAGAGGCCGAGCTGGTCGAGCAGCGGCACGAGGCGTTCACCGCTGGGAGTCAGCTGGTATGTCACCGCAACGGGCGGACCGGGGTCGACGGTCCGCACCAGCAGATGCGACTCCGCAAGCTCTGACAGCCTGTCCGACAGGACGGCGTCGCTGATGCCGGCGACCGCGCGGCGCAGCACGACGAACGAGAGCGGACCGGCGCCGAGTGCGTCGATGATCATCCCGTTCCAGCGCTTGCCCAGGATTGAGAACGCGAGGGTGACGGCGGCGTCACACGCATGCCCTCCCTGCTGCTCTGCATCCATCCGCCCATTCTATTGGTGCTACGCTCGTCTTAGGCACTCTGTATTTCTTAGTGACTAGTCGAATCTGATCGGAGTTCTCGTGACCCTTTTCCGTCTGGATGCCAGCATCCTGCCCGCCACATCCGCCAGCCGTTCGCTCGCCGACCTGGTCGAAGAGGAGTGGTCCGCCGCGCATCCCGACTCGGCGATCACCCGCCGCGACCTCGCCGCAGATCCGGTTCCGGCGACCGCGTGGCAGGATTCCGTGCTGGGCCGTTTCGCGCCTGAGCCGGACCGGACGGATGCGCAGCGCGATGCGATCGCGCTCGCGACGGCATTCGCCGACCAGCTCGTGGATGCGGACGCCCTTCTGTTCGCGGTGCCGCTGTACAACTTCGGCGTCTCTCAGCACTTCAAGACCTGGTTCGACCTCGCGTACACCGATCCGCGCATCGATCCGACCGGCACCGCCCTGCAGGGAAAGCCCGCGACGCTGGTGACGGTCCTCGGCGGCAATTACAGCCCGGGCAGCCCGAAGGAGGGCTGGGATCACTCGACTCCGTGGCTTCGCCGCGTCCTGCAGGATGTCTGGGGCCTCGATCTGCGCGTCGTGCAGCGGCCCTTCACCCTCGTCGGCGTCAACCCTGCTCTCGACCAGTTCACCGACCTGGCGGCCACGCTCAAGACCGAGGCCGAGTCCGGCGCCCGTCAGTCCGGCCGCGAGCTCGCCGAGCTGCGCGGCAAGCCCTCAGCCGCGTAGCGCCTCCGACGCGAGCGAGCGGCACCGGGGCGGCCCTCAGGGCGTCGGGGTGCCGCCGTTCACGTTGAGGGTCTCCCCCAGCACATAGCTCGATTCCGCCGAGGCGAGGAACACGTACGCGGGCGCGAGCTCCGCCGGCTGGCCGGCGCGGCCGAGCGGAGTCTGCTCGCCGAACTCGGCGATCTTCTCCGGCGGCTGTCCGTCCGTGACCTGCAAGGGCGTCCAGATGGGACCAGGGGCGACCGCGTTCACGCGGATGCCCTTCGGAGCGAGCTGCTGCGCGAGGGCCTTCGTGAAAGCGTTGATGGTGGCTTTCGTGGAGGCATAGTCGACCAGGATCTCGGACGGCTTGTACGCCTGCACCGAAGTCGTGTTGATGATCGCCGAGCCCGCCTTCATATGGGGCAGCGCAGCCTTGGTGATCCAGAACATCGCGTACACATTCGTCTTGAACGTGTCGTCGAACTGCTCGTCGTCAAGGGTGGTGAGATCCTCGTTGTAGACCTGCTTGCCGGCATTGTTCACGAGGATGTCGATGCCGCCGAGTCCTTCGACCGTTCCCGCGACGAGGTCGCGGCAGTATTCGGGATCGCGGAGGTCGCCCGGCAGGGTGATCACCGTCACGCCCGCGTCTTGGACGATGCCGGCGATACGCTTCGCGTCGACCTCCTCGTCGGGCAGGTACGACATCGCGACGTCTGCGCCCTCGCGCGCGAACGCGATCGCGGTCGCCGCGCCGATCCCGGAGTCCGCGCCCGTGATGAGCGCCTTACGCCCGGTGAGGCGGCCGCTGCCCCGGTAGCTCTCCTCGCCGAGATCCGCCTTCGGCGTGAGCTCGGCATCCAGACCCGGTTCAGGCTGGTGCTGCTTCTTCGGCTCGAAATCCGCGTAGAGCTGGGTCGGGTCGATGAACGTGTACTGATCGCGTGCCATGCGGTCAGCGTAGGTAGTGCCTCGCCGACTCCCCGGGGGCTGGTGGCCGCGGACTTCGCGTGCTATCGGTCAGTGGACTTCAGAGTGCCGGCGCCGGTCACTGCGGGGCGACATCCGCCCGTCGTCGGTAGTTCTGGATGAGGATCAGGATGCTGACCGCGAAGACCCACGCGGGGAAGATCAGTGTCGCCCACAGGCTGAGCGTCGTGACGAAGAGCAGGACGATCGCGACGGCATAGGTCACGAACGACAGCCATCTGGGCATGACTCCGGTGCGCAGCCACATCGTCGCCAGTGAGATCAGCAGCACTCCGGCCATCCGGAGCGCGTAGACGTTGCTGACCTGCAGCATGACCGCCCGCCCGAAGTTCCCCACTTCGACGCGACTGGCCGCGTCGGCCACGAAGGGCACAGTGGCGACGATGCCGCCCGCGATCGCGGCAGACACGAAGACCATGGCCAGAAACAGCAAGCCGCTGCCGATGAACACCGAGGAGAACAGCTGGTCTTCCGACTCCTTGAAGCGATCCCTCACGACTCCCATGAACCACAGAAACGCAATGCCTGCGAAGGGAACCAGCGACAGTCCGATGGTGAGGCGAGTCACTGCAGCGTCGTCGAGCCAGTCGGCGGTGGGCGAGAGATGATCAGGCAGCGAAAGGCGCATCAGGACCAGTGCGACCGTGAAGAGGATGGCGAACAGCACTCCGGCGAGCGCTGCCGCTCGCGGCGTGTTCAGCCGCCTCCCGATTTCGGGCTTTCTGGCCGGCTCCGGGCGGGACGGTTCGGTCATGGGCGGCTCCGTCCGTGGTGTGATGCATCACCGAGGCTATTCCACGTGTCCGCCCCGTGACAGGGGCACACGGCATCCCTCGGACCAGCACCTCGAGCACCTCAGAAGGTGACCGGGAAAGTCAGCAGAGCGATCACCCCGATGAGCGAGAGTGCTCCGGCGAGCCCCAGGACGATCCGCGATGCCAGCAGTGAGATGCCGCGCTGAGCGATCGCCGAGAGGAACAGGACCAAGGCGAAGAGCACCGTCATGAGGGAATACCTGTCGCTCTTGTCGTTGAAATCGATGCCCTGCTGGAACTTCGCGTCGGCATCGGCCAGTGCGGCGACGGATTTCTCGGTTCCGGGAGGCACATAGACCTTGAGGGCGAATGGTCCCTTCTCGACCCGCCCGTCCGCCTCCCATGCGGTGAAGGCCTTCGCGAACTCGGGTGAGAAGCGGTCCTCGATGTAATCCGCGAGGTCTTCGTCGCCCTGAGCCTCGGCGATCACCCACTGGGCGTACACCGCGAGGTCGAGCGCGCGCGCATCGCGCGCTTCGCTCTCGAAGCTCGCCGCGTCGATCCGCGCATCGGACGCCTCGTTGAAGGCGACGGACGAGTTGCCGCCCCACTGCGAGGCCTGGAACCCGCACCACGCCGTCAGAACCGCCACGAGCGAGAGCAGGAGGACGGCGATGAGCTCGTGGAGCTCGCTCGGATGCGGGCGTGGCGCCGGTGCCGCTTCGTCCATGCCCCGAAACCCTTCCCCACGCGGAACCTGTTCCCCGTCACACTATTGCCTGCATTGATCCGGTGACGTCGATGATCCCGTCTGCGGGGCGTGCCACGGGATGAGGCGAGGAATCCAGCGGCGCACGTGGGAGCGGTACGCGGCGTATTCATCGCCGAAGGTGCGGGCGAGCGTGGGCTCCTCATAGACCATGACGAAGGCGGTGAACGCGGCCCAGATGATCGCCGCGTAGATGAGCACGGCGACGCTCGCGAACCACATCGCCTGCGCGAGGATGATCGCCAGCACAGCGACGTACATCGGGTTGCGCACATGCCTGTACAGCCCGGTGACGACGAGGTGCTCGGTCGGTGCGATCGGTGCGGGGGTGCCGATGCCCTTCAGCGCGAAGCGAGCGAAGCATTCGACCAGCGCGATCGTTCCGGCGACTCCGAGCGCCAGCCCGGCCCATTTCACCACCGGCGGGTCGAGGTGCCACGCCTCATCCTGCCCCTGAGCCAACAGGAACGGGATGAGGAACGCCACGACTCCTGGCGCGACGATGAAGAAGACCAGCGATCCGATGACGGCAGCCGTCCGGCCCATGCGCTGAAGTATTCGCCTCGCCGCCGTCGCTGTCCAGCATCCGGGATCAACCAGTCACGTGGTCATCTCTGCCGCTTGTCGAAGTTGATCCGTGCAGCGGGGAAGATGATGCGTCCGACCCAGTCGGGCATGCGGAAGAACGGCCTGTTCCGGTCCAGTTCCGCGATGGACGCCATCTCCTCGGAGGTGAGCGCGAAGTCGAAGATGTCGAAGTTCGACCTGATGTGCTCAGGGTTCGTCGATCGCGGGATCGCGATGTTGCCGCTCTGCAGGTGCCACCGGAGGATGACCTGGACGGGCGACTTGCCGTGCTTCTCGCCCAGCCGCGCGAACAGGGGTTCGGCGAGAAGCCCCCGGTCTGCGTGCCCGAGCGGGTACCACGCCTCGAGTACCGTGGCGAACGGGGCGAGGAACTCCTTCAATTCGCGTTGCTGGAAATACGGATGACACTCCACCTGCGCGACCGCCGGCAGGATCTTCGCACCGCTGACGAGATCGGTGAATCGCCGCTGATTGAAGTTGCTCACACCGAGCGTCCGGACTTTTCCGTCCGCAACCGCCTCCTCCATCGCCTTCCATGCGCCCCTGTAGTCCCCGTACTGCTGATGCAGGAGGAGCAGGTCCACGTAGCCGGTTCCGAGTCGCGCCAGGGTCCGGTCGATCGCGACGACCGCTTTGTCGTAGCGGAAGTCCGGTGGCCAGAGCTTCGAGGTGACGAAGATGTCCTCGCGCGAAAGGCCGCTGTCACGGATCGCCGCTCCTACCGCGCGCTCGTTCAGGTAGGCGTTCGCCGTGTCCACCGATCGGTAGCCCACGTCGAAGGCGCAGGCGAGTGCGGGTCCGCAGTCCGCCGATCGCACCTGGTAGACACCGATTCCGAGTTGCGGAATCTGCGCTTCGTTGTTCAGCGTGATCATGTTCACAAGTGAAGTCTCCTCGTCGAGACGCGGATGCGGGTCAGTGCCGTTGGAGCAATATCACCCTCACTGTATGAGGCCGGATGACGGCGCCGGCCATACCTTGAGCTGAGACCGATTGCTCGACCTCACCGTGAACAGTCGCGCGTGACCCTCACGCCGACGGAATGAAAGGCGTCATCATGCTGACCGGCTCCTTCTGGGACTTCCTCCTCTGGATCTTCTGGTTCTACATCCTTTTCGCGTGCATCTGGATCTTCATCACGATCATCTTCGATCTGTTCCGCGACCACTCGCTGAACGGCTGGGGCAAGGCCCTCTGGGTGATCTTCCTCATCGTCGTCCCGTTCCTCGCTGCGCTGATCTACCTCATCGCCCGGGGCAAGGGCATGACCGAGCGTGAGCTCGAGCGCCGCGGGCAGGCGCAGAGCGAAGCCAACAGGTACATCCGCAGTGTCGCCGGCACCTCGTCCCCCGCCAGCGAGATCGAGTCCGCCAAGAAGCTCCTCGACTCGGGAGCCATCACGCAGGCGGAGTACGACTCGCTGAAGGCGAAGGCGCTCGCCGGCTAGTCGCACGGGGCTTCCGGAGGAGCCCGAGCGGGTGCCGGCCACCTGACTTGCCGGTGCCGATGCTTCCGGTTACCGTGGACGCGTGAGCCCTACCTGTCGTTGTTGTCGCTGAGCGCCAGCCGCTCTCTTCGACGACCACAGACAGCGTCCGCGCCTCTGAGCGCGCGGCATCAGGATCAGGACACCCATCGTGCGTTACGCATCACACGTGGCCGACCTTGTCGGCAACACCCCGCTCGTCCAGCTCAATACCGTCACGCGCGGCGTCCGCGCGACGGTGCTCGCCAAAGTGGAGTACTTCAATCCCGGCAGTTCGGCCAAGGATCGCATCGCCAAGAACATCGTCGACGCAGCTGAGCGAGACGGCCTGCTGGGTCCGGGCGGAACCATCGTCGAACCCACCAGCGGTAACACCGGTGTCGGCCTCGCACTCGTCGCCCTCCAGCGCGGGTACCGGATGATCTTCGTCGTGCCCGACAAGTTCGCGGGCGAGAAGGTGGCCGTGCTCAAGGCCTACGGCGCGGAGGTCGTGACGACTCCGACGAGCGTGCCGCCCGAGGATCCGCGTTCGTACTACAGCGTGTCGGATCGGCTCGCCCGCGAGATCCCGGGCGCCTTCAAGCCCAATCAGTTCGCCAATCTCAATGGTCCGCGCGGGCACTACGAGACGACCGGACCCGAGATCTGGCGCGACACCGACGGCAGGATCACTCATTTCGTGGCCGGGATCGGCACCGGCGGCACGATCTCCGGCACCGGAAGATACCTGAAGGAGGCGTCGAGCGGGGCTGTGACCGTTATCGGCGCCGACCCCGAGGGGTCGATCTACAGCGGCGGTCCGATCCACGGCTACCTCGTCGAAGGTGTCGGCGAGGACTTCTGGCCCGCGACATTCGACCCGTCCGTCGTCGACGGCTATGAGCGCGTCACCGACGCCGAGTCGTTCGCGATGACGCGGCGCCTCGCGCGCGAGGAGGGTCTGCTCGTCGGCGGCTCCTCGGGAATGGCCGTCGTCGCCGCACTCCGGGCGGCGAAGAGTCTGCCGTCCAGCGCCGTCGTCGTCGTGCTGCTGCCCGACCACGGTCGGGGCTATCTCTCGAAGCTCTATGACGACGATTGGATGCTCGACCACGGCTTCGAGGTGACGCCCGCGGGCACCACTCCGCATCCGTTCACCTCGACCCCCTCAGGAGGGACAGCATGACCGCTCAGAACGCGGCGCACGGATTCGCGAGCCTCGCGGTCCACGCAGGCCAGGACTTCGATCCCACCACGGGCGCCGTCATCCCGCCGGTGCATTTCTCGACGACGTTCGTCCAGGACGGGATCGGGGGCCTTCGGAACGGATACGAGTACGGGCGGAGCGGAAATCCCACGCGCACGGCTCTGCAGCGACAGCTCGCCGCTATCGAAGGCGGCGTGCACGGGTTCTCGTTCTCGTCGGGCCTCGCCGCAGAGGACACCCTGCTGCGGGCGGTGCTCCGCCCGGGTGACGACGTCCTGCTCGGAAGCGACGTGTACGGCGGAACCTATCGGCTCATCGCCCGCATCCTGGGTTCATGGGGGGTCGGCCTCCGTGTCGTGGACATGAGCGACCTCGCCGCCGTGAGGGCTGCGCTCGAAGAGCGTCCGGCGCGGATCGTGTGGGTCGAGACACCGTCGAATCCGCTGCTGCGCATCACCGACATCCAGGGGCTCACCGCACTCGGCCACGATGCCGGCGCGCTGGTCGTCGTCGACAACACGTTCGCCTCGCCCGCCTTGCAGCGCCCCCTCGCCCTGGGAGCGGATGTCGTGGTGCACTCCACGACGAAATACATCGGCGGCCATTCGGATGTCGTGGGTGGAGCGCTGGTGCTCAACGATGACTCCCTCGCATCCGAAGTGGGCTTCCTGCAGTTCGCCGTCGGGGCCGTCTCGGGGCCGTTCGATGCGTGGCTCACGACCCGGGGCATCAAGACGCTCGACATCCGGATGCAGCGCCACAGCGAGAACGCTGCCGCTGTCGCCGCTCTGCTTGACGGACACGACCGCGTCGCGCGGGTCTTCTACCCCGGCCTTCCGGCGCACCCGGGCCACGACCTCGCCGCGCGGCAGATGTCGGCGTTCGGAGGGATCGTCTCGCTCGAGCTGGAGTCGGCTGCCGCGGCGCGGCGATTCGCCGAGTCCACGCAGCTCTTCCAGCTCGCCGAGTCGCTCGGCGGGGTCGAGTCGCTGGTCAACTATCCGGATGCGATGACGCACGCCTCCGTCCGCGGTACCGAGGCCGCAGTCCCCGAAGAGGTGGTTCGACTTTCGGTGGGCATCGAGACGATCGACGACCTTCTTGCGGACGTCGACCAGGCGCTTCGCGCGTAGCTCAGGCCGGGTGACCCGAGCGGTCCGCCGACCACCCTCGCAATCGCTCCTTGGCTTGGCGTTCTACGAGCGCCGGTGCATAGCTTCTGATCGGATGCCCGCCGAAGGCTTCCTGCGCCTCGAACGCGACGGCTTCCACATCGGGGGGCGGCACGTCGGGGAACTGCTTCTCGAGCCGATCGATGATGCTGGCGATCTCGTTGTCGTCGTGCGAAGTATCCATGGTCCTGTCGTCCTTTGTCGCGTTAGATCGACACAGATAGGCGACCGGGGTCCGGGGCAGCTATGACGTCACGCTACGCCCACATCCGAACAGCCGCAAACGCGGGCAACACCTCATCCCGGAGCGGACCGACGGCGCGGGGCCGAACGTCTCGTCGCTACCCGTCGGCCTTCCACAGGATCTCGCGTATCGGCCCGTCTTGGGATTTCGATTCGATGAACTCGAACGACGCCTGAACGATCTGCTCCAGCACTGCCACGTCGATGTCGCTGAGCCGCGTGATGTAGACGCAGTATCCCGTCGTGGAGTGCTTGCCCAATCTCGCCAGCAGATCCGAGTGGCGGGCCGTGCCATCCATCAGGTAGACGGTCAGTTTGCCTTTCCTGGGATAGAAGCCGATCGTGTGGCCGTCGCCTTCGCGGCCGCTGTCGTATTTGTAGTGGTACGTGCCGAACCCGATGGTGCCGACATTCCACAGCGTCGGCTCACGGCCGCTGATCCGCCGCATCATCTCGATCAACGTCTCGCTGTCCCGGGCAGTCTGGTCGTCAAGCGAAGCGACGTAGTTCTCGACCGAGCGGTCGCCGTGGTCGTCCATTGCGTCAGCCGATCGGGAAGACGTACGCCACCAGCGCCACGATGGCGGCGACGGCGAACGCCAGGAGGGTGATGAGCAGCGCCTTGCGCTGGTCCTTCCGGCGGAACTCCGCCTCATGGACGGTCTCCTCCGAGCCGAGCTCTCCGAAGTTGTAGAGCCCTCGCGATGCGAAGCCGACGCAGAAGTGAAAGGCGGCCTGCAGGAATCCCTGCGCCGACAGGAACACGGGCAGCGCCACCAGCAGCCGCCACGGAGCCGCCCAGCCGAGGGCGAACGCGACCGCCAGGAACACGACGGCGATCGCGAGCCCGACGAACCCCGACATCCGACGCCGCCGGATCTCGGCCGGCCCGATGTTGCACACGCCCGGCTGGTACACGGCTGTGTTGTTCATGCCGACATTCTGACGCACGGCAGCCCCATTGAATCGGCGGGACATCAGGAAATGAAGAAGCCCCGACCGTTACCACGCGGCCGGGGCGAGACGAATGAGAGTTCGCCTATCCCCCCTATGGTACCGCACGGGGCGCCGTCGCTGGTCCGGCGCCGTGTGCCGCCTCCGGCCGCTCAGTCTCCGCTGCCGGGCCTGACGCCCGGACGATTCAGGGCACGACGAGCACAGCCGGCCCCGCATCATGACCAGTCAATCCCTCTCGTCGCGCAACATCCGCGCGCTCTGATCACGACCGGCAGCGGCGCGCCCGACTCGCATCCGGGTCCGATCGGTGAGCACCTCCAACGCGTCGATCCAGTCCGTCGTCCGGGGATGCCCGTGCGCTCGGCCGAGTTCGCACAGCGCATCGAGGATGTACCCCTCCAGCCACACGTAGGGATCGGCGAGGCGATTGCATCGTGCATGGGCATCCATCATGATCTCGAACGCCCGGTCGGTGTCACCCCGGGCCTCGGCGACGAGGGCGAGCGCGCGCGCCGACATCCCCTCCCAGCAGGGATCGCCGAGCTGGCACGCTCGGGCGAACGCCTGCTCCAATACCGTTGTCGCGCCCGCCAGGTCGCCCTGGACGAGTTTCGCCTCACCGAGGATGGCCTGGGGCCAAGGGAGGAACGCCAGCCAATGGTCACGCTGTGCCACGACGATCGATTCAGCCAGCCAGGATTCTGCCTCCGCGGGCCTCCCCGAGAGCAAGGCGGCCCGTCCGAGCATCGCGAGACCGTACGCCTGCCGACGTGGTTCGCCCGCCGCTGCCGACTGGGCGATCCCCGCCGCGAGCAGTTCACCCGCGCGGTTGAAGTCGCCGCGGTCGCTCGCGATCGCTCCAAGGTAGGTGGTGGCCTTCGCCTCCACCGCCGGCCAGCCGTCGCCGTACCTCAGTGCGTCATTGAGCCAGCGCTCGGCCCGGTCGTAACGCGCACGGAGGAAGTCGACGTATCCCAGCTCGGCTCGGACCTCGGCCACGGCCGCCCATAGCCGGTGCGTTCTTGCGATCTCGTCAGCCTCGTACAGCCGCGCCAGGCCCTGCTCGTCCGACCCACGGAGCCCGTGGATCAGAGCCTCGGCCAGTGCGATCCGCGCGGTGACCCGTCGTTGCGGGTCGCCGGCTCGGTCGGCCAGCTCGGCTGCCGCACTGAGCGCCTCGATGCCTGCCGTGATCGACCCCGCAGACACAGCGGCCGAACCCGCCTCGGTGAGCGCGTCGATCGCGGCTGCGTCCACCGCATCCGGCCGGACGCGGATGCGTTCGCGATATGCCGCGTCGATCGTAGGCCCGGGAGGCACGCCCAGTTCCTGGTGGAACAGCTCCCGGCACGCGTTGTATTGCCGGTCCGCTGCCTGATCGTCCCCGGCCAGCCGATAAAGCCGGATCAGGAGAGCCTGGTGATTCTCGTCCAGGGGACTCATGGTGCAGGCGCGCAGGGCGTAGCCGAGGGCCGTATCCAGATCACCTGTCGACATCGATCCGAGCGCAGCCTCGTGCAGGACTGCCTCGGAGACCGCCGCCAGGTGTCGCTGCTGCGAGATCAGCCAGGTCTCGTACGCGCCGGCATATCGAACCGCCGTTCCGTCGAGCAGTCCCATGCCCAATCCCGGAAGGTCGACTGCCTCAGACCAGGTGCCGCGCACGAGCACCCGAACGTCCACCACCGCATCGGAGGGCAGAGTGAGTGCGACCGGATCGCCGTCTATCGAGGCGCCCTCGCCGAGTCCACGACGGATCTCGGCGAGGCACCAGCGGAGCGCCCGAGCCGGGTCATCCGCTTCGCCGAACAGCATTTCGGCAAGCTGGGCCCGGCTCGGGCGACGTTCGCTCAGGAGCAGGTACGCGAGGAGAGCCCAGCTCTTGCGGCTGCGAAACTCGTACTGCTCGCCCGCGGAACGATCAATCAGGGGGTGTCCGAGGAGCTGCACAGTCAGGCTCGGACGATCGATGATCGCCGCCACGCCCTCATGCTCTCGCATTTCCCTCGACGAGTGGTCAGGAGTGCTCGTGGACCGGGTAGATCTCGTCGGCGACCAGCCCGTGGGCTTCGCGGTGCACCGTGTTGGCTGCATCCGCATCGGGCGCCTCGACGAGGCAGAAGATCTTGCCCGCCTGCTCGTCGACCCAATAGCGGATGTAGTTCACGCCGTGCGCGCTCTGGGTGGCCAGGTCAGCCTGATGCGCGCCGGCGACGTCGGCTTCCGCAACGCCTCCCTCGATGGTGTGGACGTCCATGAAGAGCGTCATGAGGTGCTCATTTCTGTCGTGACCGACGCGGTTCGCCGGATCTGTTGCTGACAGCACATCGCACGTGCGTTTGACGCGGCGTTTGACGTTCGACGCTGGACGGATTCGGGCGTTCGATGGGACGCTGACGTACGTACGAGGATCAAGTCAGGGCCCCTCGGAACGAGAAAGGCGACGTGTGCAGATTCCGACCCAGCTGACGATCATCGACGATCGGATGCAGCATGTGCGAGCGGATGCGCATTACACCGTCTGCTACACGAACGGAAAGTGGCTCGAGGGTCCGTCCTACTCGGCACAGGGACGGTACCTGCTCTTCAGCGACATCCCGAACGATCGCACTCTGCGACTCGATGAGATGAGCGGTGCTGTCACCGTGTTCGATGAACCGTCTCGTTTCGCAAACGGCCGGACGCACGATCGCACCGGACGGCTGGTCACGTGCCTGCACGGCGACCGCAGTGTCGTGCGGCGCGAGCACGACGGCCGGGAGGTGACCATCGCGGCGACATACGGCGGTCGCCGGCTGAACAGCCCCAATGACGTCGTCGTCAGCTCTCGCGGTGACATCTGGTTCACAGACCCCACCTATGGCATCCTCAGCGACTACGAGGGTCACGAGTCAGTGCCCGATCAGGATGTGCGCGGGCTTTATCGGTGGACCGAGGGCTCAGCGGAGCCTGTGCTGGTGTCGAGCGAGTTCATTCAGCCGAACGGGCTGGCGTTCGCCGACGATGAAAGCAGGCTCTTCGTCGTGGACAGCGAGCGCGACACGATCTCGGCCCTGACTCTCGACACCGGAGGGGGTGTCCACGCGCGGCGCACGGTGGTTGCAGACGGGCTCGGCTTCGACGGCATCCGTGTGGATGCCGCGGGTCGGATCTGGGCGGCCACGCGGGACGGGGTCAGCTGTTTCGACGGCGAAGGAAGCGAGCTGCTGCGGATGTCGCTGCCAGAGCCCGCGTCGAACCTCGAGTTCGGGGGCCGCCAGCGCAACGTCCTTCACGTCACGGCGACGACGAGCCTGTATTCAGTGCGGATGTCTGTGCGCGGGAGGTCGTGAGCTCAAGTGGGCGAGCGAGAGTAGGGCTGCTACGGGAACAGGGTTCGGACGGCCTCGAAAATCGCCACGGCCGATGCGAACACCACACCTGCAATGGTCGCGGAAATCGCGAAATAGAGCCTGCGGAACTTCTTGTACGCCCAGCTGGCGCGTCCGTGCACCGTGCGAGCCAACTCCTCATTCAAGGAGAGCGTCGCCACGTTTCGGCAGTACTCGACATATTCCGCATTGTCTTCGTGGCTCGCTATCCAGCCAAACGACGTTCTACCGTTCCGAGCGTGGTCGTGGCCCTGCGGCCACAGGTTCTTCCTGTTCGGCAGGATCGTGTAAAGGCCCACCAACAATGCGATGAAAAGGGATATGAATGCCACCCCGAGGCCCCAGCGTGACACAGGTGCAAGGTGCCCGACAAGCGGTGACTCGCCCGTGACCGTCGCGCCCATTGCGGCGATGAGAATCGAGTCCGCCGTCAGCAGCAGACCCGCCTTCGTGTCACCGAAGGCCACCTGCGACTGAACGTCGTCCTCCATCCAATGCAACCATTCTTGGGGTTTCTGATCGTCGTTCCACCCCTCGTCGGCGGCACTGTCCTTGGACTCACTCATCTCAATCCCTGACTTCTCCGGGGTGACGAAGGTCGCGGCTGTGTTCACAGGCAAACACTCGAAGTGGACCGGCTTCGTTCAGAGGACGCTCGGGGTCATCGAGCGGGCAGGCTAGGGCACTTGGACTCGTTCATTTAGGCCAGGTTCCGCGATGCCGGAGTCGACCCGCACATCTGGATCCACGCGCGAAAGACGGCGCTTGGTTCCACGCCCAACTCGCGTCGCGCGATGTCGCGGTACCTCACGTACGTACGTCTGGCTTCAACGAAGTTCCCCTCCGCCGCGTGGGCCTCCGCCAGGACTCGATGCGCACTCTCCCGGAGGGGTTCGACAGCGACTGCGTCCACCGCCGCGTCGATCGCCTCGCCATATCGGCCGGCGCGGCGCAGCGTGCAACTCAGCACCTCGAGTGAATGAAGCATCCGCTGCCGAATCCTTTCTCGCTCGAAGATGACCCATTCGTCGTACCAACCGGGAAGAAGTTCCGCGACTGTCGTCGTCCAATTGGGGACGTGGAGATCCTCCTCCCCGGCGGTTCCGCTGATCAGGCGATCCGCCCACTCGCACAGGGCGTCAAGGTCGGTCGTCGTGTGCTCTCGCAGGAACACGCTCGCCTTGTCGGATTCGAGCACGGTGATTCCCGCGCCGCGCAGACGCCACAACGCTGAGCGGAGGTTTCCCGACGCCCTGTCGTCCGAACCGTCGGGCCACAACGACCCGGCCGCCTGCCGTCGATCGACTCGGCCGCGCTGCAACGCGACGAACGCGAGGACGCGTTTGCAACCCTCGGGCACCAGGTACAGCTGACCGTCTTGCAGGACCGTAGGATTCCCGAGGAGGTAGACCACATCGGACGCCGCCTGACGAGGTTCCATGTACGCGACGGTCATGGCCAGACCCCCTGCTCGACCGATGTGTGAGACGCCAACGCTAGGGACGGTAGGGGGGCGGCGTCACCGAAGCGTCACAGCTGCGGCTTCTTATTCAGTCGAACCCTCATGCGCTCTGGACCTGTTCGACCGACGGCTCCCCATCGTCATCGTGGTGCTTGTGCTTGCCGCAGCCGCAGTCGTCTGAGTGATCGTCCTCCGGCTCCTCAGGCTTGTCGGTGCCGCACGGCTTATCAGAGCCGCAGAGCCGATCGTACACCGCGAGGATCTCGGCCACTGGCCCTCCGAGCAAGGTCTTGCACCAAGTCTCCTCCGACTCCTGGGCGCACGTGCGGACTGCCTGCTCGCCGACGAGAAGTGAGACCGTGTACACCCCGTTGGACCATGTCGTCAGCGATGTGCACAGGCAGTCGATGTACGCCGTTGTGTCGCCGAAGCCGTTCCAGATGCGCGCCAGCTTGCGCTTGGCGACAAGCGCGCTCGCGTACTGCTTCTTCAGGTCGACCTTGGCCGCGTCGTCGGCGAGGGCGGCGAGAATCGCGTCGAGATCCTTCTTGACATCCTCCACACGCGCCGCAAGTGCAGCCGGTTCCCCCGTAAGACTCGTGAAGCAGTCCTTGGCCTTCGCAATCTCGGCCTTGTAGCGCTCGATACGGTGAGCCAGTTTGCGATCGCCCTTCTCGCTGTCCGCCGGCGGATCGGGATCGAACGCGAACTCGACCGCGCAGCATCCGCCCGTACCCTCGCAGCAGTTGAGCTGCTCGCAGACTTCCTCGTACGCATCATCGAGGCAGCGGACGACCCGGTCCTGCTCAATGAGGCACTTGATCCGCTCGATGAGGTGCTTGACCTGATGCTTCATGTCCTGCACTTTGAGAGCCGCCTCGTGCCGCTTCTCCCGGTAGCTGATCCGCGCCTCGGCGTAGGTCTTCTTCGCCTCTTCGAGGGCCTGCTCGTGTTCCTTCGAGTACTCGAGTTGCGCGGTGAGGCCCTTGTCGCGACACTTGCGCCCATCGATACCCGACGACGGGTCGCACCCGCCCTCAGTCGTCGACGGACGACAGCGCTTCCTACCCGGATCGGTCTGGGCCGGATCTTCCATGTTCATGGGTGCTCCCTTCGGCTGACAGCACCCCGAGTCTCGGCAGGTTCCTGTCACCGAGCCGTTGCGCGAGACCGGCGCCGCGACGCAGCGGTGACGCGCGCACGCCGAGGATGACGGAATGGCGGGATTCCAGGCGCTCGAGGCTGCAGGGGTGAGCATCGTCGCCCTGCTCAATCGGCGCTTCGCCGAGCGCGATGGAGGGGCCGGCGTCGCCGCCATGCTCGCGAACACCCGCGAGCTGAAGACGATGGCGCTCAACAGCGGCCAGCTCATCCAGCAGCCCTCGATCTCGGTCTTCTGCTACCGGGTCAGCGTCGATCATGAGACGCGGCCCGGCTGGTCTGCGGTCGCAAACGGCGACGGCATTCCGCGTATCCCCCTTCGGCTCCATTTCCTCATCGGCGCCTTCGCCGCGACGGTCGAGGAGGAGCTGCTGTGGCTCGGGCTGACGGCTCAGATCCTGGAGGGAGAAGGTGTGCTCACCGGACCGCTCTTGCTCCCCGTCACGCTCCCGACGGGCGGCACGGTGAATCCCTGGCGCCCGGGCGACGTCATCCAGGTCGTGACCGACGATCTCGCCCTCGACTCGATGAGCGAGGCGTTCCAGTCGCTCAACACCGACTATCGACTCCAGTTGCCGTACCTCGCCCGGGTCATCTGCATCGACGGTGCGCAGCAGGACATTGCGGAGCGGATTGCAACGGTCGCTGCACGAGTGGATCGACTGACTGAGGTGCCGGTGTGAGCACAGACACGATCGAGACGAGCATCGGACGTGCTCCGGTGCTCCACCGCCTCGCCCTCGGCATCGTGGTGCGGGATGCCGTGACCGATGCCGCAGTCACCAGCTCCTTGCGGGTGGGATGGGAGGCCTCGGGCCACCTCCTTCCTCGCGACGCGACTGACGACTGGCCGTGCGTCGACTTCGAGACGGTCGGCGGGGGCCGATACCGATTGCGGGATACGCCCCGCCGGCCCGCCCTGCTCACCGTCCGAGTGAACGACCCGAGTCGGCGATACGTGTCGCGCCGACTTTCTGTTCAACTCTGGTCGCACGACGAGTTGACCGACCCGCTCCCCGCGAATCACATCGCCGTCCGGTCGCGCACCTTGCAGGTCTGGCTATGGCCAGGTGCCGCGCACCCGCTCCCACCTGGCACCACAGCCATTCGCGGAAGAGTCGTTCGCAATGGCCGCGCCGTCCCGTGGACACGCGTGAGCGGGATCGGACCGACCGGCACAGCGATCGGGCGAGGGCACGGGGACGATCGCGGCGAGTTCATCATTCGACTGAGCGACACCTCGCAGAACCCGGTCCAGAGCAGTGTGCCCGTGCGTGTCATCGTGCGCGGGCCGACCAGCACCCCGGAACTGCCACCGATCGAAGTGGTCACGCGGCCCGCGAATCCACCGGCCCCGGGCGACCTCGACAATGCCGTGCTCCGAGGAGTCGCACCGCCCGCGGGGCATGTGCTCAGCATCCCCCCACCACCGCAGTTCATCGTCCCCGTCGGCGGAGTGCACGTGCCCACCTCCGACATCCCGTTCCTTCCGTGAGGAGATCCGCATGCCCGAGTACCTGACCCCAGGCGTCTACGTCGAGGAGACGAGCTTCCGCTCGCGCTCGATCGAGGGCGTCGCCACGTCCACGTTCGGAATGGCGGGGCTGACCCGGTACGGCCCTGTGCCGTACATTGCGACGCTTCCCGGGAACCGCGTTCTGACGATGACACCGAGCGCGACCCTCGTGACGAGTTTCGCCGAGTTCGAGCGGGCGTTCGGAGGGCTCGATCCTGTCGGAACGCTCACGGACACGACGAACTATCTCGCGTTTGCCGCGCGCGCGTTCTTCGCGAACGGCGGGCGTCGACTCTACGTCGCCCGCGTGTTCCCCTTCACACCTGATCCGAACGACGCGACTGCGATCGGGCTCACCGAGAACCTCGCACAGTTGGCGGTGGGAACCCCCGTCGTCGGGACCTTCCGCGCGCGCTGGCCCGGTGTCGCCGCCCAAGGGATGTCGGTGTCGGTACGGCTGAAGCGAAGCAAGAACGTGTTCAGCGGAACGCTCAAGGGAGTCCGACCCGGCGCGTTGATCGAGTTGTTCTCCGACAACACCGTCCCGAAGGACGACGATCCGCCGAACACGGCCGCGCTTCGCATCGTGGACGCGCTCAACGCCACGACAGTCGGCCTGCGGAAGGCAGACGGCACTGTGGAGGCCGTGCCTCCAGGAACGCAGTCGGCGTTCCGCCTCACCGTGACCGTCGACGTGCGGTGGGGCGGGCGCTTCGACTCCTACCCGGGGCTCGAGGTGGATCCGTCGGGCACGAACCCCCGTTCGATCGTCAATGTGCTCCGCTCCGGTGAACCGGCGGATGAGATGGCGGTCGTGTGGTTCGACCCTGGGGCCGCCCCGGCGTCGCCCGCGGATGTGCTTGCGGGCCTTCTGACCCTCAGCTCGGGCATCGGCGGCTACCTGACGCTCGGCGGCGAGGGCACCGGGCTCACGGCATCCGTCATCAAGGGTCGCGAATCGGATCCTGACGATCCGTCGCGAGCCGCGGTGGGTCTCGGCGCCCTCGCGGAGGTCGAGGACATCGCGATCGTCGCGTCGCCCGACGCCGTCCGGCTAGCGAAGGCGGAGCAGGTGACGGCGACGAACGACCTCATCGAGCACTGCGCGCCAGGGGCTTACCGGATCGGCATCGTGGACCCGCCCAAGGACAGCTCGATCTCGAAGGTCAGGGAGTTCAGAGCGCAGTTCGACACCTCGTACGCGGCGCTCTACTACCCATGGATGGACATCGTCGATCCCACCGCGCGGCCCGATCCCGGAGCCCCCCCGCCGCTGATCCAACTTCCGCCGAGCGGCTTCACGGCAGGCATCTACGCACGCAGCGACATCGAGCGCGGCGTGCACAAAGCGCCGGCCAACGAAGTCGTGCGGGGCATCGTGGGGTTCAAGCAGAATGTCACGTTCGACCGGCAATCCGTGCTCAATCCGGAAGGCATCAACGCCCTGCGCTTCTTCGAGGGCCGAGCGAATCGCGTGTGGGGCGCCCGGACGATGAGCTCGGATCCGGAGTGGAAGTACGTCAATGTGCGCCGGCTGTTCCTGTTCCTCGAGCATTCGATAGAACGTTCTACTCAATGGGCGGTCTTCGAACCCAACAACCACCGCCTCTGGGCGTCGATCCGCCAGTCGGTCGAAGACTTCCTGGTCACGGTCTGGCGAACGGGCGCCCTCATGGGCACGAAGCCCGAGGAAGCGTTCTTCGTGCGGTGCGACCGCACGACGATGACCCAGAACGATCTCGACAACGGACGCATGATCTGCCTCATCGGCGTCGCCCCCACATATCCGGCGGAGTTCGTGATCTTCCGCATCGGGCAATGGACTGCGGACTCGCAGCAGAGCTGACGTGCACCGAAGTGAAAGGCAGGTGACTCATGGCAACTCGGGACAATCCGTACGGCGCCTTCAACTTCCTCGTGAAGCTGGGCGATCAGGGCGGTGAAGATCAGATCGTCGGTGGCTTCTCCGACGTGAGCGGGCTCGGGAACGAGATCAAATACTCGGAGTACCGCAATGGCAATGAGGGCGAGAACCATGTGCGCAAGGTTCCCAACATCAACAGCACGGATGATGTGACCCTCAAGCGGGGCGTCATCGGCGATCTCAGTCTCTTCCTGTGGTTGAAGTCGCAGCGAGAGGGCGACCTCGACCCGCGCACGGTGACGATCACCTTGATGGACGAGGGGCGCAACGATGTCTGCTCGTGGGTGCTCCACCGCGCTCAGCCGAAGAAGTGGGTCGGGCCCACGCTCGCAGGAAAGGGCGGTGGCGAGGTGGCGATGGAGGAGATCCACCTCGTCGCCGAGCGGATCGACTTCAACTCGTGATCGTCACGACGGCCTCCGGGGCGCCGGGGCACCCCGGCGTGTACCTTGCTCAGCCGCGGACGAGGACTGTCCTGCGGCCGGAGCGGCTCGACATCGCGGGGTTCGTCGGTGTGGCCTTGCGAGGACCCGTGGACGAGCCGGTTCGCATCGAGCGCTGGTCGGAGTTCGAACGTCTCTTCGGCGGTTTGGAACGGACGCCCGGAGGTCCGCTCCGGATGCTGCCCTACGCAGTGTCGACCTTCTTCCGGCAGGGCGGTCGGGCGGCCTACGTGCTGCGGGTCGCTCCGCACGGAGACGAAGGCCCGACGTCGCTCGACGCCACCGCGCGATTCCGGCTCACCCTGCCGAGCGGCCAGGAAGCGTCGTTGATCGCCGCGGACGAGGGCCTCTGGGGGAATCGACTCGTCGTGAGGCTCCACTACCGCGTCGACCAGCGGTTGGAGGCGGAGGTCCGCGACGACGGTGTCCTCGTGCTGCCCCCGGGAGCGAACGCGCCGGCGGGATCGCTGCTGCGGCTGAGGCACCCTGACGCCGTCGTCGATCCGGCGATGCGGTGGGTGGCATCGGTGGACGCCCGGCTCCCGCGTGGCTCGCCCCAGCCGGTGCGTCTCGATGAGGCGGCGGCGCTCGTCGCCGGCACCCGCGCCAAAGTCGACGTCGTGACGGGCGCCCTGCAGATCGATGACCTCTCGCGGCCGGACCTCGGCGGTGAGTACCTCGGGGGACTGGGGCTCCGCCCTGATCATCCGCGGTGGATACACACCGTTCTGATGGAAGGCCGCCCCGCCCGGACGGACGGGGATGCCGCGGCACGACGACATCTCCTTGCTCCCGTGGACGACTGGTCGGACCTCGACTTCGCACCGCCACCGGAGCTGTCGCCGATCGACGCCGAGCTCATCGGAAAGGGTGGCGACCGCTCGCCTCTGATCGACGGCAGCGCGTTCTTCGACCCCGGCTTCGTCGACTTCCACACGATCGACGAGGACTCCGGACCGGACGATCCCGACCCTCATGTGGGCGTGGATCGCATGGCGCGCGTCCGCGAGATCGGACTGCTCTGCGTCCCTGACCTCACGTGGGACGGCTATGCACCCGTTCCTGAACCGCCGACGCATCATCCGCTGAAGCCGCTCCCATGCCGATGCCGCTCGTGCGCGGCGGACGAGCCTCAGACCGACTTCCACACGGTGGTCTCGGTCGGCGGCGGGCTCGACGCGCGAAACGCCGACGACCTCGACAAGCTCGCGGCACGCCAGGAGCGGGTTGTCGAGCTCGCCCGCGCGTGCGGGCGCTTCGTCGCGCTGCTCGATGTCCCGGACCAGCTGTCGGTCGCTCAGATCGCCGAGTGGCGGTCGCGTTTCGACACGAGCTATGCCGCCGCATACCACCCATGGCTCGCGGTCGCGGATCCGGTGGACGGACGCGCCATCCCGTTGCCGCCGTCCGCGTACGCGGCAGGCATCATCGCGGAACGGGAGTCGAGGCTCGGCCTGTCGTGGGGGCCGGCCAACGAGCTCGCGGCAGGGGCGGTGCGTGCGGAGGCAGTCGTGACGGATGCCGCGCATGACAACCTCCATGCACTGGGGATCAACGTCTATCGTGCCGAACGCGACGGATTCCGGCTCTCGGCTGCGCGGACCCTCTCGACGGATCCCGACTACCGGCAGTTGTCGGTGCGGCGCCTGATGACGATGCTGCGTCTGACGCTGCAGCGGCAGTGCGCCGACCTGGCTTTCGAGCCGAACACGGCCGAGTTGCGAGAAAGGCTCCGGCAGATGGTGACGTCGCTTCTTCGCGACCTCGCACGGCAGGGGGCCTTCGCCGGGCGGACGGAGGACGACTCCTTCTTCGTGCGGTGCGGGGACGATCTGAATCCGCCCGAATCCCAGGCGCTCGGCCGGCTCATCGCCGAGATCGGCGTGGCCCCCGCCGTTCCCTTGGAGTACATCCTCGTGCGGATCGCCCGCGATCCCGACGGCTCGCTGACGGTGGTGCGCGATGGGCGATGAGTTCCTCCTCTCCGCATTCAAGTTCAATGTCTGGCTCACCAGGTCCACGACTCGACCGGGATCGGGCGACGATCCGGCTCCGGCCGTCCTCGGCACGGGGGGCGCGTTCGCCGAATGCAGCGGACTCGAGCTCGAAGCCGATGTCAAGGAGTACCTCGAAGGCGGCCGGAACGACGGGGTCATCCGTCGCGTGGGACGGGTGAAACTGGCGCCCATCGTGCTGAAACGGGGCATGTTCTCGGCCGATGCCCACTCGCGCGCCAACTCCGACCTTTGGATGTGGCTCACGCGGATGGTGAGCGGAGTGCTTCCCGTCACCCGCTATGACGGGCGTATCGAGATCGTGGCTCCCAACAAGCAGATGACACCGCTCGCGACGTGGACATTCGATCGCGGCTTGCCGCAGAAGGTCACCGGTCCGACCCTCAACGCGAAGACGGGTGAGATCGCGATCGAAGAGCTTCACATCGTCCATGAGGGTCTCCGGATGGTGGTGGAGAAGAAATGACCAAGCTCGAACCAGCCACCCTGACGCGGCTGAAGGATGGGCCCGCATCGGGCAAGAAGGGCCCGAAGACGTACGTCGTCGACGGCTCGCCTGAGAAGGCGAAGTTCGAGGTCCAGTTCAACCCCACGAGCCTCAAGATGTCTCGCTCGAACAACATCGACAAGGGCGGCTCGACGACCAATACCCAGAAGAGGCAGGCATTCTCCGCGCAGCCGGCCACCCTCTCGTTCGACCTCGAGTTCGATACGGCCGAGGAGGCCGGCCCCAGCGGGAATCCGAAGGACGTGCGGGACTACACGCGGATCGTCCGCCAGTTCATCGAGCCGACGCGGGAGGACCCCAAGAAGCCACCGCCGGCGGTCCGGTTCCAGTGGGGCGCGTTCATGTTCCAGGGGATAGTGACTCAGCTCACGGAGGACCTCGACTACTTCGCCCCGAGTGGGACGCCGCTGCGCGCCAAGGTGTCGGTGACGATAACCGAGCAGAACCCGGAATGGGACGCCAACGAGGTCGGCACCGGTGCACGTGATGCTGCATCAGCCGCTCGACCCGAGGGAGCCACGAATCCGAACGCGCCCGGGGGTGCGGGGACCCCGAGTCCGCCGCCGGGAAACGGTCCCGGCTCACCCCCGTCGCCGAATCCCATCTCGACCGCGCTCGCGCGCGCGGGTGAGAGCGTTCAGCAGCTGCTGACGCGACTCGACGCCGATCCCGCCACGTGGCGATCCGCGATGGCCGGCCTCGACAGCCCGCTGGCCCTCGATGCCGGCACGCAAGTCCAGCTCGGCGCCTCCGCGTCCGCGTCTGCCGGCATCGGAGCCGGCGCCGGCGCCGGCTTCACCGCATCGGCGGGAATCAGCGCGGGCGGGGGCTTCACGGCATCCGCCGGTGTCGACGCCGCAGTGACGCGGGCGGCACTCGGCCTCGAGGGCGCAGGCGCGCTCGGGCGCGGCGCGGCTGCCGAGGCGACCGCCGGGTTCGTGCTCGCGGAGGCGGGAGGCATCGCCCGAGCAAGCGCGCGCGTCGACGCAGACACCGCGCTTGCGGCGCAGGCGAGCGCCCGCGCATCTTTCGCTGTGCCCGAGGGGTCCGTCGTCGCAGGGGGGCAGGCCAGAGCGAGCGCCGCGATCCAGCCCGACAGTCGCAGCCTGACGTACGGCCGCGGCATCCCCCTTCGCGCCCGCGTATCCGGTGACGCTGCGGCGACGCTCCGGAGGTGAGACTGCCGTCACGACTCCTGGAGAGGTCACCGCGATGGCCGTGCACGTCGGCGAGATCCACACCGAACTCTCGGGGACCCGCGGACCCACGACCGATGCATCGGATGCCGCCGGCAGTGGCGCCCCGCAATACCCCGGGGTCCGCGAGGACGAGTGGCGAGGCATGCAGGCCCACATCCTGAGGCTCCGCAGCCGGGTGTGCGCGGAGGACTTCGATGACTGAGTCGCTCCTCGCCCTCGCCTCGCCGGTCTTCACCATCGCGCGCGAAGCGGTCGGCGCTCTCGCTCGCGACTGCGTGCGGCTCGTGATCGACGAGGGCGTCGAGGGACTGCGGACGATGGAGGCGCAGTTCGTCGCGAGTGGGATCGGTGCTCCCGGCCCGCCCGGACTGATGCTCCACGTGGACGGCAGCGAGTTCGACTTCGGGACTGACATCGAGGTCGCGGTCGGTGGCGAAGGGAACCAGTTCGTCGTGTTCGAGGGCGCCGTCTCGGGCCTCGAAGTCGTGCTGGGCGACAGCGAGCCACCCCGGGTCGTCATGCTCGCAGAGGATCGGCTCATGCGGCTGCGGATGACCCGGCGCATGCGCACATACACGGATGTGACGGATGCGGACGTCGTCCGCCGAATCGCGCAGGAGCACGGGCTCGACGCCGACGTGTCCGCTGAAGGCCCCCAGTACGACGTCCTGCAGCAGGTGAACCAGAGCGACCTCGCCTTCCTCCGCGAGCGTGCGCGTCTGCTGCAGACGGACGTGTGGTGCTCCGGCCGCACGCTCCACTTCAGCGATCGGCCCGCGCGCCGCGGCGAGAAGATCACTCTCACACACGGCTCGGACCTCCTCACGTGCCGGATCTCGGCCGACCTCGCGCACCAGCGCACGGACGTCACGGTCGGCGGGTACGACGCGCGAGCCAAAGCCGTCATCGACGAGCGTGCAGGTGCCGACACGATCGAGGCCGAAGCATCCCCGGGTCGCACCGGACCGAAAGTGCTCGAGAAGGCACTCGGGGCGAGCGCCGGCATCCGCGTCCGCGAGGTTCCGCAGACCACCGCAGAGGCTTCGGCGTGGGCACGCGCCGAGATGCTGCGACGCGCGCGACGCTTCGTGACAGCGCGCGGACTCACGAGAGGAATGCCCCAGCTCACCGTCGGCAGCCAGCTGCGACTCGAGCTCGTCGGCAAGCCCTTCGACGGCGACGGCTACTACGTCACGCAGGTGACCCATACCTACGACAATGTGCGCGGACTTCGGACCTCGTTCGAGGCCGAGCGCGCGACGCTGAACGAGGCCGC
Organism: Microbacterium pumilum; assembly: GCF_039530225.1. Lineage (NCBI taxonomy): Bacteria > Bacillati > Actinomycetota > Actinomycetes > Micrococcales > Microbacteriaceae > Microbacterium > Microbacterium pumilum. The sequence continues at coordinate 4,019,197 of NZ_BAAAOH010000001.1, forward strand.
GTGATGGGTCTTCCAGAACCGGCCGATGGACAGGGACCTCGATTCTTCGGGGTCTATCCGGCGCTGGTGACGAAGATCACCGATGACCCTGCGCACCTTGGCCGTGTGCAAGTGAAGTACCCGTCGCTCGGCACCGAGGGCGACCGGGATGTGCGGGGATGGGCGACGTTGTGCTCGCCCTACGCCGATAAGGACCAGGGCCTGCAGATCATGCCCGAGGTCGACAGTGAAGTCGTCGTGGCGTTCGAGGCGGGCGACTTCCGCCGCGGGTACATCGTCGGTGCCGCGTGGAACGGAAAGGCGGGTCAGCCCGAGTCCCCCGCCTCGCCGAACAACATCCGAGTGCTGCGCACGCGGGAAGACAGCCGCCTCGAGTTCGACGACACGGCCGGGTCTCCGAAGATCAGCATCACGACCAAGAGCGGTCACAAAGTCGTGCTCAACGAGGCGCCACAAGAGATCACGATCACGCACATAAACGGGTGCAAGATCACGCTCAACGCCTCGGGCGGCATCGACATCACAGCCAACACCGTCGTCAAGGTCTCGGCGCCGTCGCTGAAGGTGGATGCACCGACATCGACGTTCACCGGCATCATCAAGTGCCTTGCACTGGAGACGGATGTATCGGTCAAGTCGCCGGTCTACAGCTCAGGAGTGGGGAATCTCTGGTGAGCGACGTCGGGTACGTCATGCGCTCTCCCTGGTACTGCCGGGCCCGGGAGAAGATCGACCTTCGGTCACCGCTTGCGCAACGGCCGCGGATCCAGATGTACGACAGTTCGGACTTCGTCGACCGGCTGCTCGTGGATCCGGCCGACAGCTCCGGGTTCGGCGACGACGACGTCTGGACCTACCCGGTGCCGGTGACCCCCGGTCCGACGGACGACACGCGACTCCGTCTTGCAACATCCCGACTCGTGAGGACGAACCTTCGCAAGCTCTATCAGCCCCTTCACGAGCGGTTCTATGTCGTCGTCGTCGAGGTCTTCTGCGACGTTCCCGGCCTGCCGCGCGCCGGCCACCACGATGAGATAACGGTGGGCTTCCGCACGCGGCGACTGCACACGTCGCTGACTCGGAAGGGACGACCTGCACGACGGGTGGCCGCGAATCTCGTCGCCGAGCTCGCCAAGCAACAGGGCCTCGGCGCGTGCGTCCCCACGAGCAACGACGTCCGCGACGTGTGGTGGGCGGATGCCGCATGGCGCCGCCGGTTCGAGGAGGATCACGCCGCGGATCTCGCCGAGATCGACTGCCATACCGACGTCCAGCAATGGCTGGTGTCGCCCAAGGGCGGCGGCCGCTGGCGCACCGTGTGCGACCAGACCGACGCCGTGCTCGAGGGCGAGCATGAGGAGATCATCCGGATGACGCGGCTGCCTGTTCGCGAGAGGGATGCGGAGTGCGCGGAGGATGCCGGACCGACTGGGCCCGGATCGCGCTCGCTGTGGTTCGGGGTCATCCCGACGTACTCGGGCGAGCACTGGCTCGCACCGCAGCCCGGAGGACGACCGCCGGTGATCGAGCGCAAGCTCGACGACCACGCCATCTACGAGATCGAGTGCGTCGTCGAGGAGACCCGTGAGGGCTGCCCTCCCCTCACGTGGGTCAGCGCGCCGACGGAGCCGTTCCGACTCGCCGATCCGATGGATCCGGCGGGCACGAAGAACCGCACCGTCACGATCACCCTCCCCGACTTCCGGCGCCTCGCCGCACGAGCGGCTGAGAAGCAGGGACCGGGCGGCATCCGGATCGTGACGCCACCGGACTCGCAGATGAAGTTCAACCCGTTTGGCGGCGGGATGCCGAAGTCGGGCGAGGGACGCATCGGAGCGGGAGCGGCGATCTGCACCTTCGCCGTCGAGCTGTTCTTCATCGTCGCGTTCTTCCTGTTCCTGATGTTCCTCCCGATCGTCGTCCTGCTCTTCCAGCTCTGGTGGCTGCTCGCCCTGCGCTTCTGCATCCCACCTCGGGTGGGTTTCTCCGCGGTCGCCGACTTCCTCGCGACGGGCAAGGTGATCGGAGGCGCGGGATGGAACGCGACGCTCGCCGCCGAGCTCGACATCGCACTCGGCACGGACCTTCGCGACGTGCCCGTGACCGGCGGCTGGGCGGACGAACTCGCCGCGGCGAAGGACCCGAGCGGCGCCTTCGTCTTCAAGAACGACTCGAAGATGACTCACGCCCTGATCGTCAGCACGGATCCGCGGGATGCCTCGCAACCGACACCGCTCCCCCACGAGGTGAGTCCGTCAGACCCGCTGTGCCCCGTGCCGGCACCGGTGCACTGACTGACGCATTGCGCCGTCCCGATGCCAACCCTGCGCTTCACCCCCTGATCCGCCGCACCTTGAGCAACGCAGGACGAGTCGTTTGGTCAGTCAGCCGACCAGGAGATCGGCGTGCTTCGCCGAGCACGACGCTCATCGGGACGCCTGCTCGGCCAGTCACGGACCCTTGTAGGAGACCTTCACCTTCGTGAGCCCGATGACGCTGTGGTAGTTCAGCTGTTTTATCGCGTCCTCATTGCCCCAGTCGACGTGGACGCAGCCGTGCGACGTGAGGTCGAGCGGGCCGGCGTGCAACGCTTCGCCCTTGTTGTAGAAGACCGCGAAACTCATGTTCGAGGCACGGAAGCCAGTCGAGTCCTTCTTCGTGTACCGCTTGTTCGGTCCTTCACGGTCAGACCACTTGAAGTCGACGCCGGGGGTGCCAGACGCGCTGCCACTGTTGTAGCCGAACCCCTCGATGCGAGAGACAGTGAAGGAACCGGCATCCGTTCGCATACCGGCAGACCCCGCGGAAATCGACAGCACGAAGCCCGGGAGCTTGACGGCGTTGCCGTAGTAGCTCACCGTGGCCGTCCCTGTGGAGAAGACAGCGCCGTCGACGTCGGTGTTGGTGCCCGTGAACTCCACCTCGACGAGCTGGATCCAGGGCTTCGTCTCTTTGTCGGTCTTGACGTCGAACCCGCGCTCCACGAGCGCCAGGGTGTCGCGCTCGCCGAATGCGAACGATCCCTTGGGACGATAGCGCTGAACGATTGATTGGCCGGCCGCGCCGGATGAGACGACGTGGGCGAGTTCGTGAGCGAGGAGGTGTCGACCGTACCGCGTGTGCGACTCTGGCATGGATCCGCCCAACACAACGTGGCTTCCGACGGCATAGGCCGCGGCATCGACGTCCCGCGCCGACCGGGCGGCGCGGGCGCCCTCGTGGATGCGCACGGTGCTCAGGTCCGCGCCGAAGCGGGACTCCCATTCGACGCGATCGGCCGAAGCAAGCGGTCGCCCCGGCTCGCGCACCGTATCTCGGACGGATGACGGGGCCGGCTCGGCCGTCGGCGACGGAAGACCACTGAGGGACCGAGCCAGTCGGCCTCCGCCATCGAGGTGCTCAGTCGCCTCGTGCGCCGCCCGTTCTGCCGAGCCCTCGCGGTCGTCGAGCAGGAGGGAGGAACGCGGCGCGGGCCGATGCTGCACCCGCGCTGAGGTGCGAGGCATGCCCACAGGGTAGCCCTCGCCTGCTTGACGGGCAATGGCTCGCCTCTTGCCGCCGCCCGCACCACAAACCGGCTCCGCGCAACGCCCCCGTGACGCCCCACGCGCGACGATCGAGCCATGGTGGACGTGGTCGATCGTTGGACAGGCACCGGCATCCGGCTTCCGTTCCTTCCCGAACCGAGCGAGCCGAACGCGCAGAAGAGCGCGAAGCTCGCGTGGCTCGACGGAATGGAGCTGATCCGGCAGTCCGTCACGACGATCCTCGACACTGAGCCGGGCGAGCGCATCATGCTGCCGGGCTTCGGGTGCGGGCTGCGGCGCTATCTCATGGCACCGAACAACCTCACCACCCGCACGGCGATGGAGTCCGACATCCGCTCGGCACTCGAGACGTGGGAGCCGCGCGTCCAGCTGACCGAAGTGGCGGTGACCGAAGGCGACGACCCCTACCTCGTGTGGGTCGACATCGCGTACGTGCGCCGGGCCGACCTCCGACCGGACAACCTCGTGTATCCCTTCTATTTGAGGTAAGCCGCCGATGGCACTGATCGCACCGATCCTCGACAACCGGACGCAGGAGCAGCTTCGCGACGAGCTCGTGCGCCGCATCCCGGCGTACTCCCCGGAGTGGACCAACCACAACGAGAGCGACCCCGGCATCGCCCTGCTCGAGCTGTTCGCACACCTCGGTGAGTCGCTGCTGTACCGCTTCAACCAGATCCCCGAGACGACACGCATCGAGTTCCTCCGCCTGCTCGGCGTACAGCCTCGACCCGCACGGCCCGCCCACGTCATCCTGTCGGCCATCACCGAGGTGCCCGCAGGGATACAGGTGCTGAAAGACTCCGAAGCGTCCGCGGGGAAAGTGTCGTTCCAGACCGAAGACGAAGTCTACGTCTGGCCGCTCGAAGCGGTCGCTGCCGGCAAGACGGAGACCGCTGACGGCGCCGCCGACAGCCGCGCCGATGCACTCAGCCGCGCGGGCATCATTGACCCGACGAAGGCGGCCTTCTACCGCACCGTGCTCACGTCGCTTGATCCGAGCGTGCCCGAGGCGGCGACGATCGACGTGAGCAAACAGGTGGACGGCGCCCTGTGGGTCGCTCTCCTGGCCCAAGAGACGACGGAGCTCGCCGCGCTCGCGGGCAGGACGATCTTTCTCGGCGTCGCCTTCGACGAGAGGTTCGACCCTCCCCCCGTGCTCGGCAAGCTCACTCCGGACAAGACCGAGGCTCTGCGTGCGGGCGCCCTGACCGAGGATCCGCCCGCGACCCTATGGCAGCTGTGGACGGAGCAGAAGGATGCTGATGGCAACGCGATCCTCGTGCCGCTCTCCGTGCTCGGCGACACGACTCGCGGCATGGTGACGACGGGAGTCGTGAAGCTCGAACTGCCTACGTTGCCACGCCTGCGGGGCCTCGGGGATGGCGGCGCCGACAGTCCGCCGCCGATCGACGACGAGGGGATCCGCGAGAAGGTCATCGCCTGGTTGCGGGTCACGCGCCCTGCGGGCAACGACATCGGCGACGCGATCCAGCGAGTGCGGTGGGTCGGTGCCAACTGCGTTGCCGCAGAGCAGACCCAGACGCCGGCCCCTGAACTGCTCGGGACCGGAACAGGGGATGCGGACCAGCGATTCCCGCTGACTCACTCTCCCGTGCTCGAGAAGACGGTGCACCTCCAGGTGGAAGAGCCGGAGGGGTGGACCGATTGGGTCGAGGTCGAGAACTTCGCGCGGAGCAAGCTCGAGGACCGCCACTTCACGGTCGACCATGAGAACGGCGCCGTCGTCTTCGGCCGCGCGCGATTCCCCCAACTCGGCGAGCGCGTCCGGGTGCCGTCGTATCGGTACTCGAAGGGAAAGGACGGGAATCTTCCGGCGCGCGCCATCACGTCCCTCCCGAAGCATCCGGCTGTGACGGTGACGAACCCCTTTCCGTCGGAAGGCGGTTCCGACTCGGTGCCGCTGCGTGACGCGCTCGCAGCAATCCCCGCTGAGGTTCATCGGCGAGATCGCGCCGTCTCGACCGAGGACTATCGAGACCTGGCCGAGGAGATCGCGGGTGTTGCGCGCGCGGAGGTCTTGGCGACGTTCCATCCCGACACGCCTGCTGTCGAGGCCGCGGGCGTCACGACGGTCGTCATCCTGCCGAGAGTCGACGTTCGCAACCCGGACGCGCCGATGCCCGACATCGGGTTGCTGCGCCGGGTCGCGATGTACCTCGAGCCGCGCAGACTTGTCACGGCAGAGCTATACGTCATCCCGCCCGAGTACGTTCAGATCGCCGTTTCGGTCGGCGTCCGGGTGCGCACCGGCTACCAGGTCGACGCGGTGCGACGCTGGGTCGAAACGATCGTGCGACAGTACCTGTCCGCCGTTCCGCCGAGTGGACCCGACGGGAGAGGCTGGCCACTGGGACGAACCGTGCGCGCCGCCGAACTCGAGGCAGTAGCCGTGCAGGTCGAGGGTGTCGAGTATGCCATGGGCACACGACTCGCACTCGTTATTCCTGCGACCAAGACATCGCCCCGGTTCGTGATCGAACAGGAGACCGTCGCGCTGCAGCCCTGGCAGCTGCCCGAAGTCGTCGCCATCGACGTCAGTCGCGGCGACCCGGTCGAGCCGGGGACTACGCCGGATCCCGCCGATTCGCCCCAGACGCCCGTACCTCTCCCGCCGGAGGTGTGCTGATGTACGGAGACCGCGGGATCGCGTTGATCGCCCACGAGGACCAGTGGGCGCGGTGTGCTCACCAGCACACCGTGCTGCTGCCAGGCGGCGGAATCGGCCTCGACTGGACCCCCGTGCCGTCACCGAGGCAGTCCCGATGGGATGCCGAGAGCGAACAATGCGGCCCGTCCGAGAAAAAGGCGGATCCACCGTGCGCCTCCGGCATCGCGCACGACCGGTGGTGTCGGACATGGCACACGCGCCCGCTGGACGGCATGGTCGAGGCCACCACGCGGAAGGATGCACCGATCGCGAACTGCCCGGGTGCCCTGCGGCACCCCTCGGGAGTGGCGATCGACACCCTCGACCGCCTGTACGTCGCCGAGTCCGCAGGACACGCTGTGATGATCGCCGATCTCTGGTCCGGACGCGTGATTCGCCGAGTGCCGATGCGAGGTCGTCCCGTCGATCTCGTCGAGCACGGCGTCGACGGCAAGCCTGGTGTGCTGGTCCTCACTCGATCGCCGAACCGCATCGTGGCGGTCGACGGTCGCGCGGAACGGTGCGCCACGATACGCCCGCTCCGGCGGCCGTGCGCACACCCGTCCATGAAGCCGACGCGCATCACGCTCCTCTCGGGCCGAGTCGTCGTGCTCTGGCGAGGCGACGGCACCGCCATCGTTGCAGATGACGCAGGAAAGGAGCTCCTCGAGGACCCCGCTGCCAGCGACATCGAAGGGACGCCGGAGGGGCTGCTCGTCGTCGCACTCGCACCAGGAGATCCCTTCCGGCGGTTCTCCGAGCGGGAGGACTCGCTCATCGAGGATGAGCCGCTCGCGGCTGCGGATTACGACGGCGGAGCCGTCACCGTCGATCCGAACGGTCGCGTGGTCTACACGACTTCTGCCGCCCCGCGCACGACGCAGGGCCCGAAGACGCGCCACGCGCGCGAGGGCGTCGTCACGACGTATCGGCTCGACAGCGGCGTCTACCGCACCCGCTGGGGCCGCGTGTTCGTCGATGCGTGTCTGCCGACCGGAACAGGGCTCACGATCCGCGTGCTGACGACCGATGAGGACGAAGTAGTCGACCCGCTGCCGCCGTCGACGCCGGCCCGCGGCATCCCGCGTGTGCGAAGCCCCGAAGAGACCCCGCCTCTTCCTTCCTCGAGCGCGATGAAGGACACGAACCCGCTCCCGGTTGTGCCGCGCGGAGCCGTCGGAGCCCTCGCCGCCGTGGACCCCATCGTGACGGGCACGGAATGGGCAACCTATGAGACGGGGGTGGCCGCACCACCCGGCCGCTATCTGTGGCTTCAGCTCGTACTCACCGGAACGGAGCGCACGTCCCCGCGTGTCCGTGCTGTGCGCGTCGAGCGACCGGGGCACGCTCTGCTCTCGACCCTGCCGCGCCTCTTCTCGAGCGTCGACGAGCAGGCAGACTTCCTGCACCGATATCTCATGGCCGCGGAGGGGATGCTGCATGATCTCGACACCGCGGCCGCCGAACGTCGCATACTGGTCGACCCCTTCACGACACCCGATGAGTTCCTGCCTTGGCTCGCGTCGTTCGCCGGCATAGTCCTCGATGACCGTTGGTCCGAGGACGCTCGTCGCGAACTCCTGGCGGAGGTCTACCAGCTCTTCGCTCGGAGAGGCACGATCGGGATGCTCGAGCGGATGCTTCGGCTCTATCTCGGGCGAGATGCGCGGATCGTCGAGCGCTGGCGCCTCCGCGGGCTCGGCGGGGGCATCCTGGGGTTCGATCCGACGGACCGGCTCTACTCTCCGACGGTTGCAGGCACTACGGTCAAGGCCGGCATGCTGGGCCATTTCACGATCGGCGGCGAGCATCCCGACACGAGCTCCTACAAGCGCCTCGCGCATCGATTCACCGTCCTCGTTCCGGGCTGTCTCAGCACGGAACAGCGCGACGTCGTGGACGATCTGATCCGCGTTCACAAGCCCTCGCACACTCTCGGCGACGTGTGCGAACTGGGAGACGGAATGCCGGTCGGCCGCTTGCGTCTCGGGCTCACAGCCTTCGTCGCGCCACCGCCGGGGCGATCGGTCAGCGTCATGGGACGTGCCCGTCTCGGTCAGGGCAGCACTGTAGGCGCGCCGACTCTGGGCTCCCGGGTCAGCGGGACGAGGCTCGGAGGGGTGCGTGTCGGATGAGCGAGCTGAGCATCGAGCGGATGACCGCTTCCGCCGCGGACTGGCCGGACCCCGACCAGGTCCCGTCGATGCTCCGCCATGTGGCGAACGGGCGACTCGACGACGCCCTGCGACAGCATCCGCTTCCGGATGGGGAGTGGTGCGTGCGGCGCCTCGACCTCGCCGTCGAGCTCGATCCCGACCGGCCGCTCAGCGCACTCGAAACGAGCTGGGCCGATCGAGTCGTCACGGCGTTGCGACGGTCGCTGCTCGACGGATCGACCGATGTCGTGCATTTCGCACGACCCGAAGCGGTGATCGACGACATGCTGGCGGGCATCGTGTCGCGCGACTGCGGGCACGCATGGGCGTGGAGGCAGGTAGGACTTCTCCGCCCCGCCGATCCCCAGCCGGATGCCGATCCCCTTGCTCTGCTCCTCGTCACGCTCGAACGCCTGCAGCGCGGAACCGCTGCAGCACTCGTGCGGCTCGTCGCGCACGCGGGTGTGGCACAAGTGCACCGCATGATCGGCCCTGGGGGATGGCAGCGACTCGCGACTATCGCGACAGCGGAGTCGGGAGTTGCGTGGGTCCCCTCGGCTCCCGGGCTCGCGGTGGCTCGACACCCCGCCGACGCGGACCCTCGACCGGACCGCGCGATGCCCGGGTCGGGTTCACTCGAGACGCGTCCCCAGGTCGATGACGCTCGTCCCGAAGTCGATGATGCGCGTCCCCACGTCGACGACGCTCGTCCCTCCAACGACAGCTCGATCGCCCAGCTCGCCAGCGCCGTGGTATCCAACGGGGTGCTCTCGACGGCGTTCCGCGACTCCGGACTCCGCGTGGATGGGGTGACGCTCCGCTCCTGGGCGGTGCTCGCGCTCGCAGAAGCCGATCCCCTTCTCCTTGGACGGTCAGCACGAGATCTTGAGGATCTGGTCCGATTCGTCGCCGACCGTCTGCAGCCGCAATCTTCGCCTGGCTTCTCGGGAAGTGCGCGGACGTCGCACGTGAGGCCGGACGGTCGCGCGAAGACGCGCACGACCACCGTCGATGCCGCGCTACCCGACCCTCCAGGTGGAGATGGCGGAGGCCCATCCGGTGATGCCGGACCGGACGACGAGCAACCGATGCATGACGCACCCGCCACCGCTTGGGGCGGCCTGCTCTTCCTGCTGAACACGGCGACGGCCGCCGGACTGCCCGAGGCACTCCAGGCACCGCCCTTCCGCGCTCGAACGGCCGGGTGGGTGCTCCACGGCATTGGGCTTCGGCTCCTACCGATTGAGGCAGACGATCCCGTCCTGCTCGCGCTCGCCGGGGTGTCGGAGGTTCCGGTAGGGGACGCCGATGAATCTGAGCGACGAGCGCTCGCCGAGTGTGCCGGCCGCTGGGCGGCGCAGACCGCCGACCTCCTGCGAGCATGCGGCGCGCAATTCGGGGAGGACGCAGAACTGGTGCGGCGAATTGCGCGGCGAGAAGCGATCATCGAACGCGAGTCGGGCTGGATCGAGATGACTCTTCGCTTGAGTGACGTCGACCTCGACGTGCGTCGGGCCGGTCTCGACCTCGACCCCGGGTGGGTGGCGTGGCTCGGGAACGTCGTGAGGTTCCGCTATGAGTGAGCTCGCCTATCTCGTACCGCCTCTCGTCGACGCAGACAGTGCCGACCTCACGGCGCGCGCCGGTCGACTGGCGTGGCGGATCGCTGACGTCGTCGAGCAGAACTGCTCTCCGGAGTCCGGAGCGATGGACGCGGTCGCCTTCCTGCGCCGCTGGGCCGAGACCGCCGACTCCCGGAGTGCGCCCGAGCACCTTGCCGTCGGATCGCCGCTGCAGCGGATCGCGCGGGGATTCGGGCTCGCAGAGGAGGAGGTCGATCTCCTGGTGCTCGCGGGCGTGCCGGAGGAGCACGAGGGCCTGGCCGCGACCTTTCGCTCGCTGCACCCGACGAGCGAGCCGCGGCCGACCGTCGGACTCGCCGCACTCCTGCTCGGAGGCAAACCCACCGATCGTGCCCGTCTGCGCGCGATTCTCTCATCCGGCTCGGCGGTGAAACACTCCCTCATCCGGCTCGAAGGAACAGGGCCGTTCTTCGAGCGGTCGCTCGTTCTCGCCGAAGAACTGTGGCCCGCGCTGCACGGCTGCGACGCATGGCCGGCCGGGCTATCGCGCGTCGCGAACACGGGCAGCCCCTCGGGGATGGATGCCTGGCTGCTTCTCAGGGATGTCGAGGCGTGCATCAGCGCGGTCCAGCGAAACGCGCGGTGCCTCATCGCCGTCCCCCACGACGACCCGAACATCGCTCGCGCGCGGTGCGAAGCGATCGCGTCAGCGGCAGGACTCGACGTTGTCGGTGCGGCAATGCTTCCCGGGGATGCTCGGGGAGCGGCGCTGCTCGTCGTCCACGCCGTCGCCCGCGGGGCCGTACCGATGATCGTCCTCGACCACGTCGAGCACCCCGTAGACGTGCCACTCGGCGACTACGACGGGCCTGTCCTCGTCGCGACCGCGCCTGGTGCGCTGGCACCGCCCGCCGATCGGGCTCTCCTCCATGTCGATCCGAGCCCCGCACCACTCGCGGCCGTGCGCGATGCATGGGCAGCGGCCATCCCTGCCCTCGCCGCAGATGCCGGCATGCTCGCGGCGCGGCATCCGCTCGACCCCGCCATCACCGCGCAGCTCGCCCGAGACTTCGCGGTCGCAAGGGAAGATTTCGACCTTCGGCGCGTCTCCAAAGCCGTGCGCAGCCGCACCAGTGTGAGCCTGCCGTCGGGCGCGCGACTCGTCGTCCCCGAGGTGACGTGGGCGCAGCTTGTGCTTCCTCGTGAGGCACTCGATCAGCTCCATGGTGCGGTCGACCGCCTCTCAATGCAGTCCACGGTGCTCGACGACTGGCGGATGCGTGAGCACTCGCAAGCGACACGTGGCGTGCGCCTGCTCTTCACAGGACTGCCCGGGACTGGCAAATCGCTGGCGGCGGCCGCACTCGCGACGGCAGTGGGGACCGATCTCATGATCGTCGACGTCGCGCGTCTGGTCTCGAAGTGGCTCGGCGAGACCGAGAAGAATCTTTCCGCGACGTTCGAGGCGGCCGAACGCACGCGTGCCGTGCTCCTTCTCGATGAAGCGGATGCGCTGTTCGGGACACGCACCGAGATCTCCGATTCGCACGACCGCTACGCGAATCTCGAGACCGCGTATCTCCTGCAGCGCGTCGAGCAGTTCGAGGGGCTCTTGGTGTTGACGAGCAACCTTCGCCAGAACATCGATCCCGCGTTTACGAGGCGGCTGGACTTCGTGATCGAGTTCCCCCTTCCCGACCTGCCCGCTCGGATCGCTCTGTGGGAGCGTCTCCTTCCCCGCGAACTCGGCTCGGTTCGAGGGGCCGACGTCGATCTGGAGGCCCTCGCCCGCCTGTACCCCGTCCCCGGGGGCTGGGTTCGCAACGCGGCAGTCGGCGCGGCGTTCGCGGCGGCCTCGAGCGGCGAGCCGATAACACAGCGCCGCCTGGTCGATGCGGTGCGCCGAGAGTATCTGAAGGCCTCTACCCCCTTCCCCGGGGAGCCACAAAGGAGACGAGATGACCACGATCGATGAGTGGACGAGTTCTGCCCGCGCCCACGATGTCTCCGACGCATCCGCGCAGCTGTCACTCTGGCCATGGAACTCGCTCAGGCCCGCGAGAGGGATGCTGCTCGACAGCGACGATTTCGAGGTGCTCCTGGGCAATCCGCGGGCGAAGCACATGCTTCACAACGCCTGGCTGCACGGAAGTGGCGTTGTGTGGGGGATGTCCGTCGAACAGAGCGGCGAGTGGGACCTCAGAGTCTCGCCTGGCGTCGGAATCGACGGGCTCGGACGGGAACTCCACATCGACGCACCGCACTGCTACTCGGTGAAGGAAGAACTCGAGAAGGGCCATGACCCCACGTGCAAAGTGCGCGACGTCGAGTTGTGCCTCATCCTGAGCTTCGATGCGTGCCTCGATCGGCCCGTGCCCGCACTGGCCGACCCGTGCGACGTCACGCGTGAGAGCCAGGAGTACTCGAGGATCAACGAGCGGGCGCGCCTTCGCCTCGTTCGCGGACACCCAAGAGTCCCTCGCACCTACCATCGCGTGCGGGTGCTTCTCGGCCTCGATGAGGTCCGCGAGGACGACGATCCCGGGCGAGAGGCAGTCGCCGCGCGCAACGAAGTGCTGGCCGCGCCGGCGCATGATCGCGCCCCGGAACTGCTCCGGTGGTTCCGGTGCCTCGCCGCGCGCGATGCTGCGCAACTGACCCCGACGGGCGACGTATGCGACCCGGATCTCTTCCCCGTCCTCGACGGCGACGCGGGCATCGTGCTGGCATGCGTGCGCATCAAGGTGAAGGACGAGTCGGGATGCCCGGTGATCGACGGCGAGATGTGCATCGATGACTGCTGTCGCCGCACGGTGATGCCCACGACCGTGATCCAGGACCTGGTGTGCGCGCTCGCGCCCGGGCTGATCGGTGCGGGTGACACGCCAACGACTATCGGGCCCCAGGCCGTTCCCGGAAGCATCAAGTGGGGCCACCGTCCTCGGGAGCTCTCGTTCCAGGTGACGGCGGACCTTCTGCCTGCGACGGTGACCCGCGATGCGGTCATCGTCAGCTCCCTGTCCCCCGCGGGATGGATCGTGGAAGACCTGGAGCGCCGCCCTCGCTACGACCCGGAGCACAACCGGGTCATCGTCCGCCTCGCCGACCGACCGGCGAATCCGATCATCCGCGTCCTCGTCATCGGCACAGGGCCGACGCCGGTGTACGGCGCTCAACCTCCGGTACCCCTCGCGGGCGTGGTCGGAGACGACGCGGGAACCACGGGTCAGGGCCGAGACGCCGTCCTCACGACCGAGAACCCCTTCTTCGAGCCGACGGAGGGTCACGAACCGCCGCATGCGTACGAAGCCGCACAGGGGCCACAGACGCCGGCGTCTCCGGCGTCTCCGGCGTCTCCGGCGTTCAAGATTCCGACATCCGCTGATCTCGAGGGAGATGACGATCGTGACTACGACGAAGAGTGACTGCGGCTGCCACGACACCCCCGCACCTTCCGTCATCAAGACGATGGGTTCGGAAGCGGCGCCACGGGCGGTGTACGTACCGCGAGACGCCGTTCGCGAGGCCGTGCCCGCTCCCCTCAGACCGGCGGATCCTGCTTCGGCCGCTGGCATGACCGTGCTCGACGGATTCCGTGGACTCAACCCCCAGGACGGGCTCTTCCTCCGGGGCGAGCATCTAGCGGCAATCCAGGACTACTCGCGCGCGCTGACCTCAGCACTCGCGACCGCCAGTGGCACGGGAATCGTTCACGGACTCGATGTCTGGATCGACGACAAGGATCTTCTGATCTCGCCCGGGCTCGCGATCAGTCCGCGCGGACGGCTGCTGCTGCTCGGCAGGGTCGTGCGGATCTCGCTCGACGATCTGCCTGCCCTTCCCGCAGATGGCTATTGGAAGGTCGAAGTCCACTGGGCATCGGACACGTCCGGGTCCGCCCCCGCGTACGGCAGCCTCTGCGCCGACGAATGCGCCGACGGCGGCTCAACGATTCGCCCGTGGCGCGATGAGGGTGTCGAGGTCCGGATCGTGACCGAGGTCCAACCAGGCTTCGACGGGGTGTCGGATGCGCGCCTGCGCGGGAACTGGTTGTCGTCTGCGTACTTCGAACGCGAGCGGTTCAGTGGGCAGCCATGGCTCGTCCCAGGGGTGCCTGACACCGCGATTCCGCCGCTGCGCTCGCGCGACTGGACGGATGGCACGCCAGTGCCGGACGAACGCGGCGTCCCCCTCGCCGTCATCTACACTGCGGGGCGGTCGGCCGACTCCGGCTACCGCGTCCAGCTGTGGACCGCGCGACGGCTCGTCGACGGGCCCGCCGCACACGCGACGTGGCGAAGCCGGCTCGCCATGCGCCCGTGGTCGGTCTTCATGGCCCAGATCCTTCAGTTCGAGGCCGAGCTGGTCGAGACATTCGATGAATCCGTCGGAATAGATGGTGCGGACATCCGCGATCTTGGAGATGCGCACCAAACCCTGCAGGCGATGCGCGGGCTCTTCGAGGCCACGGATCGATTCATCAATGGCGTCCAAAACAAGAGCGTGCGGGATCGACGTGACTTCAACGAGCTCGCAGTGGTCCGAGACGAAGTCGCGGCGAGCCCTCTCGCGAGGGCGCCGCTGCCTGCCGTCTTCGAGTTTCTGGGCTTTCGTGAGCTTCCCCCTGCGGGCTACCTCACGATGGGTGATCTCGAGAAGGGTGTGGAGTCTAGGACCAAGGCGTTCTTCGGCGCCGGCGTCGACGTGCGCATCCGCCATCTGCGAGCCGATCAGATCGCCGACGAGGTGCTCGCCGCGCAGCATCGCGACCGCATCCCGCTCCGTCCCGTCGGGGATCCGCCTCCGAAAGTCGATGTCCTCATCCCCAGCGAGCCGACGGACAAGGCGACGCTCAAGACCCCTGCGTACGGCTGGGCCGCCTTCGTCCGTCGCGGCCCCGAGCCCGAGCCGGCCGCCGCGCCTCCGATCGAGACGACGGATGTGGGCGTCTACATAGTCGAGGATTCCGACTTCGTGGCCCAACTGGACCACTTCCCTGAGGATCGCCTAGACAAGATCGAGGGCTCCCTCACGGAGCTCATCGGAACCCTGAGATATCCGAAGGGCGAATGGGAGTACCCCGGAAGTGACGTCGCGGAACGGATGCTCGCAGCACTCAAGGACCGGCGTGCGCTCGGCCTCCTCGCCTTCGCACGCGACGATGGTCCGCTCGCGGCGTCCCGTGCGGGTCTGTTCGGCATATCACTGGACTCGGGATTCGAGCTTCCGGTCCTGGCCTTCCATCCTCGAAAGCTTGACGCGATCGTGGTGGTCGCCCAGCCATCGGACTAGCTACCCACCATGCCGCAGAATCTCAATGCCCAATCCCGAGGTCGCCATGAGAGGTGAGGCGATGTTCGGCGTATGCACGCTGAGAGTCGAGGTGCAGCCCGAGCATCTCCTCATCACGATCACGACGAGTCGGGCACTCGATGCGAGCGCACAGCGATACTTCGTCTCACGCCCTAGAAGGGTTGCATCGACGCGTGAGGCGCTCGAGCTCACTGAGGACTTCCTCCACTCGTTCGGGGTTTGGCAGGAGGGGGGTCCACCCAGATTCCCGAGTTCCTCGTCGAGAGAGACGAATGGAACCCGGTGAGGTGCATTAGCTCAAAGCATTTGGAGCTAGCCGAGGTCGTAGAAAGAGGCGTTCGCGGCGTCCCAAGAGACGTTCAAATGACACGCCCGACGCCGAGAAGAAGCGGAGAAGAAGATCATGTCTGAATCGCAAACCATCGTCCGGCCCGAGCAACCTGACTACCTCGCGCCGGATGGATCTGAAGTTCGTTTGCTGTGCAGAATCGATGGGGGTAGCGCCGCCGAGTTTCTGCTCCCAGCGGGCAAGACCTCGCGTCCCGTTGCTCACCGCACTGTAGAGGAGCTCTGGTACGTTGCCGAGGGACGTGGAGAGATGTGGCGGAGCAGCGACAGGTCTCCAGAACCCACACGGCTGATCGCAGGCACATGTGTGAGCATCCCCGTGGGGACGGCCTTCCAATTTCGATCCGACCCGGATGCCGATCTGCGCATATTCGGCGTCACAATCCCTCCATGGCCTCTCGACGAGGCGATGCCGGCCGAGGGTCCGTGGGAGCCGAGCGTCGGCTAAGAGATCGCACCGGCCGTTCGTTGGAATTGCGTAAAATCTCCAAGGCTGGCATCCGCGGCAGCCAAAGTGAAACCGGGCAACGCCCCGATAAACGGCTCGGCACCGTCGTGCAGGAGCTGGGGCAGCCGATGCCGGGCCGACGGCTCGCCTCATGCGTGTGACGTCCACGTGACGCCGGGCCCCCACATGAATATGCAGCGCAGCCGAGTTGATG
Organism: Microbacterium pumilum; assembly: GCF_039530225.1. Taxonomy (NCBI): domain Bacteria; kingdom Bacillati; phylum Actinomycetota; class Actinomycetes; order Micrococcales; family Microbacteriaceae; genus Microbacterium; species Microbacterium pumilum. Next base: position 4,035,478 of record NZ_BAAAOH010000001.1, read on the forward strand.
CGGTGGGCGGACCGGCCAGTCAGGCCGGGCCGCTGATGGACCGAACGGCGGGGCATAGCCAGCCGTCGCAAGTCGTGAAATCTTGTAAGCCGCAGAGCGCCCGACGTGCATACTCTTGTCAGCGCTTGCCCCGGGAGTATATTTGGAAACTCGCGGGGAGGCGACGGAAGTCTACTAACGAACGAGGAGACCCCATGCGGGTTCTCGTCTATTCACGGGTGCGGCTATTCGGAGAGTGCGAGGCGGCATTCCTCGACTCCGCGGACTTTGTCGCGGACGTTTCGACCGTGCAAAACGTCCTGGATCTTGACGTCACAGCGATGGAATTCGGAGCCGACGCCGCGCTCATAGACGTCACGGCACCGCCGGCCCGGTCGGCGGTTCGACAAGTCGAGTTGCTCTGTCCTGTCGTGTCGACGATCGCGATCGCAGTCGTCGAACGGCTTCATGCTGGCCCTCTTATCCGGATTGAGCGCCAAATTCGGAGCCACTCCTATGGCTAGCTTCCTAGTTGTTACGCTTGGTGTTACTGTCTCGTGCCTCTTGTGGTTCTATCTGGCGTGGTTCGCCATCGAATTCGTTGCCCAGGCCTGGGCTGTCGTGCGCCCACAATCCTTCAAGAGTTGGAACCGAAATGAGCTCGATGTGCTATTGGGCTCATTGGTGGAGCGTCCCGCGGTGTCCGTCATCATTCAGTTCCTGGAATTGCCAGCGTTTTCGCTTGCTTGGCCCGCCCTTGCCCGTACGAGCCTCTCCGCTCTGAAGCGCAAGACGAACCGCCAGTGGCTAGCGAGATACTCGCTGCGGCCCATACATGGTCAAGTCAGCGTTTTCCTGGCCTGCGTCCTCTTCGTTGTATTGATTCTCAACGACGCCAATCTTGCGTGGAAATTCCTTCTCGCATCTGTGACATGGCTGGTGCTGATTGCGGTGATCCTCAAAGAGGTGTCCTACCTGATCAGTCCCCTGCCTGATCGACTGCGACGATCCAACGTTCCGCCCTGGCCGCTGTTTGCGCTGGTGGCGGTTGCGGATGCAACCGCTCTCACTCTTGCGGTGGCCAACTTGCGCTCGTTACAGGACGGCGGGGGCCGAACAGTAACTCGATTGTTGCCCTCGTTCCTTGAACTGATCAATGTACCCGACAACATCACTTCGCTTCTCGCAGTGAATGTGACGGCAATCCCGATAGCGGTCGTGGGCCTCCTCTACTCCACAGCCATGGTAAAGACACTCGTGTCGTTCTCTCACTTCACGCGAACGGACGAAGATTATCGAAGTCTCGCTGAGTTGTCAGTGTTGGCAGGCAACACCGAAGACGGCGCAAAGTGGATTGCGAAGGTCAAACAACACGATGTGGCATTCCGTACTGTTGACATGCAGATTGCGTTGGCATCAGGTGCCTTCGATGATGCGGCGATCGACGCCGGGCGGGTCCTTGTTTCGGAGGAGGAACCCGACACCCGCGATCGTCGGCTCATGGTACTGACCTTTTATGCTCTACTTCTTCCGCTGACCAGTGAGCGGGCAAGTGATTTTATCCGCTACTTCTTTGAAAACACGAGCGACTCAGCAGCCGCCAGTTTCCTCCCGGACTTGTTTGGCGAGTATCCCGACGAGGTGACCGCGGCGGTAGACGGGATCGATAGGGAATCGGCGCCGCTCACCTTCGCAACTGTGATGAGGATAGAGGGCGATCTCGCGAAAGCCGCGGCCGTCCTAGAGGAAGCACGCCCGGGCTCCGAGCTAGAAGAGGTGGTCCGCCTGGTCGCCCTTGGCGTCATCCACCTGTACGATCCAACCACCTCTGAGGAAGAAGACGAAGACTATGCGCTGCGTTGGCGGCAGTCAGCCTGGCCCGTAGTCAAAGCATTATCGGCAGACCTTAGCGCAGCTGAACGAGTAATACCACTAATGGATCTTATTCGACTGGAGTTCGCTCTCGGTGAGATCGCCGAAGTCGACGACGAAGACGTGTCAACCTCGGAAAGTGAGCTTGCAGTGTTTCATCGAGATGTCTACGAGGTCGTCGACACCTTAGGAAGTCACGATGTCGTGGAACGATCGCGCAAATTGTTTCTCCAGGCTGTAGAATTCAGAATCAGCAAGTCGCCAACGACCTAGGCACGCAGGACGGTGGCGCCCACCGCCCGAGCTTCTCGATACGTGCTAATTGAACGTGCCTTTGATGGCTCTCCACGGTTGAGGGTGTAGTCGGGGTGGGCGCCGCGGTTGCGGGTAAGGGGTTACAGGTCGTCCGGGATGGAGGTTCCCACCCGGCCGATCCGAAGGACCTCGACGTGCTGAACGCTACCTTCGCACGCCTGTCCTCACGACGTTGGCACAACGGCTTGAAACGTCCGGTTCTTCGGGCAGCCGCAAACCGAAGAGCCGCGGAATTCCGGGGCTCAAAGCCTGTATCAGGAGCGGGGCTTGGCCACTCCGCCCTCCACTCGCCGCGCGACGGGTGGAGCCTCCGACGGAGTGGGACCGCCCGAAGTATCTTCGAGACAACCCTCCCGATACGAAGAAAGCGCCCCAAAAGAGGGGCGCTGTCTTCGTAGCAGGAGCGGGGCTTGAACCCGCGACCTCACGATTAGGGTTCGCGAGCAGGAGCTTCACGCTCGACCTCGGCGAATCTCGATTCATCTCGACCTGACCGGGACTTTCTCGCCCTTTGATCAGTTGTTGTGCATTCGATTGTACGAGTCAGTTCGACCGAGTTCGAGCCAGTTCGCTCCCATTACTGATGGATACGTGGGGACTACTCGAATTCATCCATGCCCGTTCCGACGAGCGCGGTAGCGGGCGCACCGCCCTGATTCGTGCAACGTTGACGAGGCGGAGAGACTCTCATGCGCGAGCGGTTGGCGTGCGCCCGTCGGGCATCTCATCGCGCGGGTTATTCGCGCGATGATCGCCCGGGCGGTCTGCGGCGAGAATGACGCCGACGCCGCGGACGCTCGGCGACCCGCTTCCGAACGCTGATGAACCCTCTGCCGCTCGGCGCGGTTGCCGCCTCCCGATCCTGGGAGGTGATGGTGGATTCGGACTGCAGCCGGTCGTCGAGCCCAAAGTAAAGACCGATCTCGTACAACAGCGTCATGCGCAACCTGTACGCAACGCGCCGCGGTCGGCGGCGCTGGGAGACCGCATCATTTAGCCGGATGACGCCAAGCCCCGGGCAGCCGCGGTGTGGGCCGCACCCGAAAGGGGGGCGGCCCTCTTCTCATTGCACGAGACGACTCAGCGCTCGCACATGATCCCGTCCCGATCGGCGTCGCGAGCGATCGACTGGAGGTTGTACAGGGAGGTTGATTGGTACGGATTGCCGACAAGCGGCTTCGCGACACCACTCTTCTTATCGACGGTGATTCCGTTCTTGCGGATGCCGTCGTGGTAGTCCGCGTTGAGTGCCGTGCAATTCGCGTACACCTTCCCGGTCGCCGGCGCCGTCGAGGCGCTGGACTTCGCTACCGAGGCGTATCCCGACTGGCCACCCACGACTTTGACCGACAGCGTGGCATACGCATCCGTCGGGCGTACCCGATAAGTGCTAGCCGTCGCACCCGAGATGGCGCTGCCGTTGCGGTACCACTGGTAGGTGAAGCGAGTGCCACCGGTCCAGGTGCCAGGCCTGGCCGTCAGGGTACCGCCCACGGCGGCGGTACCGCTGATGGTCGGTGTCCCAACGAGCAGCACCTTGACGGTCTTCGCCGATGTCTTGGCTACGGTCGTGTAGCCGGCGAGCTTCCCCGTGACCTTGACGGAGATCTGTTTGCCGGCCTGGGCTGATGTCAGCTTGTAGGTCTTCGCGGTGGCGCCCGTGATCGCGGTGGAGCCGGAATACCACTGGTACGTGAGGGCGGTGCCACTGGTCCAGGTGCCGGGTTTGACGGTCAGGGTACCGCCCACGGCGACCGTGCCGCTGATGGTCGGTGTTCCAGCGAGCAGCACCTTGGCGGTCTTGGCCGAGGTCTTGGACACGGTCGTGTAGCCGGCGAGCTGCCCCGTGACCTTCACCGAGATCTGCGTGCCAGCCTGGGTGGATGTCAGCTTGTAGGTCTTCGCGGTGGCGCCCGTGATCGCGGTGGAGCCGGAATACCACTGGTACGTGAAGTCGGTACCGGACGTCCACGTGCCGGGTGTCGCGGTGAGAATGCTGCCCACGGCGGCCGTGCCGCTGATTGTCGGTGTGGCCACGACTGCCAGCTTCGTCGTCTTGGCCGAGGTCATGCCGACGGTCGGGTAACCGGTGACAGCGCCGGTGACTTTCACCGAGATCTGCTTGCCCGTGAGAGTGGAGGGCGGCACGAAGGTGGATGCCTTCGCCCCGCTGATCGCGGCACTGTCGGCGTACCACTGGTAGGTGAAGCTGGTTCCTGTGGTCCAAGTCCCGGTCTTGGCCGTGAGGGTGATGCCGACGGCGACGGTGCCGCTGATCGTCGGTGTTTCGGCGCGGGCCAGCTTGACCGTCTTCGCCGAGGTCCGGCTGACAGTCGGGTAGCCGGTGAGCGTCCCGGTGACCGTCACCGAGATCTGCGTGCCAGCTTGGTCGGTCGTGGGAATGAACGTGGCTGTATTCGCACCGTCTATCGCGGCACTGTCGGCGTACCACTGGTAGCCGAAGCCGGTGCCGGTGGTCCAGGTCCCGGGATTCGCCGTCAGCGTCGAACCGGTCGCGGCGATGCCATTGATCGTCGGAGTGCCCGACAGCAGCACCTTCTCGGTCGGCCAGGACGTCCCGCCGTTCGGCACGTAACCCGGAATCGACCCGGTGACTGTGACCGAGATCGCCTTGCCCTCTTGTGCGGAGGTCAACGTGTACGTCGCGGCGGTCGCGCCAGCAATGTCGACGTCGTCGGCTGACCACTGGTACGTCCACGTCGTGCCGGTCGTCCACCACCCAGGGTTCGCGGTCAGGGTGCTTCCCACCGCCGGTGTTCCCGAGATCCACGGGCGCTCCCCCTGAACGCGAGGCGTGAGCGCGAAGTCGATGCCGCTCGCTGCCACACCGGCGCTGACGTGCACCGGTATGGCGCCGTCGAGGGTGAGAGCGTTCTGGTAGAACTCCTCCACCCACGGTGCGCCGGGCAGTTGCTCAGGGCCCCCGCAGTCGCACCCGTACCGGAACTGCACGGTGTAATCGCCGGCAGGGAGGCCAGCGATGGTGTAGCTGCCGTCGGAGGCGATCAGTGAACCCCAGTAGTCGACGCCCGTGGCGTGCGGGTCGCCTCCGGCTCCGACGGGAATCGCGAACATCCACCGCGATGTGCCACTACCGATGGGAGCACCGTCGTCGGTAGTGACCCTACCCGAGATGGTGGCGCCGGAAGCCAGGGTCGCGTCGACGTCGCCGCGGCTCTCTCCGTCCGTCAGCGTGATCACGTCGGCGTCGGCGAACTGCGCCTTGTCGATCCACCATTCCTTCGCGACGTCGCCGGACCCCGTGAACTGGACCTTGTAGTCACCGGCCGTCAGCCCCGTCGCCGTGTAATCACCGTTCTCGTCCGCGACCGCGAATGCCGCCGCGTTGCCCGGATACTGGTCGGCAGGATAGACGACGGCGTAGGTGCTTCCCTCGCCTACGGCGGTCGCGGGCAGGTCGATATGTCCTGAGATCGATGCCGCCGAGTCGAGTGCGACGTCAACGCCCCCCGCCGCCGTCGCTGGCGGCGGCGCGGCGATCGCCGGTGATCCCCACACGCCGCCCACTACGGCGACCGACGCGATAACGGCTGTTGCGCGCGCGCGCCACGAAAGAATCTGCATACGTCCCCAAACGTCAACGGGCGAAGCCTTCCGGCAACCTCTCAGCGGCCACCGAATCTTCGTCCGAGTCCCCACCACAGATATAGCAGAGATAAAGGATGACGCCCGACCAGAAACGGCATGTCCGACCCGCCGTAGCGAGTACCGGCGAATGTGCCGACCGCTCATCTAGCTAACGCGCCGAACCTACCAACGCCGATGTTGAAGCGCGCAAGGGTCCCCGAATCTTGCATCGCCCGCTATGGGACCGGCTTCCGGCCGCCCACGTGAATCGCCGCTAAGCCCTGGCGGCACGGCACGGCACGGGGCGTCGCTATCTCGAGTACGCATAAACAGTCCCCAACACAGCGGCAGCTAAGCGACGCTGGAGGCGGTGACCCGAAGGGTCTCGGGTGCCAACCAATCCCACGCCGGGGACGCGTCGGCAGCTCATGCTGAGTGCACGCCGAGGGACCGGCTTGTGGCGGGCTAAGCGGTGAGAATATTGCCGGTATGCGTCGTCGGGTGTTGAGAGTCGCACCGCAACGGACCTGCTCGGGCCCGCTAGGACGCTTCTGGAGGTCCAGTGATGTCGAAGTCAGCGCCCGCAAGGAAAAGCTGGTGACCACGCGACGGGCACGGAAGGTGATCGCGCTGACTACAGCGGTGCTTGCTCTCGCCGGCTGCACCGTGAATAGGGCTCTCGACATCGCCAACATCGACGACATGACCCAATCGCCCGACTTTTCGGTGACCTCTGCGCGGGTCGAGCAGACCGTGGGAGTAACGGAACTGATTCTGGAACTGGCGATCGCTAACCCGTCAGCGAGCATCGTCCTGTTCAACCGGGTTGATCTAGGCCATAGCTACGTTCTCCGGTGCGACGGCGAACCGCGTCGGTCCTCTTCTTCTGGGTCACCAGTGTCCACCTGGACGTATGAGTGCATAGGCGACACGGACTGGCCAAGCGATACGAGCGAGGCCTACCTCACGATCCACTCCGATCACCAGGTGGTGAGGCTGTCAGGCGATTGGTTTTAGCGAACGCGCTCGACGTTAAGCACGAGTCCATCAGCACACTGCTGCCGGCGACCTGATCCCTTCGACACGATGCACAGACTTGAGCCGCAAGTAAGGTGGCGCCGTGGGCATCGACCGACAGAATCTCCTCGATCGTCGCGAGATACTCGGCCGCTCACCTTGAGGACGGGCTGACCGAGCTGGACGTTCTGCTCGCGGCTCGGCGGCGCGCAAGTCCACCCGCGAGAGAGCAGGCGACCAGCCCCATCGATTGCCAGCAGCTACATGGCGAGCAGCCTCTGGGCGAGGATGCTCGCGCAGCGGCATAGCGAAAGTCTCGCATTCTCCCGCCGAAACATCCGAGGCACCTTCGAAATCGCGATGACCGGTCACTCTCTTCCGCTGAGGCGGCTTCGCCAGTAGCGTTCGGAGAACCATGGTCGGCGGCGAGCCCTGGGGAGCGGAATGCCGCCACGTGCGCGCTCGCGCCAGCACTGTGTCCGCTGAGGGGAGGTCAGACATGGTCACGAACATCGATCCGCGCCGCGTGACAGGTGTGGGAGGGGAGGCGGCGTTTATCGGGCAACTGTTCGACGAGGACGGAAGCCGCCGCGATTGGACGCAGGTCGTCGAGGAGATGGGCGATATGCAGGCAATGCTCGCTCTCATCGAGTACCACCTGCGCGATCGTCTCAACGCGCCCAAACCCCGGGGCTACCCGCCTCGGGTGTTCGTGTCGTACCGGCGCACAAACGACGACACCGTCGCATGGGTGCAGGATCTCGCCGCGGCCATCCGGACCGAGGCTACGAGGTGGACCTCGATGTCAACGAGATCGATCGCGACCGGCCGGAACCCGATGCACTGGCGGAGTACATCGCTCGCCTCGCTCTCGCTGATATCTTCCTCGTCATCCTGTGTGAGGAATACCTTCCCTCAGGCGGAGGTATGCGCGCGTGGCTGTTCGAAGAGTGGTCGCGAATCGAGAGGATGCGCGACTGGGGCATCGCCGAGGTCATCGCGGTGCACCGCTCCGGATCACTCGAAGACGATGTCAACCCGTTCGTCCGACTTAGCGGGACGCTCGACGCCGTCATCGATCTCCGCGAGGAACCGGACGACTTCTCTCCGGTCGTCGAGATCTTCGGCCGTTGGAGCGGCCGGAAGTTGCCCGAATCGCGGGCACGTGAGATCGCCAACGCGGCCCACGCCGTGATCGCGGCGGCTCGAGCGAAGCGATGGGACGACTGCGAGACCGCGTTCGTCGACCTGAGCCAACTGCCCGACATCGAGTCGACCGAGGAGTACTGGCTCGCGTCCGTGTGGCGGAACGCGTTTCGCGACGACGACGACGTCCTCCGGGATGCTCTCGCCAGGCTCATTGAGATGAACCCCGGAATTCCGTCGACTCAGAGCGCCGCTACGGCGCTCTGGCTGGCCGACCGCGAGACGGCCGCGTTCTGGCACTTCGCCGGCCTGTCCGAAACCCGATCGCTATGGCGCGGATGGGCACACCATGTCATGGGAGAGTTCTTCCGCACCCGAGGCGCGTGGCTCGCGGCGCACAACCACCTTTCGTTCGCCGCCGACCTGATCGAGAGGCAGAGCGGACAACCCGATGGCGTCGGAGACCGTGACATGGCAGACGCTCTCGCTGAGCACATCGAAAAGTCCGGGTATGTGATCGCACGCGGTTGCGAGCACTGCAAAGCAAAGTTCATAGCCGGGCGAGTGTGCGTCCTGTGCGGGGTGCAGGACACGAGAGCGGAGTCAGACGAGTGCAGTTTCTGCAGCCATCCCCTCGTCGAACTCGATGAGTGCCCCTTCTGTCCCATCTGCCGGTCCGGCGTACGTGGATCACCGTTCGAGGGGGGAAACGTCCAGATCGTGACTCGGGAAGTCGGCGGACGATACTCACTCCTCAGCGGCACCTGAGGTCAAGCCACCTCGCCACCGCTCTACGGCCCGAGTTGATCCGGAATGTCGCCGAGCACCTGCCTGATCGCCGGAGCACGATCAATTGCGCGATCGACGAGCTCCCGCTCGTCTACCGCGACGCGCACGGCCCCACCCCAAATAACTATGGCGGCTCCGAATCCGTCCGCTTGCCCTCTTACCAGCACGTACAACGACGAATGAAGACCGCGGAGACTCGCGGGATACTGCCTCAGGACGGCATCGTCATTCGACGGCCGCCAAGCAAGACGATCGTCGTCAACCTCCTCACAAATGTCCGCTGAGGACATGGCAATCGCACCCTCCCACGCCCGCCCGCGACGTCCCTCATTCGTGCGTTGCCCGTAGAGGGATCCTGCCCGTTCACTCTCCTAAGCACCTCGAGCGTCGAACCGATGGCGCTACCTCCGCCAGCGTGACTCTCAAGACAGGCTCCCGGGTTAGGCTCCGAACGTGAGCGATGACATCGAGGGTGCGCAACCTCGATGCGAGCTGGATGGGGTGGTGATGCGCGACATTCCAGGCGGATGGAAATGCCCTGCCTGCGGCCACGTCTATGCGCCACCCATCATGCAACAACAGCAACAGCTGCGAGACTTCGACGGACCGGCAATCCACGGGGGGTGAACGGTGCTCGCCGGTCGATCCCGCGTTTACCTCGCCACTGGGTTGCGGACCCCTCGGGCGGCAAGTCTCCCCGTCGCATCGCGCTCGGGCGCGCGTCACCGCAGACCTTCAGCTCCAAGTGTGATGGACGTGCCAGCCGAGCTCAGCCCTGAAAACGTCGAACACGTAAGACTCGCCGGCTTCATCCGTTGCTTGGAAGCGCCACCCGCGGAGACCGGTGGCGCCGGCGGAGGCAGCCGACCAGGTTGACTCGCGCAGCCGGGTTGGGATGTCGGTGACCCGCCAACGTCGACCGGCATACAACATCCTTTGCGGGATGTCGTCGACCATCCATATGGTCAGGTCTTGTTCGATCTCGACGGCGCTCATGACATCACAGAATAGAACATTTGTACTACGCGCGGTAGTGTGAACTCGGCCGGAGGAGGGGCGACCGGCATTCGATGGGTACAAGCAAACGCTACGCCCACCGCATCGACAGGATGATGGACGACCGGATTCTGCAGCGCTTAGCGGCGGAGCACCCGCTACAGTCGCTCACGTCGAAGGAGTTGCAGACCGAGACGCTCCCTGTCACGAGAGATCCTCAGCCCAAGGCGTGTCGAGCGTGGGTGCGCTTCGGGCCAAACGCGGTCCAGGTCGAGGCTCTCGTGGTCGTGTGGAACGACGTCGCGTGCGGCATCCAGTTCACGGCCGGCGAACGAGAACTGCGCTGTTGGGTTTGGGCCAATGCCGTAATGCCAGCGTCCGGTTGAGGCGGCCACGCGCCCTCGATCGGGACGCCCGTCTGCCGCCCCTGGCTTTTCGATTCTCATCTCGCGAGCGACCCACCGACCGGGCGAAAGCCAGGCCCTTGGGACGCTCGCATCCACTGCCTCGGGTCAGTGAGCGACGTGTCGCGAGACCGCCTAAGGCGACTCGCGACTTCGATCTCGGCAGCGCGTGCTGTCTCGAGCTCCCGCTCAGCCGGGGGCAGATCCTGCATGGCGATCCGCGCGATAAGAAGCTCGGTTGGCAGTGAGACCTTGCCTCGCAAAGCGCGCGCCGAATTCTCGATGGCGGCCTCGGCCTCCAACCGGGCGCCGTTCTTGCGGATGTGTGACTCCGCATCCCTGACCAACTCGGCCATGCGCCTCTGACGAGTGGCCGTCGAAAAGACAGATCTCGCGCTGCGAACAGCCGCTCTGACCTCGCGGCTGGTGAGCCGATCGATCCGCTTCATCCGGTCCGTCACCGCCTGAGCGGCACGGGCGTACATGATCTGCTCCGCGTCGACCGGCGGGAGGCCCACTCGCACGCGCATCGCAGCGTACGCCTTGGCGAAGTCCAGTAGCCGATCACCGTGCTCCAAAAGCTCTTCCGTCAGGCTGACCGTTAGGACGGTGAACTGTCGAAGACGCTCAGGCAGGTCAGCCTGTCCGAAATAGTCGTCCGCCGCACGATCGTTTGCCCTTCGCTCGGCAGCCATCGTGCGATGTAGTTGCCTCGGCGGGAGTCCCGCGCGTTCAAGTCGGCGTCGCAAACGATTCGCCGCAGAGTTCGCGTCAAGATCCGCTCGATACCTGACAGGATCTTTGCGTCGCGCACGCTGATTAGCAGCGAGTCGGTCCTTGTTCCGGTCAGCCCAGGCTTTACGCGCGTTCTTCATCTTCTCCGGATTGGCGTCGCGCCAAGCAGTAGCCCGCTGCTTCTCGACCTCGCGATGGGTCGCGTGATAACGCTTGTAGTATTCACGGACTTTCTCCGGATTCGCCTCGACCCACCGTCTCCTGTAGTCGGTCACGTGCTCGGGATGGGCCTGCTTCCATCGCTTCGAGCTTTCGTTGGCGCGGCGCCGCCTGTCCGCGAGGATGCGTTTGCGCTTGGCAGACCGTCTCATGGACTCACGGTTGAGCTCCCGCGCCCGCTCTGGGTTGTCAGCCTTCCATCGCCGATTCAGCTCACGAACTCGATCGGGGTTGGCTTCTTTCCACCGTCGTAGGGCTTCAGCACGGCGTTCGTGAGGATCCTGCGGCGGGCGCCGATCTTGACCGTCCTTCTCACCGTGCGACTCGCCGAGCCCTATCGAGTCCCGTGCTTCCGTAGTCCGCCGGGCCTGCTGGTCTGAGGCGTTTTCAAGCAACTCGCCTACTCCTCCGGCGGCTCGGGGGCGAGCTGGACGATCAATTCAATGAGCTCGGCGCGATGCGCTGAGGGATTCGTGATGACGCGTCCGACGGCCGCACGAACGTTTTCCAGGTCCGTCACGTCCAGGGCGATCACCGGCTCAATGCAGTACGTGACGTCGTTCTGAAGGTTGTAATCGCTGTCGTCCACTCCGATCTCGGGGTAGTAGAACAGCGATGCCAGCGCGGTTCGATGCAACAGCTCGTCGAACTGATCTTGGGGCAGAGCCATGCGCGACCTCCGGAAGTGATCCAGCCTTGGTACCAACACAATGGCCCGAACATGAGGTGCGCAACAGCCACCAACGCGGCGCGCGGTCGGTTCAGCTGCTGTAAACCCGCGCCGGCGACCGAGTGGTGCGCTCCAACGCGATGCCGTCGGTCATCACGGGAGCTCGCAGTCGGCGAAGGAGGCGTTCCTCGTGGAGGCGCACACGGACGAGTCGCGCGAGGCTAATCGGACCAGCAACCACGAACTTGGTGGCGTTCCAAAGACATAGCAGAACAAGGATGTTCACCCACCCCGGGGCGCCCTGACCCAGAAGTGCTGCGCACAGCAGAGCCGCTGCCATGTAGGGCACCGCGATGAGCATCGCGAGCATGCCCCACTTCAGACCCCGCCGAGTGAAGATGGCGGCCAGCAGGATGTTGGTCGGCATGCGCCGACGCAGAAACGAGCGGATGCGGATGCTGAGGCTCCAGATCAGTCCGAACACGCGGCGGCCCTCCGTTTGCTCGGCAACGAGAACCTGGGAGGACTGACCACGAGGGCGTCGTACCGTCGCAACAGGCGACGGCGCATGTGAGATTGCCTGACTAAAGGGTAGAACTACGGCCCGACAAACGGAAGACCGCTAGAGCCGTTCGACATTCACTGCACGCGCACTCCCCCATCTCGATCGCGATTCATCTGGCACGTCGCGGGCCAGACTCGTCGCCGCCCTCAGCGCGGCGCTCGCACGCAGATAATCCCTGTTCTGGCTGGTCGTTGCAGGGGCGCCGCCAAGCGCGCAGCGCCCGGTCACCCCGAATCGATCGCGATAAGCAGCGACCACTTGAGCGTGACGGCGCCACGCACCTGCACCGGGCCCTGCGGGTTCCACACCCAACTCGACCGCCCAGGACTCGCGCTCGCGGAGAGCTCGATCGAGGAGATCCCGTGCGCGTTGCTCCATCAGCAAACGCCGCTCGTTCAGCGCACAGCGCATCTCCGGGGCCATCGGTCCGATTGCCTCGTCGATCAGCCCCACGATCGTGCGCGGTGCCTTGCGACCGAGGCTCCTGTCGTTGCCGCTCGCTATCGCCCTTTCGAGTCGCGACTGGAGCACCGCTGCGATGTCTGCCGCCCCGTCGAAGTTCCGGGAACCCACGAGGAGGGGGACGAGCGCGTCGACGAGGTGGTGATGAGCTTCGGCGCGCCTCAGCTCGGCACTGAGTGGCGCGAACCCATCCGAAGCCACAACTGATGCGACCTGCAAGGCAGAAAGTCCGGAGTTCTCGATCAGCTCCACCCACCGCTCGCGCTGTGCCGCGGCGGCCACCGTCTCGTATTCCGCGGCCAACTGGGCGATGGACGCCCACCGATCCTGCTCGGCCGCGATCATCTCGTGAGCCGACAGCTCCGCGCCGACGTGGAGCAGCACGCCTTGCAAGACGGACTGTGCATTTGCCTGTGGAGTATCTCCGGGATGCGGCCCCGCGTGAACCGCGTCGGCACGATCGACGGCTACATACGCGTTGTTCGCTTGGCGTCCGCGTGTCATCGCCACATACAGACTTTCGCGGGTCATCCCACCTGCAACCAGCGCGTGCGCTGTGTCCGTGGTGATGCCTTGAACTCGGTGCGCGGTGATCGCATAGCCGAGGTCAACGTGCTCGGCAACGTACGAGCTCGGCAGCATCACCGCATTTCCGCGCCTTCGATCAGCGCGACGCACAAGCATCCTTCCGCTCTTCGTCACCTCGGTTACTCTCCATCGGTCTCCATTGCGCACCCACCCACGGCCGGCTGCGAGATTACGGTCATTCAGACGAGTCAGGACGATGTCACCGGCCGCAGCGGCACTTCCATCGTGCAACCTCACTTCGCGGGTCCCGCTGATCTCGCCGTCGAGGATGCGCTCGGCACGGGCCCGCACATTCAGCGAAGCCACCGTGGCCGCCGAGTCGGCGACGAGCACACTCGACAGTCCTCGACGAATGTCTTCCCGCCAGGCGGCGTACGCAGCGTCGATCATCACCTCGGTCTCACCATCCACGATCCGGCCGTGGGCCACGTAGGTGTCGATGACGTCGGTGTCTCCATCGCGGAGTTGCACGGATGCCGTCTTCTCCCATGCACACACGAAGCGATGGACGTCGAACAGCTCCGGGGCATCATCACGATCGTGGACGAGCAGAGCGAATGCGCCGCTTGCATCGACCGCTTGGAGTTGAGCGTGGTCCCCCACCAGGAGCACTTTCGCGCCGGCATCGGTCGCGAGCCCAGTGATGCGATCGAGAGACAGGGTTCCAGCGAGCGAAGCTTCATCGATGATGACGAGCTGTCCGACGGAGAACGTCGAGCCGTGCAGGAGGTGATTCGTCCACCATTTCGCAGTGTTCTCCGTCGAGATGCCGAGATCCTCTGCCAGGACGCGGGCCGCACCAGCCGACGGCGCCAGTCCCACGACTGAACCCGACCCGTGCGTGGCTTCCCACGCGATGCGCAACGCGCGCATGGCCGTCGTCTTTCCCGTGCCAGCGGGTCCCACGAGCACGTCGATCGATCGGCCCGAGCTGACAATTGCGTTGAGTGCCGCAACCTGGTCAACTGCGAGCCCGTCGCCTCTCGCTCGATTGCCAGGCTCGGCGGGCCAGGTGGCCGCGACAAGGGGCGCGCGCGTGTCCCGCGATCTTTCGAGCAGCCGCGCCTCAGCCTCAAGCAGCAACTCGGCCGTGAACACCGCGCTTCGTCGCGCACGGAAGACCGAGGATCCATCGGCACGCTGGAACTCTCGCGGACTATCCGCGATCTCGGGAGGTGACAGCCGCAACGAGGCCATTTCCGCTGCATCCGCGACCAGTTCGACGACAGCTTCGCGATCGGATGCCGAGACGAAGCGCATAGACATCGTCTGCCTCGCGGCCTCTGCGATGAGATTCCAGCGGCGCCACGTCGTCCGCTTCTCAGCAACGGCGTGCATGACCTTCTCGCCCAATTCTGCGATGGCGCCGGAGGGGATGTCGGACCCTCGTACTGACTGCTGCTGCGCGTTGTTGGCGACGACAGTACGCGCCCACTCGGTCGCGTCACGACCAACAAGCCGAGCCGCCCGACTGCGCCACTCCGCTGCAAGTTCGGCAAGCGAATGGAGTTGTTTCTCGGGACGCGTTGAAAGGGTCGCCTGCGCACGCAGCTTCATGACCGTGACTGCGTTCGGTCGGTGACCGTGAACTTTCGTAAACGCGTCGATCAAGACATCCGCCTCGTGATCTATCGCATGCGATCGAGCGGAGAACTCACCCACGACCTGCTCAGGTACGCCTGCAATTGCCCAGGTGACGTTGCGATCGCGTCCTCGATCGCGGGCCTCCCATTGCACGCCGACCGCGCGAGTGAGCTCGTCGGTGAAGATCGCTTCGTGCAACTCAGATAGCGCCACGACTGCCGCATGCATGGGACGGCCATCCAGCGAGCGCCACTTCCCATCGAGCGAAGTCTGAACCTTGTTGCTGATGACGACGTGCGTGTGCAGGTGCGGGTCACCCGCCCGACTGTCGAAGTGATCGAAGGCCGTTGCGATGATCCCTCGCACAGGAACTTGCGCAACAGCTCCATCGACACCGGTTGCACCGGTGCGCGTCGCTGCAACCTCGCGTTCCATGTATGCGACCACGTACGCAACAGCCTGCTGGTGTGCGCTCGCGATGAGTGACTGAGTCTCAGCATCGGCAACACCCCACAGCACGCTGGCCGACTTCGGAATCGAGAACGTGAAGTCGAAGCCGGCGACGGCGCGCTGTTGGGAAGCAGTCGCGTACTCGGGATAGGCGCGACCGAGCGGCTCACCCGTAACTGGGTGCCGACCCATTCCGATCAGCAACTGAAGCTGGGACTCAGTGACCGTGTCGCCGTCGCGCAGATCGTTTCCCAGCGCTGCGAGTCCCATGCCCATCCATCGGCCAGCAGGCGTGCCCTCGGCGTTGTAATAGCGCGTAAGTGGAGTGGACAACGAGCGCGCCCCATCCCCCGCGGCGACCGTGCGAAGCAGATACTTATAGCCGTCGCCGGCACTCATCACCCGCATCGAAACCGTCATCGCGCTGCCTCCGACTGTCATGGAGGAGGTGCGCGCCCTCGATCTGCAAGAGGCGTGGCAGCTTTTGATTCTGAGTCTCGTGCGACCGCGAGGGGTCGCACCCGGGTTGCGAGTAGTCGAACTCAGGTCGTGGGGACGGGGTTCGCGAGCCAGGCGGTCAATGTGGACTGGAACAGTTCTGGATCGACGTTCGCTTCCCATCCATGGGGAGCTGTCTTGGTTGCGACCAGCTTCACCGTGCCATGCGCGGCAGCGAACTCCCTTGTGAGTTCGAACGGGATCTCTTCGTCGCCGTCCGAGTGGATCACAAGTGTGGGGATGCCCAGAGTGAACTCGTCGATCCAGTCGAGGCGGTGGAAATCGAGGGGAGCCGGAATCCCTATGAGCTTGCTTCCGGCCGATGAAGCCATCGTGCGGGTGACGAGTGCAGCAAGAAAGGCTGGCAGCCGGGCGCGACGAATGCCGTGACGGACAATGGCCATCCAGTTCGTAGCCGGCGCGATGAGCGCGAGCCGCTCGAACGCCGTTGGATCGTGTCGCAACAACTCCAGCGCGATCCCGGCGCCCATCGACCAAGCGACGACGTATACCTGCGATGCGCCGCGCGACCGAGCGAATCGCACTGCGTCTGCGAGATCGAGCCACTCCCGTTGACCCAGGTACGACACTCGGGCAGCGGGACCGTCACCTGCGCCGCGATAGGTGATCACGAGCGAGGTGAGGCCTGCGCGCTCGGCAGCTTCGACGGACCGGAGCGTCACCAAGCGCGAGGTTCGGATTCCTTCGACGTGGATGACCCAAGGAGCGTCATCCCTACCGGGGAATAGCCAAGCGGGCGCAACTTCTCCGTCACTCAGCGGGATCGCGATGTCCTCCCACTTCGGGTCGACCTCCGACGGACTGTTCATGACATGACCGGTGAGCTGCGCTTCGAATGGATCCGAGGGGATAGTCGAGGTCGAGCTGAGGACGCTTCGGAGCACGTACCGCTCGTCGACCCTGTGCACGGGACCGATCAGGATGTGCTGTTGGAATTCCTCCCCGAACCAGAGCCCATACCTGCCCGGAGCCGAAGTGAGGACGCTCCTCGGCAATTCGACGCTGTCTCCGACCCGACGCGCGACTATCGCCTTACGGCGCGGCGCTACTCCCACCACGCGGAATGCAAGCTTGCGGATCAACCACGCGATCGGTGCGATCACGACAACGATCGCGACGATCCCGACGGCAGGGATCATGCGACAGCTACCTTCGGATCGGCACTCGACATCCGAACTACAGACGGCGCACGCATCTGGCGGTCGAGTAACTCCGCTGTGGCCCGCAGGAGAACGCGCTCGCTCTTCGTCAGAGGTTGGCTGTTCGCGATATCGGTGAGGCGAACGGCGAGCCGGTACGCCTCATGAACGGGATCCTCGTCCGGAATGTCGGCGAGCGTCATTCCTCGTCCGACATTCGCACGTTTGAGAAGGCGTCTGAGTGTGGCATGCATCGAGCGACGGCTCGCGCGAACGATGGCGAAGACGATGATGCCGGCGCAGATGAGCACCACTCCTCCGTAGAAGGGGATAACGAACATGTCCCCTACCAACTCGACAAGGGTGGACCTCCCCGGTTGAACCAGCCGCAGCGTGAGGTAAACGATCTCGAGGAGGCTCGCGAGAATGATCGCCCCAGCGCCCACCCGTATCAGGATGTACGGGCGAGGCTCGCGCCCACGGATCCCGATGAGCATACGAACCATGATCACGATCACCCACGCCATGTAGATGCACGCGTAAGCCCACAGACCCGCTTGATCAGCGTTCTCCTTCACGAAGTCGTTTGACGTCTTGTCGCGCTCCGCGATCAAGAAGAAGGGGATCGTGAAGGAGACGAGCATCGCCGGCAGCTCCCAAAGACTCTTGCGGTGGAAACGCGTACCGTCAAGAGTTCGTGACGCCTGCATCACGAACCAGAACGCCGTGGTGGCGAGGAGATTCTGAGCGAGATTGACGACGTTCGATCCGCCTATCCACTCATCGAGAACAGGGAGAGGAACCACCACACCGACCATGAAGATGGCTCCCAGGCCCGTGATAGTTGCGAACCACGTGAGCCTGCTCGAAGGTTCGCGAATTGCGGAGGGCAAGCGCAGCAGCGTGAGAGCAAGGAGCGCGAGGAAGGCGACGGTCTCCATTCCGATGCGCATCAGCCGAACACCGCCTCGTCGCGCCCGTGACGCGGTCGCAGCACAAGCCGGGACAGCATCTGCGACAGCTTCTCGGCCTCAGCCTCCATCACCAGCCCGGTCTCGTTGAAGTCGAGATCCTCTTCGAAGTCGGGGGTCGCGATTCCGCGTGCGAGCACGGTCTGACCAGCCCGAGCATGCTCATGACCGGGGTGCTTGATCGGAAGTGTCGTGCATCCGGTGTGCCCGAAAGCCACGTGTGACAGCTCATGGAGCACGGTGTGGAATTGGTACCACCGCGGGTCGGACTTACGAACCAGAATCTTCGCCGAGTCGGCGGTGAGCAACACCAATCCGGTGATGTTCTCCCAGTCGCGATCCCCCACCGGTTCGACAACGATGCGCCGGCCGCTCGCGTGCGCCACGCACTCGACGATGTCGGTGAGTTCCGCTTCCGCAGGCAGCTTCAGCCGCCGAAGCTGCGCCTCGACGCGACTACGGAGCTCATGCTGGTTCCGAGAAGCGGTGTACGTCATAGCGGTCCGTCCTGCGACCGCATCGCCAGCGATGCGACCGCCCGACCTGCACAACTGTACGCGCTTGCGCAGTCAAGCGCTCGGGTCTATCTCACTGCGCAGAGATGGAACGCAATGACTGCGCAATCGCGCGGAGAGCAGCCGGCGAGACCTCGCCGACCGCCCGCGCAGAGATCGAGTCCGCCCCCGAGTCCTTGAGTGCCTCGCGGAAATCGAGGTTCGCCTCTGCCGCCTCGGCCGCCTCGTCGTCATCCAGGTCCAACAGGTATGTCGGGGAAATTCCGGCGTAATCGCTCACGCCCTCGAGCAGGCGGACGCTTACACCGGTTCCCGCTCCCCCACCGATGAGCGCAGCCCAGTTCTCGGCGCTCAGAGAAATTCCCCGCTCCGCCAAGTCCCGGAGAAGCTGGTGAAGGTCGAAGGCTGAGCCGTCGGCTCGCGGCGCGTGCGCAACAGCGGTCAGCCGGCGACCGAGCTCGCGTGGGCGCGTCTGCACCAGAGCTTCGATCTCTTCCACCGCACCGTCGAGGGCAGCTACCCGAGAGATCTCATGCGGGTGCACCCCGAGTGCTCCGGCGATGTTCTCGATGTCGTTCACATCGAAAGGGGCGGCACCGCGCAGCCTCGAGTAGAAGTAGCTCGACGAGATCCCTGCGCGCTCGATGAGCTCCTGGTTCGTCATGCCGGCGGCGTCTCTGAGTGTCGAAATCGCCCGCGCCAGGTCCATCGACCAGGCGCCTGCCTCGCCGAGCGCTCGTCTAGCCACGAGAACAGGGTATCGGTGTACATGCGAACGGCCTCATTGCGTATATACGCAGAGCATGGCGTATCATCAATCTATGAAGGCACACTCGTGGGACTCGTCATAGTCGAAATCGATAGCTGACCTACGGCGCGCACCCAACCACTTCGCGCGCTGAGCTTTGCACCTCCTCATCGCAAACGGCGCCATAAGAGAATGCGATCTCGCGAAGGTGCCTCTTCGGCTCCCAATGGAGCACCTCAGTGTTATCGACGCGCGAGTCGCGCGTCACCACTCAGGAGAGGTGGTCGTCGTGTCCGACTCGATGGCAAGACCCGACTCGGGATCGAGGCTCACGGAGTTACATGATCGGCTCGTTCAGTCCGTGGAAACGCTGATCCATAGCGACGACTGGAAACGCGCGCTCGAGTTCACGGCTCATTTCCGCTCGCGGTCGTTCAACAACACTCTGCTGATCTGGGCGCAGCACGCGGCCGCGTTCGAGGCGGGGATGGTCACGCAGCCGATGCCGACCTATGTCGCGGGCTTCAGGCAATGGGAGGACCTGGGCCGCAGAGTCGTGGCGGGGCAGCACGGCTACATGATCTTCGCGCCGCGAACGGCGCGGTTCGCGACATCCACCCCCCTGGATGCATCATCGTGGCGTCGCCTTGCGACGCGGGAGCGCCCACGTTCCGGCGAGACGGTGCGCGTCGGGGTGACCGGCTCGCGGCCGGCTTACGCATGGGATATCACGCAGACGACCGGCCCGCCGGTCACAGAGCCTCCGGGTCCGCAGCTCCTACGAGGAGACGCGCCGACCGGGCTGTGGGTCGGGCTCGCGACATTGGTCGAGGAGGAGGGGTTCAGCCTGTCGCTGGCAGCCGGCGCAGCAGCGCTGGATGGCGCTAGCGGGCGTACAGACTTCTCGAGGCGGCACGTCGAAGTCCGGGAGGACATGGATGCGGCCGCGCGAACGAAGACGCTCGCGCACGAGCTCGCACACATTCGACTGCACAATCCGGGCAGTGAAGCAATGCCTCACCGCGGGATCGGGGAGGTAGAGGCAGAGTCCGTCGCTCTCATTGTGGCCGCCGCGCATGGCATGGACACCCAGGAGTACACGATCCCCTACGTCGCCGGCTGGGCAACGGGAGTGCCTGACATGGATGCTGTCGCGGTTGTGCAGCAGACCGGCGAGCGCGTGCGGCGGGCGGCGGTGGCAATTCTCGAACAACTGCCGACCGAGCAGATCAGCGCAGGCGATCCTCCCGGCTTTGAGCGCCCCGGACCTGCACTGAATCGGGTCCGGTCAGTCACGGCGTCGAACCCGGCGCGAACGACCGACCACGCGATCGCGAGGAGTTTGTCATGAACATCGCAGAGGTGCTGCTGCAAGTCGGGCGACTAGACACTCGCCGAGCGGCGGTGCAGTTCGCGGCTGCAGGACTGCCCATCTTCCCGTGCGAGCCGGGTGGCAAGCGTCCGCTGACCGGTGCTGGATTCTTCGACGCTACGCGCGACGTCGAACAGATCAGGTCGTGGTGGATTCGCTCACCGGGCGCGAACATCGGGCTGCCCACCGGCCATGCGTCGGGCATCGACGTTGTCGACGTGGACGTCAAGCCGCACGGATCGGGCTTCCCCCTGCTTCGCAGGGCCGTCGACGAAGGACTCCTCGACGGAGAACTCGCGCGCGTGCGCACGCCATCGGGCGGACTGCACATCTACTTCCCGGCGTCCGGGACCGCTCAGCGGTGCTGGCAAGCAGCCCGCGCACACATCGACTTCCGCGGTGACGGCGGCTACATCGTCGTCCCGCCTTCAGTGACTCGCTCCCAGAGCGGCACGAAGGCGTACACCCCCTTCTCGCTCTCGTCGGGTCCGGCCCTGCCCGTGGATGCTGTTGCGTTGCGCAACTTCGTGGATCCGCGGCCCGTCCGTGAAGCTCGAGCGCAGACGGATGCGGTCAGCGGCGAGGTGCTCGCCCATTGGGTGTCTCGACTTCGCGAGGGTGAACGCAATCACGGACTGTTCTGGGCGGCGTGCCGACTAAGCGAAGCAGGAGTGATCGCGGACGCGATCATCGAACTGCTCGGACCAGCCGCTGCCCGCATCGGACTGGACGCGGATGAGATCGAACGCACGGTCCACTCGGCATTCCGGCACACGCATCCTGGCCGGGCGAGCACCGGCGTGACCGCTCTCAGCAACTCGCCGCCGGCATCACGGATGTCCCACTTGACGCGGGGCTTGCCGTGAACCGTGCGGAAGGCGGCATTCGTCTTGCAATGCTGACCGCGGTCGTAGGCACAGTCTTCATCGCGGCAGGCGCGTTCTGGCTCTCGTTCACCTCACTCGCGGACCTCGCGCGGCGTTCCGGTCTGGGACACGACCAGGCATGGGCCTGGCCACTGATCGTCGACGGAATCATCGTCGTCGCGACCGTCGCCGTGGTCGTACTCAGCGGAACGCGCGCCGCGTGGTACCCCTGGATGCTGCTCTTTGCAGGCGCGCTCATCTCCGTGGCCGGCAACGCCGTCCATGCTGTCGTCACCGCGAGCTCGGACGTACCGCTCGTGCTGGCCGCGGCTGTCGCAGCCGTCCCACCCCTCGTACTTCTCGCCATCACCCATCTCACATCGGTGCTGACCCGCCATGCCGCCCCATCCACATCCGGTCAGCGAGCTGAGCCCGAGGTGGTGGTCGACTCGATCGCTGACGAGAGAGTTTCCCTGCGTGTCGTCGCCGCCGAAAGGCCGCGCGCACTGGCCAACGAAGGGCCCGCCCGCGCAGCGGAGCTTCGCGCGGCCGGATGGTCGAACCGCGCGATCGCTGAGCGCCTGGGGGTCCATCCGGCGACGATCGGCCGATGGCTGCAGGACCGCGTGCCCCACACCGGGCCACAGAACGAACTGACAGAAGGGAGTTGAATGATGCACGAATCACCGACTGGCCACGAGGACGGGACTTTCAAGCGGTTCACGGAGCGTGAAGCGCTCGAACTGACGACTGATGACTTCCCAGTCTCATCGCGGCATCCCCACTTCGTGGCAGACGCCGAGAAACGGATCCGAGCCGGCCTCGCGCCCGAGCACCAGGTCAGCTGGGTTCGCGTCTCCGACCTCCTGAGCTCGGGAACTGGTCGGATCGCGGGCCGCGGGATCGACTTCGAGGCCGAGCTCGCTCGACGGCTACGGCATCCTGTCGACCTCACTCGACGGTCCATCCGGGATCGCCGCGCGTCACTGCCTCCCCTCGACGCGTTCGGCCGCGGCCACTCCCAGACGACTCGCAACGCGCTCGGGCGGAGTTGATCTGCGATGGTCTCGCGCTCGAATCCCTCAGCAACGGAGACCCGCCTGCGCACCTTCTTGCCAGGAGGTGCCACCATGGCGGGATCAGAGCAACCGACGAAGACGACGTTCAAGGACCCAGAGGGCCTTCGAGCGGTCCTTGAACGCTTGAGCGGCGCCGAAGCCGAGGGGTGGCAATCGGACCGCGAGGTCGCCGACCTCATGCGCTACGCGGCCTTGCGCTATGCAGCGCTCGCCCGCAAGCACGGACTCGACCCGTGGGAGGCTGCGGGATTCGCCTTCGAAGCGATGCGAGCCACCTCTGCGCGCCGCGCCGACGATCCCTGGGCCATCGTGACGCGCGCTGTGCAGATCACCTGCATCGCGGAAGAACGAGCGCGTGGTCTCCTATGCTCCGTCCACCAGGCTCGCCGACCCCGGTACTCGGTCTTCCACGACGCCGAGCGCTTCAGTGACCGCGAAAACGCCCTGCCCGACTACCACCCTGCGTTCCGAGTTGCGCCCCCCGATCACGACGCGCCGGAGCCGGGCGGTGCAATCAATTCCGCGATCGAAGACGCGATCGCGCTGTTCGCCCTCGTCGGCTGGCCCGCCGACACCGTGCGCGCCGGAGTCGAGTACGTGTGCGCGCGGCTTGCCGACGCGACCTCGCGGCCCGCGGCATTCGAACAGCTCCGCCGTGACCAGGCCGCGCGGACACTGTTGGACCTCCCGCAGGCTGCGTGGAGAGCGATGTTGCAGGTGTTGCTCGGCTGCCCTGACCCCGCGCAGGAGCACACGGCTGCGGGCCGCGGTATCCTTCTCCGTCTGCTGGTCGGCGATTCGCTGGAGGCACTTCTTCACGATGATCGCGTCTTGGCCAGCCTCCTCGACAACGCGCCCTGCCGACGACCATGAACCAGCAGGGGCACGTCGAGCTTGAGCGATCCGTCGACTCCATCCGGGTCGGATCGAGACACCGTGCCGATCTCGGCGACATCGATGCGCTTGCCGAATCGATCGAGAGTCAGGGGCTCCTCCAGCCCATAACAGTCACACCCGAAGGCGTCCTCGTCTGCGGAGCGCGCCGACTCGCCGCACTGCGGCAGCTCGGTGTTCGGAAGGTCAGCGTGTGGATCCGGGGCGGTATCTCGGACCGGCTCACGCAGGTGCTGGCCGAGCAGGACGAGAATGCGCTGCACAAGCCCCTCTCGCCGACCGAGGCGGCCGCCCTGTATCGCGAGTGCAAGATGCTCCTCGCCGAAGACGCCGCGCGGCGGCAGGTTGCATCGCGGTTCGGCGCTGGCGACACCCAGCCGCAGCCAGGCGGCGCCGTTACGGTAACGGCACCGTCGAAGCGCAACGACGGCGACACCCGCACACAGGCGGCGCTGATGGTCACCGGCCGACGCTCCTTCACGACGCTGGAGCGCATCGGCCGGCTCCAAGACATCGCTGCGGATCAGTCCTTGCCCGCAGAGGTTCGTGTTCGCGCACGGGCCGAGCTCGATGCGGTCGAAGGCGGCGCCCCGGTCCTCCCCGCGTTCCGTCGCGTGAGCGAAGGCCAGGTCCTCGCGGAGCTCGAGACGGTCGCCAAATCACCCAGAGTGACCGCAGAGACGCGCGACGCGGCGAACACGGCCGCCTCGAAGATTCGAGCCGGCGAAGCACCGTCGTGGGGTGAGGACCCGCGACAGTTCGCCGCGCATGCGATGGCGCAGTCAAAATCAGACCAGCCGGGGCCCGCCGCCATGCACAAGGTCATCTCGGCTGAGCTCAAGCGGTTCGTCTACACGTGGGATGACCTCGCCAGATGGTGGGAGCGGTTCGACCCGGGTGTCATCGCGTCCGGGCTCACGCCGGAAGAGTGGCAGCGATTCGAGCAAACCCTCGAGGGCAGTCGAAGGTTCGCCGAGCGCGTTCGTGCGCTCCGCGCCGACGACGCGACGACGTCGCGGCGCGCCAGCTGACGTCGCGCCCGAGACAGCCGCCGCGCACCTTTCCGTCGACTTCGCTGCCCACTGATCGACGGGACCTCTCATGCACGCTCAACGCCGTGGACGGATGGTAATCGCCGGGGTGATCGCCGGTGGCGGCATCCTGATCCTGTTGATCGGGATCGGTGCATACGGCCTGCTTCGAGGACCAGCATCGACCGCGCCTCCATCGACCGCGACAAGCAGCGCGTCGAATCCGGGCGTCGCCGCCCCGGTCATGCAGCCCCGGCCCCTGGCTGCCACAGCCCGCTCCGAAGTGTTCGCCCGGTCCGTGGCGGATTCGCTCTTCCGCTGGGACACCCGCAGCTCAGCGGGACCGGCCGAGTGGTCACAGCCCCTTATCGACGTCGGCGACGCGGACGAAGCTGCTGGCCTCGCTTCAGACGTCCGGGGCTACCTGCCAACAGTCGAACAGTGGGACCAGCTCGAGATGTACGGGACAGTTCAGCGGCTCACGATCGACGTGATCCGGGTGCCGGCCGCGTGGGCGGGTGCTGTCGCTCAGGCGGCACCCGGTCAGCTGCCGCCCGGCGCGATCGCGTACACGATCAGCGGAATCCGCCATCGCAACGGCACATGGGACGGCGAGCCGACGACGACAGCAAGCGAGGTGACGTTCACCGTCTTCATCGCCTGCCCCCGCGATCAGCATTGCCGGCTCCTGCGTCTCTCGCGCCTGAACGAGCCGCTCGAGTGACGCGATGTCGAAGATTGTTGGCCTGCTGCTCGTGCTGTTGATCACCTTCCCAGCGATCGGGCTCGTCGCAGTCGCGACTCTGCTCAGCCCCGCAGTCGCGTCGTGCTCTATCAGCGGTCTCGTGGTCGGCCCGATTCCCGAGTCGTTGACGGCTCGCTCGCGGGATGGGCACGAAGTCACCCTGGATCGACGCCAGCTGACTCACGCCGCGACGATTATCACGGTCGGCGCACAAACGGTTGGGGTCGGTCGCCCTGGCGTGGTAGTCGCGATCATGGCCGCCCTGACCGAGTCGACCCTACAAATGCTGGCGAATTCGACCGCCTATCCGGAATCTACGGCGTATCCGAACGACGGCGACGGCTCCGATCACGACTCGCTCGGCCTTTTCCAAATGCGTCCTGACGCCGGATGGGGAATCGTCGCGGAGCTGATGGATGCGTCGTACCAGGCCCGCGCGTTCTTTGGCGGCCCGACGGGACCCACCGGCGGTTCGCCCGGGGGGTTGCTGGATATCGCCGGGTGGCATTCGCTCGACCCGGGCGTCGCTGCGCAGGCCGTCGAGGTAAGCGCCTATCCCGATCGATACCAGAACTATCAGCCCGTCGCAGAAGCAATCCTCAGGGCACTCATTGCGAGGTCGTCGAGCGTCGGCGCACGCGAGGACCCGCGGGTGCCGGAGACGACGAGGGTCGTGTTTCCACTCCCGCCCGGTACCTACAACGACACCTCGAGCTTTGGGTGGCGCACCGATCCGTTCACGGGCAAGCGGACCTTCCACGAGGGCAGCGACCTCACCGCCGCAGGTGGGACGCCGATCCTCGCGATCGCCGATGGTCTCGTGACCTTCGTAGGGCACAACGGTGGGTTCGGCAACCTGATCATCGTCGAACATCGCGTCGGCGGCGATCGGGTCGCCTCGTACTACGCGCACATGTGGGATGGCGGCATCCACGTCGTGGCGGGCAGCAGCGTTGCGGCTGGACAGCACATCGGCGATGTGGGCTCGTCGGGACGTTCCACAGGTCCCCACTTGCACCTCGAGATCCACCCGGGAGGGCCATCGCATGCGCCGGTGAACGCCATCGACTGGCTGACCGAGCACGGCGCCGAAGGCATAGACAGCGGGGCACTCGTACGCGCCGCGTGCGTCGCACCAGCATCATGAGCACCAACGTCTTCCCGGACTTCGGCGCCGTCGGCGCCGCGGATCAGCTACGCGACATCGTCGGCGCACTCATGATGTTCGCACTCATCACCTCGGTCCTCATCCTCGTCGTCTGCGCCGTCACATGGGCGTTGGCCGCGGGGCACGGGCATTACCAAACGGCAGCGCGGGCACGGCTCGGGGTATGGCTCGCGTGCGGCACGGCCGCGCTCGCCGGCGCCGCCGTCGCACTGGTCAACTTCCTCCTCGGCGTCGGCGCCGGCCTGTAGCAAGGAGCGATCTCGCAGGAACCGCAGGCGCTCCTCACCTACGACACCCATTTCGTCCAGGCGAGGAGAGCCCCGTGATCGACATAGACCCGAATGCCACAGGTCTTCCAGGCATCGAGCAACTGCGCGTCATCGTCGGGGCGGTCATGACGATCGGCCTCATCCTGAGCGTTCTCGCGCTGATCGTGTCCGCGATCGTGTGGGGCTTCGGCGCGAACTCCTCCAATCCTCACCTCGCATCTCGGGGCAAGCTCGGCGTGCTGGTGTCATGCGGCGCCGCGATCATCTGCGGCGCCGCGGTCACGCTCATCAACTTCTTCTGGGGCGTCGGTCAGACCGTCTGACCGGCACGAAGATCAAGGGCGAATCGCGATGAGCGTATGCGACGTGCCGGTCATCGCCACGGTCTGCGACACGGTCGGCCAAAGCACCGCGTCCCTCATCGCCGCGCCGTTCGACTGGCTCGCCTACGCAATGGGATCAGCCGCGACCTGGCTGTTCGAGGCGGTGTGGACCGCGTTCGACAGCACCACGCTCGTCGACGTCAAAGCCCCCGGATACATCGATGTGTTCAACGTGCTCTTCGGGGTCGCCGTCTTCGTCACCCTCGTCTTCTTCTGCTTTCAACTGATCACCGGGCTGATACGGCGCGACCCCGGTGCGCTCTCGCGAGCCGGATTGGGATTGGGCAAATCGATCCTCGGGTCGTTCGTCGTGATCTCGCTCACCGCCATCCTCCTGGAGCTCACCGATCAGCTCGCGATCGGCATCGTGCACGCCACAGGCAACACGATGGCCGGCATCGGCGACCGCATAACGCTGCTTATGGTCGGCCTCAACGCGATCAACATCACCACCCCGGGAGTGGGCGCGATCGTCACCATCTTCCTCGCCGGACTGGCGATCAGCGCTGCCGCCATCGTCTGGTTTTCCCTCCTGATCCGCAAGGCGCTGCTGCTCGTCGCAATCGTCTTTGGACCGATCGCACTAGCCGGATCGACGTGGGATGCGACCAAGGGCTGGTTCGGAAAGTGGGCGGCGTTCGTTCTCGCGCTGATCCTGTCGAAGCTCGTGCTCGTCGTCATCTTCCTCGTCGCGGTGGCGCAAGTGGCAGCACCCATCGACGCCGATCTCGCATCGATCAGCGACCCGTTGGCCGGGATCGTCCTGATGTTCATCGCCGCGTTCGCGCCATACATCACCTACAAGTTCCTCAGCTTCGTCGGCTTCGACATGTACCACGCCATGTCCAGCGAGCAAGAAGCGAAGTCGTCGCTCAATCGACCGGTACCGGTGCCCACTAGTCCGATGGCGGGGAACGCTTCGAAGATCCTCGGCGCGACAGGACAGCGCAGCGGCGGCGCCGCGACCGGCGGCACTGCTGCCGGTGCCGGGACGGCGACCGCCGTCGGAGCTGGGGTCACAGCGGGTGCGGCGGTCGTCTATGGCGCAGCGACGGCGGGGCCGAAGGCCGGCGGCGCCATTGCGGGAGCAGCAAGCGCTCAGACGTCCAGCGCAGACGGTGCGGGTCCGGCCGAGTCGAACTCGCGCGGGGTAGGTCGGGTGCATGAGGCGCCGCCGGGAGTCGCCACGCCCGGACATCACTCGTCCGCACCGCGGCCGCCGCTGAGGGTTCCACCGAGACAGGGAGAGCCACGACCATGACACGACCGAATTCGAGCTCTGACTTCCAGCCGGTACCCGTGCAGTTCTCGCGATTGGCCAGGCGCGGAATCCTTCTCGGACTGTCTCTTCCACAGCTCATTGCAGTTTCCTGCGCCCTCGTCACGATCGTGGCCTCGCTCTACACGTCGGGCGCTGAGGCGATCGCGTGGACGGCCCCGATCTGGCTGTCAGCGATCCTTCTGGCCACCGTAGGCGTCGGCGGACGAAAGCTCGTCGAATGGACGCCCGTCCTGTGGCAGTGGTCATGGCGGAGGTTGACCGGGCAACTCGTCTACCGCAAGCGAGTCGAACTGCTACGGCCCGTGGGCACACTGGCGCTTCCGGGTGACGCAGCCCGGCTACGCGAGTGGGTCGATGTCGAGTCAGGCGCCGTCATGATCCACGATCCTCACGGGCAGACTCTCACGGCGACTCTCGCCGTTTCGCACCCCGCGTTTGTGCTGCTCGATCCCACCGAGCAGCATCGTCGAGTGACCGGTTGGGGTCGTGTGCTCGCCAGCGCCTGCCGTTCAGGTCGCATTTCTCGACTACAGGTGTCGGAGCGAACTCTGCTCGACTCCGGCACAGGGCTGGACGAGTGGTGGGATCGCCATGGAGTGGACGACGGCCGCTGGGCCGCCGCGACATACCGGGAACTGATTGCACGCGCGGGCCCGGCTGGCGAGCGACATGCCACGACGATCAGCATCGCGCTGGACCTGCACGCCGCTGCACGGCAGATCCGCGCCAGCGGCGGCGGAGTCCGTGGCTCGGCGAACATCCTCCGCCAAGAGATGGCCTCGCTTGTGAACTCCCTCCGCGCCGCTGATCTCAGCGTCGGCGACTGGCTCGGTCCGGACGATCTCGCCCCCGTGTTGAGGTCGGCATATGATCCCGCGGCGAGCCTCACCCTCGACCGGCATCCGACGCTCGGTCACTCGCTGGCCGACGCAGGCCCCGTCGCGGTCACCGAGACCTGGGACGGGCTGCGCAGCGACACCGCTCATCACGTCGTCCTTTGGATCAGTGAATGGCCGCGCTCTCAGGTGTACCCGGGATTCCTCTCGCCACTGGTGCTGTCCAACGGTGTGCTGCGCACCGTCGCCTTGCATTACATCCCCGTGCGGTCCGACCACGCCGCCCGAGACATCCGACGCAAGAAGACAGAGCTGATCAGCGACGCCCAGCAGCGCCGCCGCATCGGACAGATCGAGGATGCTGCTGCCGCCGCCGAGTACGAAGACGTGCTGCAGCAAGAAGCGGATCTGACTGCCGGCCACGGCGTCCTGCGCACAGTCGGACTGATCGCCATCTCCGCCCCGACGCGAGCGGAACTCGACGTTGCCGTCGCAACCGTCGAACAGGCCGCTATCCAGGCCTCCTGCGAGACGCGCCGGCTGGTCGGCCAGCAGGCGCAGGCCTTCGCCGCCGGCGCGCTGCCCCTCTGTCGGCCGACGTGAGCGTGCGCACCTAGTGAGTGATTGGAGCACCTCATGAACACCGACGGCACGACCGGTCTGATCGCTGTCAACGCCTCGACCGCGATGCGCGAGATGGCCCACGCTACGATCACGGTCGACGAACCTGCCGATCTCCACCCCCTGATCGATGAACTGCTGGGCTCGCTCCGCTCGCTCGTGCAGATCGCAGACCAGCTCGCCCACGCCCACATGCACCACCGCGGTCGAGCACGGAGCGAGACCGGAGATGCCGCGCTCGGCGCATGGGAAGCAGACAACGCCACGTGGTCCCTCGTGCGGGCGCGCGAACTCCTCGACGCCGCTGAAGGCGCCGTCGACCTCGCCTCCCAAAGCGCAAGGCAATTGGCCTGGGTCCCCGCCGAGCAAGGCGAACGCTGGCTGAATGTCGTCTTCCTGGAGGGCGCTGACGCAATACGAGTACTCGACACCATTGAACGGTCAGGTGCGCCGGCCGCGATCTGGCACCTTGCGCAGTGGGATCTTGGCGATGAGACCACCGAAGCGGCCCTCGTCAACGGATACGTGTATGAGGGGATCCCTACATGTCCTACCGATCGCACGGCTGAGGACCACGCGTCAGGGTACGCGCTTATCCACAACCCCATGCTCGGCTACGTCTCACTGTTGCGTCGATTTCCCGGTCATCCGGACGGCGCGGTAATCCCCGCGCAGCCGATTGGTAGAGCGGCGATCGAAGCGCAAACTCGATCCCTTCCCGCGCGGATGCTGGCGCGGCCCCCCGCAACGAGGACAGCCGTGAGGAGCGTCGGACTGTGAGGGGCGACGAGCAACTGCACGCCACTGTCCTAATCAACCCGCGCAACGAGCGTCGTCGCCAGCGCCGACGCCGGGAGCGGGCAGCAGCTCGACTCGCCACCGACGTACGCAAGTCGCGAGCGCGCGAGAGCAAGGACCAGTGGGCTGCCGAGCGAGCCGAGGTGCGCGCGGCGGCCTACCTGCCCGCCGCTGGCGAAACCGGACCGGCCGCGCTGCGGATGCCGCGCCGTCTACGACTTCCGCAGCACCAGGACACGTCAGCCACCATGGCCGGACACTACCCCTTTCTCGCCGAAGCAGGACTCGGATCCGCCGGAGTCTTCGTCGGGCAGGACCTCTACTCCGGCGGCTCCTTCGTGTACGACCCGTGGGTGCTCTATCAGCGCGGAGTCATCACCGCACCCAATGTCGTGCTCGCGGGGATCGTTGGATCGGGCAAGTCTTCGCTCGCCAAGTCCCTCTATTCTCGCTCGCTACCCTTCGGTCGCCGCGTCTACGTCCCGGGCGATCCCAAGGGCGAGCACACAGCGGTTGCGGAAGCGGTCGGCGGCCGTGCCATCATCCTCGGCCACGGTCTCCGCAATCGTCTGAACCCGCTCGACGAGGGGCATCGCGCTTCGGCGCTGTCCGACTCCGAATGGACCGCGCAGGTCGCCGCGCGCCGCCGCGACCTGATCGGCGCGCTTGCAGAAACGGTGCTCGAGCGCTCCCTGATGCCTCTGGAGCACACCGCCATCGACCTCGCTCTGACGGACGTCGTGCGCAGCGCAGACGTGCCTATCCTCCCCATGGTCGTCGACCGCATCCTTTCACCGACCCGATCAGACGACCACGAAGACCGCCTCGCCGAAGACGGCCGCCTCGTCGGCCACGCGCTGCGGAGACTCGTCGCAGGCGACCTGGCGGGCCTGTTCGACGGACCTTCGACAGTCAGGTTCGATCCGTCCCTGCCAATGGTGTCGCTCGATCTGTCCCGGGTCGCCGAGAACTCCACCCTGGTGTCGGTCCTGATGACGTGCTCGTCGGCGTGGATGGAGGCGGCGCTGGCCGACCCAGCTGGCGGACAACGCTGGGTCATCTACGACGAAGCGTGGCGGTTGATGGCGTACCCAGCACTGCTTCGCCGGATGGATGCGCAGTGGCGACTGGCACGTCACTACGGCATTGCCAACATGCTCGTCTTCCACAAGCTGTCTGACCTCGACAACGTCGGCGACTCCGGGTCCGCGATGCGCGCGCTCGCGTCGTCACTCCTTGCCAACGCCGAGACACGGATCGTGTACCGGCAGGAACCCGATCAGCTCGGATCCACCGCCGCCGCGCTCGGACTGACTCGCACGGAGATGAATCTGCTGCCCGCGCTCAGTACCGGGCAGGGGCTGTGGCGCGTGAAGGATCGTAGCTTCGTCGTCCAGCACCAGCTGCATCCCGACGAGCTCACGGTCTTCGATACGACCGCTCGGATGACGCCTTGACCGCAGCGATACCGGATGCACCGCTCCCCCAAAGGAGGCACCTCATGGACCACTCGTTCTCCGAAGATCGCCTTGCCCGCATCAGCTTGGCCATGGCTTCCGAACCCGGCGACACCGTCACCGGCATCCTCGTCGCGCGCGTCGGCGCGGCAGAGACGCTCGCTCTGGTCACCGCAGAGACGTCGCTGCCCGCCTCTATAGATCCCGCCGAAGGCAGCCTTTGGCGGCGGAGGCTCGCACCGCGGCTCGACCCGGGCCACGTCGACAGCGTCCGAGACGAGATGGAACGCCGCAACCTGACGATGCTCACGACGGAAGACCTCACCTGGCCGGCCGAACTGCAACAGCTCGGCCCTCGGGTGCCGCTCGCGCTCTGGCTCAGCGGACAGCCCAGCCGCCTCGAAGGCATCACCGCGAACCGCATCACGCTGGTCGGAGCCCGCGCCGCGACGAGCTACGGCGAGCACATCACCATGGAACTCGCCGCAGACCTCGCCTCACAGGGCCGAGTCATCTGCTCGGGAGGTGCGTACGGCATCGACGGCGCCGCACACAGGGCCGCCACGATGTCACGCCCGGGATCTACCGTCGCGGTCCTCGCGACTGGGCTTGACCGCTTCTACCCCGTCGGCAACCAGCAGCTGTTCGAGCGGATCCAGGACTCCGGAGGCCTTCTCGTCAGCGAACTGCCGCCGGGAGCCTCGCCGACCAGATGGAGGTTCCTGCAGCGCAACCGGCTGCTCGCCGCACTGAGCGGCGCGACCATCGTCGTCGAGGCGGGCTACCGCTCGGGGTCGCTCAACGTCGCAAGCCAAGCCCACTCCCTCGGGCGACCCATCGGTGCCGTCCCCGGACCCATCACCAGTCCCGCGAGCGCCGGCTGCCACCGACTCCTCCAGGAAGGCATCGCGACGATCATCACCGACACCCGAGACGCAATCGATCTGCTCGACTCGACCAACAGTGTTGGAGTCGACCGTCCATTCGGATCCGCCACGGCCGCGCGCCGACCCCTTCGGCTCGAACCGGACATCAGCCTGTGATCCCCTCGGCGCGCCGCCGCGGTGAGGCAGCCCCATGACCACGCCAAAAGCGCCGAGCTACGGTGACGAGCTCACCAATCTCGGCCTCTGCGTCATCATCGCCGGTGCCGCGGTCGCGACCCTGCTTCGCGCGGCGGGCTCAATTGCAGCCTGGGTGACGGGGCT
This sequence comes from Microbacterium pumilum, assembly GCF_039530225.1. Taxonomy (NCBI): domain Bacteria; kingdom Bacillati; phylum Actinomycetota; class Actinomycetes; order Micrococcales; family Microbacteriaceae; genus Microbacterium; species Microbacterium pumilum. The sequence goes on from NZ_BAAAOH010000001.1 coordinate 4,068,779, forward strand.
GGACCAGCCCACCGCCGGAATTGCAGCGGGGCTCACCGTGCTGCTGAATCCCGGTGATCCGGGCGTGGCCATGCGAGCGCCCGGCATCAACCCCGTCGTCTACTGGGTGTGCGCGGGGCTTTTGATCCTTATCGCCACGGGCGTCAGCATCCTTGGCTGGCGGCTCGTCCGGGGAACGTCCCGACGGGGTCGAGTCGACCCGCACCACATCGAGGGGATCGCCGGTCGAGACGACGTCGCCAAGGCCGCATCCCAACACGCGCTCATGCGGCGCGCGGCTCACCTGCGCCCCTCCCTCACGCACGCACGCCCGGCGGATGTCGGCTATTTCATCGGTCACTCCCGGTCGTCGGCGGTGTGGGCGAGCGTGGAGGACTCGATCCTCGTCATCGGTCCGCCAAGATCCGGGAAGGGCGCGCACATCGTCATCAACGCGATCCTCGATGCCCCGGGTGCCGTGGTCACCACCTCCACCCGCCCCGACAACCTCACCGCCACTCTCCGCGCGCGAGAACGCCTCGGCCCAGTCGCCGTGTTCGATCCTCAGAAGCTCGCCGAGGGGATCCCCGCCGGTCTGCGCTGGTCGCCGATTCGGGGTTGCGAGAATGCCCTGACGGCGATGATCCGCGCCACCGGGCTCGCCGCCGGCACTGGTCTCGCCGCCGGTGGCGTCGAATCTGGCGGGTTCTGGGAAGCCAAGACCCGCACAGCCCTGCAGTCCCTTCTGCACGCGGCTGCGCTCGCCGACCGACCACCCAGCGAACTGTTCCGTTGGACGCTCGATCCCGCGGCAGCCGCCGACGCGGTCGCCATTCTGATGAACGACCCGCGCGCCGCGACCGGCTGGGCCGACTCGCTCCAGGCCATGCTCGAAGCCGACCCCCGAACCCGGGACTCCATCTGGCAGGGCGTGTCACTTGCGCTCGGGGCGCTCGCCGACCCGCGCGTGCTCGCCGCCGTGTCACCGGGCGAGGGCGAATCGTTCGACCCGGAGTCCTTCCTGCGGAGCAACGGCACCCTATTCCTCCTCGCTACTGGCGCCGGCGCCAATAACTCCGCAGCTCTCGTCGCCGCGTTCGTCGAAGACGTCGTCGAGTCCGCCCGGCGGATCGCCGCCCGCAATCCCGGCGCCCGCCTGGACCCGCCACTCCTGCTCGCCCTCGACGAGATCGGCAACCTTGCCCCACTCCCATCTTTACCGACGCTGATGGCCGAAGGCGGCGGCACCGGCATCACCACCATGCCGGTGCTGCAATCGCTGACCCAGGCACGCTCGAAGTGGAGCGACAATGCCGCCGGCGCGATCTGGGATGCCTCCATCATCAAAATCATCCTCGGCGGCGCCTCCAACTCCCGCGATCTCCAAGACCTCTCCACGCTCATCGGCGAACGCGACGAAGCCACAGACTCCATCACCGTCGGCGACCGCGGCACCCGATCCTCACAGCGATCCGTGCGCCGGGTGGCGATCATGCCGCCCGACGTCATCCGCACTCTCCCGTTCGGCACCGCACTGGTCATGTTCCGCGCCGCACCGCCAATCGTGACCCGGCTGCGCACCTGGACCTCGCGGCGCGATGCGAAGTCGCTGCTCAACGACCGCTCCGGGCTCGAGACACTGTTGCGGCAGCCTCATGCTGCTCCACCGCCCGCCTCGGACGAGCCGGTGGAGTAACCGCGTTCGACCACACTTACCTCCACGCGCACTACATGCGGTCCTTCATCAACCGATCGAGCTGGATCGGCCGCGAGGCGCCCCGTCGTGCCGGTAGCCGGCTCCTTCTCGGACCGCTCACGACCGTGAGGTCAGCAACCGACGTCATGGTCGCAGGAACGTCGCGTGCACCTTGTGGGTGAAGCGGACCAGCACGGTCCGCCCCGACGCAAAGGATCAGTCCGATGGCTCTCCACACCCAGCAGTCCATCTCCGGCTTCATCGCCTCGGAGCCGCAGCAGTCCATCACGGAGAACGGCGACACTCGCCTGTATGTCCGGATCGGGCAGCCGCACTTCCGCCGCAACGAGGACGGAACCTTCACCGAACTCGAGCCGAGCTTCCACGACATGGTCGCGTACCGCGCGACCGCCGAACGTGCCCTCTCCCGGTTCGCGAAGGGAGACTCGTTCATCGCCGAGGGCTACATCCGCACCTTTTCTATCGAACGCGACGGGCAGGTCGTCGATGCGGAGGAGTTCGTCGCCAAGAAGCTCGGCCACGATCTCGCCCGCACCAATTATGAGGTCGACCGGACCCGACGGGCGGCCGCGATTGGGCGCAAAGCGCCGACCAGGCAAGTGTCAGTGACCGGGCCAAGGAACGCCGTCGCCAGCGCGCTCGGCGTCTGATCGGACAGGCTGACCGATGCTTGGCAGTGCCGGCCGCGACGAATCTGAGCCGGCCTTTCGCGGCGACGAGCCCGATGGCGCCGATGGTGGGGCGAGCGCTGGCCCACCCCAGCCAGTGAACTGGAATCTGCTCACCGCCGACGAAGCCGAGATCCATTGGATCGAGTTGAACAAGTGGGTGAACTGGCTGCGACGAACCTACGGCCTGCCGGCATCCGTGGTCCCGCCATTCTGGCACCGGCATCCGGAACTGGTTTGGGAGCTCTCCGCGCTGCACCTCCACTGGCTCTGCGCGTACGATCCCGATCAACACGCATCGGCCCCGCTCGGCTGGCACCACGACTTCGCCGATGCGCGCCAACGCCTCCATGATTGGGTCAGCCGTTGTGGCACACGCCTCGATAAGGATCGGCCGACACGCCAAACACTATGGCCAGGCGAAGACGCAGGCGACGCGATCGAAGACGTGGTCATCACAAACCGTGACGAGGACTTCGTGGCGTTCGTTCTCCACGATCTTCACAGCCGGGATGAGGCAGAGCGACTCTTCTACTCGACCATGAGCGATGGCGGGGCATGAGATCTTCTGATCTGTGGCGGCGAGTGTGGTGCGGATTCCGCGTGATTCCCGGTTTCACGCGAACGAGGAGTTTCTCCACGTCCGTGTGGGATCGCAATGGGGTCGAGATTCAGTGCGAGCTGCAACAACTTTGACTCAAGCTGCCCCTGTTTCTCTCGTCACTACCGAGGAGGTTTCCGGCGATCTTCGTTTCAGTCCGAGTCGATGCGCTTCGTCGTTCCGCAGTATCCCCGCTCAGGCGATGCTTCAGCGTTTAGATATCGGCGGAGGAGGCGGATACCCAGGTCCGGATCGAGGGCGCTCGCATGATATCCGCATTCGTTGCACGGTCGCTACGAGCAATCGAGCGCCGCGACGGCGACCGACAGGCAATCGGCCCGTCGCTGGTCAGTTGAACACTGGTACGTCGTGCCTGGAGCGCGGCACTCCTGATGCTTGACGGTACACACTGAGTACGCAACGGACGCCGAGTGATGCCGAGCTGAAAGCCGCGTCCACCGAGGATCGGGTCCTTGTCCGCCCGACCCAGTCCGGTCCCGCGACCGGAGGGCACTACCCTCGCGGGGAATAGCTCTCGCAACGCCCCCTACCGCTCGAACCCAGGTGGCGTAGTTCAACGGAGTAGATACCGAACGCCCAGTTCTTTCAGGTGCTGGTCAAACTGATCGTCATCGAGGCCGAGCGCCGAGAACTCGGGGCCGTAGGCGACGCGGACTACCCATGCGGCGAACGCGGTGTCGAAGCAGTACCGCATCGCGGAGAGTGGATCGTCATGCCGGATGTCGGCCTCGATCCGGCTGAGGAGCCCGACGAACTGGCCCTCGAACTCGGCACGGTAGGTCGCGCCGCGCTGAGCGACTTCTGCAACGGTGCTGGAGAGCAGGACGATTGCACGGAGGAACTCTGCGTTCTCGCGGAATCGTGCGCCCACTTCGCCGAGGGCTCCGCGTACGAGTTCTTCGGGCAGGAGGCCCGCCCAGCGTTCGTCACGTTCCAACTCGGACTGGCCGGCACGCACCCTGCCCAGCCCGTGCTCGTACACCGCGAGGAAGAGATCGTCCTTGTTGTCGACGCGGTCGTATATGAAACGCGGCGCGACGCCTGCCGAATCGCAGATCGCCGCGATCGTAAACCCCTCGTATCCGCGCTCCGAGAGTAGCTCGACGCCGGCATCGAGGACTCGCGCCCACGCCTCACGGCTGCGCTTCTGTCTCGGGGCGCGAATTGAAGTGCTCGTGTCTCCTCCTGAGATCCGGTCTTGACACATTGTGCCATCAAAGGATAGAACCGTAGTCACCGCTACGCTTTTGAAGTTCAACGACGAAGTCAGAGGATCCATGCTTCTCATCACCGGCAGCGCGCGACCGGCATCCGACGCACGCGAGCGTCTCGTCGCGGCAGCGCGCGAGATCACCGCGGCCACGCAGGGTGATCCCGGCTGCACCCTCTACCAGTTCGGGCTCTCCCTCGACGGCAACGTGATCGTCAGCGTCGAACTGTGGCGCGACCAGGCCGCGCTCGACGCCCACATGAGCCACGAGCACACCCAACGCTTCCTCTCGGCACTCGACGGACTCATCGACGGAGAACCCGTCATGCAGCAGACCGAACTCTGACACTCACCCGATCACCACCACTCAACGAGGAGTATGAAATGGCACGAAAAGGACGCGTCGTCGTCATGGGCGCAGGACCGGCCGGCATGGCCACCGCGCTCTCGATCGCGCAGACCGAGCACGACGTAATCATGCTGGAGCGGTATCCCGCCGCCCGACCCGCGGGCAACATCTTGAATCTCTGGCCACCGCCCATCAAAGCCCTCAGGCTGATGGGGGTCGACACCGTCGACCTCGGTGCACCCTGTCAGTCGGAGTTCCGCAGCGCCTCCGGTCGAGTGCGCGCCGTCGTGCATCTCCCCCAGGATGTGATCGATCAGTACGGCGGCGGATTCATCGGGATGCTGCGCCCTCAGCTCTACAGCCGGATGCTGGCCAGCATCCCCGAAGGCATCCTGCGCACCAACACCCAGGTCACATCGTTCGACCAAGACGAGAGCGGAGTCCGCCTCGACCTTGCCGACGGCAGCACCCTAGAAGCCGACCTGCTCGTGGGCGCCGACGGTATCGACTCCCTCGTCCGCCGCACCCTGTGGGGCGACGCGCCCAAGCGCGAGCACAACCTGCACATCATCGGCGGGTTCACCTTCGACGACACCCTCGACGTCCCCACCGGTCGCTGCGTCGTCTCGCATACCCGCACCATCCAGGGCAGTTGGACATCCATTCGCCACGAAGGCCGCGCAGGCTTCCAATGGTGGGTGCTCGGCGCGTTCGACTCCTCCAAGGAGTTCGCCGGGGACCTGCAGGCGACCGCCACCAAAATGGCCGAGGGGTTCGCGTCCCCGCTCCCCCAGCTCGTCGCCGCGACCGATCCGGGCAGCCTGCAACGCTGGCCGATCCGCGACCGTCCACCCCTGGAGAAGTGGTCAAAGGGTAGGGCGACTCTCGTCGGCGACGCCGCGCATCCGACCTCTCCGTATGCCGCCTACGGTGCCGGGATGTCGATCGAGGACGGCTTCTTCCTCGGCCGCCGCGTCGCCGGCGTCGACATCTCGGATGCCGGAGCGCTGACCGCCGCGCTCGAGAAATACGAGGCTCCACGCCGTGCGCACACCGCGTTCCAGGTCGACATTGCTTACAAGCTCGGCAAGATCTTCCACCACATCCCGGCCCCCGTACGGCCGATCCGCGACTTGTTCTTCGACCACAGCCCCTTCCTGCAGAAGATGATCGGCGACGGCACACCTGGAGAGATCCTCAAGCAACTCGACGAGATCGACGATGCGGAGCGCGAGTTCCAATCGAGGCGGGGTGCGTCGACGAGTGCCTGAGCTGAATGTCGGCATCGGTCATCCCCCGAAGGCCATCGTTGTCATCCAAGGCCGGGCCCCAGATGCGCACCTGACTCATCTGGGTGACCGGATCGGCTTCATGTCGTCGCCCTCGGACGCTGGTCCGCCGCGCATGATGCTCACACATTGTCTAGTGAGCAGCTCTAGTGGCGATGCCTTCCAAGCCGGCAGTGAGGAATCTGCTTGCGATGTCGCGGTCGAGGGGGTCGATCTGGAAGAGCAAGCGGAAGTAGAGGGGCGCGTATAGCAGTTCGGCGATGATCTCGGGAGCGAGGTCGGACCGGACCGTGCCCTCGTCCATGGCTCGTTCGATGAGTGAGTTTACTGCGTGAGAGCGCGGTAGCCAGAAGCGTTCCTTGAACTCGTTCATGGTCAATGCGTCGTACTGGCATTCGGCGATTAGCTGTGCGACCAAGCGACCTTCTCGCCCGGAGTAGATCTCTGCCAGCGATCCGAGGTGCTCGCGCAAAGCATCGAGAGCCGGAATGTCCTCGCGGACCGGAGTTCGCGCGACGTGGTTATCCAGGAATGTATCGATGATGAGCGCAGCCTTGCTCTGCCACCATCGGTAGATGGTCGTCTTGCTGACACCGGCTTCCTTGGCGATTCGCTCGATTGAGAGCCTCTGAACCGTGAGTGCTTCGGGCTGACGCTCGTCAAGCAACATCATCGTTGCTTCCAGAATCGCCCGGTGGCTCTGTTCGCTTCTAACGGCCATGTCATGAACCTTATTGTGAGTGGCGTGCTCGCACCCGCAGCCCGCCCGCGTTGCTGATGTCCGCTGCCACGACGAGGTTGGGCTGGCCGAGCGGGCGCTCCCGCTCCTTGGCCTCGGACCGCGCCTCCTAAAGTCATCGTATCCGAAACGGTACGTACTGTGTAGTATCGTGATGAAAACTCATTGCGAAGGAGCACTGATGCCCGGCACCGTTGATCCGTTCTCGATCGCGACTTTCGAGCGCGATGGGCAGAGCATCCCGGTTGTCGTGGCTGGCGGTCGTGCCCATGATCTTCGGACTGTCCTTCCCGATCTGATCCGCACAACGGACCTGTTTTCGCAGTGGGATGCGAACCTCGATGAGATCGCGCGCTATCTGGCCGATCATCCGGTCGGTGACGATGCGGGCATTGATCCATCGGCCCTGCGCCCGCTGCCGCCGGTACAACCAGTCGGTGCCGTGATTGCAGCGGGGGCGAACTACCGCGAGCACGTCCTGCAATTGTCGGTGGCGCACAAGTTGGGGCGCAGCGATGCGACCGACGAAGAGCTTCGTGTGGAGGCTGCTCAGGAGATAGATGAGCGCGCACGGGTCGGCCACCCGTACGTCTGGGCGGGCCTCTCCTCCGCCGTCTCTGGAGCTCGCGACGACATCCACTTGCCGGAGGTCGGAGAGAACGTCGACTGGGAGCTTGAGCTAGGTGTGGTCATCTCCCGTCCCGGGTTCGGGATTTCTCTCGAGGAGGCTGGCGATTACATCGCCGGCTACACGATCTGCAACGACTTGAGCATCCGCTCCCTGATCCCGCGTCGAGACGTCGCGATGATGGGGACGGACTGGTTCCGGTCGAAGAACGCGCCCGGGTTCTATCCGACCGGGCCGTATCTCACTCCGGCGCGTTTCATCGACGATGTCTCCGAACTGCGCATCCAGCTGTGGGTGAACGGTGAGATCAAGCAGGACGCGACGGTCGACGATCTGCTCTTCGATGTTCCGCAACTGATCTCGTACGTCAGCGCCCATGTCCCCCTCGAGGCCGGAGACATGCTGATCACCGGCTCGCCGGCCGGCAACGGTTCTCACTTCGGGCGCTTCCTGCAAGCCGGCGACATCGTGGAAGCAACTATCACCGGGCTGGGCACCCAGCGCAACGCTGTCATCGGCCGCACCGGCCAGCTGCCTCCTTGGTACGCCCAGGGCAACCGCACCGCTCCATAGTCACTCGATCCACCCACAAAGCTCCGTTCACGTCATCGAAAGGACTCACTGATGAGCAAGTACCTGTCCCACCTCTCGCACGTCGAGATCTACGCCACCGACATCGACGAGTCCGTCCGGTTATACGAGAACAAGATCGGACTCAAAGTCGTTGGCCGTGACGGCGACCGTGTCTTCTTGCGCTGCTGGGGCGACTACTACGCCTACAGCGTCGTGCTGCGCCCCGGCGCTCAGAGTGGAATGGTCCGGATGGCGTGGCGCACCAACTCGGATGAGGACCTCGACCTCGTCGTCGAGCGCATCGAAGCGACCGACTTCCGCGGCAAGTGGCTTGGGCCGGCGGACGGCCTCGGCCGCTCCTACGAATTCACCGGCCCATACGGTCACACGATGCAGCTGTTCTGGGAGGTGGAGCTCTACAAGGCCGAAGGCGAGGACGCCTCGACATACCCCGACCGTCCCGCCAAGCGCATCACCACTGGCATTGCACCGCGCCAGCTCGACCACGTCACGATCGCCTCGCCCGACGTTGAAGGCTTCGCGAATTGGTACCACGAGGTGCTCGGATTCCGGATCATGGCGTTCGCGAAGCTGCCAGAGCCGCGGATCACCTTCTTCGGCGTCACCACTACCAATGAGAAGTCGCACGACCTGGGCATCCTGCTCGATTCCTCCGACGTCCCCGGACGGATCCACCATTACGCGTTCTGGCTGGACACCCCCGACCAGGTCACCGAAGCCGCAGACGTCCTTGGAGAGAATGGCGTGCCGATCGAGTTCGGCCCCGGTTTCCACGGTATCGGTGAGCAGAACTACCTGTACTTCCGCGAGGCAAGCGGGCTGCGCATTGAAGTCAACTCCGGGGGCTACCGGAATTATGTCCCGGACTGGAAGCCGAACACGTGGGAGCTCAGCCAGGGCCCGAACGACATGTTCCGCAACGTCACCCTCCCGCAGTCCATGCTCGAAGCCTTCCCACCGGCTGCCAAGCCGACTGCGACGGAGCAGGGAATCGTCCCGGGAACAGAGGCCGACCTGATCGCGGCGGCCGCGGTGCACGCGAACCCGTGACCCGCGACCTGACGGCGGGCAGCGATCCAGTCATCGTCGCCGCCCGCCGTGGACCCATCGGACGCGCACGGAAGGGCGCGCTGGTCGATGAGCGACCCGAGGATCTATCCGTCAGCGTGCTGCGAGCGACACTCGACGCCGTCCCCGGTCTCGACCCGGCCATGATTGAGGACTTCTACCTGGGCTGCGCCGTGCCCGAAGGCGTTCAGAATGAGAATATCGCCCGGCGCATCGCGATCCTCGCCGGGTATGACTCGCTCCCGGCGGTGACCGTCAACCGATTCTGCGCATCGTCGCTGCAGGCGGCGCGGATGGCGGCGAACGCCGTCCGCGCCGGGGACGGCGACGTTTTCCTGATCGGTGGAGTGGAGTCCGTTTCCCATCAGCTCCCCGTGGAACTACGTCGTCACCCTGCGTTCGGCGATGCCGCCGCGCGCGTCGAGGACATCTTCGCCGATGCGGAGGAGTGGAGCGACCCGCGCCTCGGGGGTGTACTTCCGGATGCCTATGTCTCGATGGGCATCACCGCTGAGGTCGTCGCGCGTGTCACAGGCACGACGCGCGAAGATCAGGACGAGTGGGCGGCGGAGTCCCAGCGCCGTGCGGCGGCCGCGGAGCAGGCCGGCTTCTTCGCACGCGAGATCACACCATACCGACGCAAGGACGGCTCGGTGATCGATCGTGACGATGGGATCCGCCCTGCCACGACCGTCGGGGTCCTTGCTGAACTGCGCCCCGCCTTCCACCCCGCGGGGACAGTGACCGCCGGGAACTCGAGCCCACTTAATGACGGCGCGTCCGCGGCGCTGATAATGAGTGCCGAACGTGCCGTCCAACTCGGCGCCACCGCGTCAGCCCGCATCATCGCGACGTCAGCATCCGCACTGTCTCCCGAGATCATGGGGCTAGGACCGATCGAGGCTTCCCGTAAGGCCCTCGCACAGGCCGGACTGAGGATCGACGACATCGACATCATCGAACTGAACGAGGCCTTCGCCGCTCAAGTCGTCCCGACTGTCCGCAAACTCGGCGCACACCCCGATCGGGTCAATCCGTTCGGAGGCGCGATCGCCCTGGGACACCCATTCGGATCGACCGGCGTGCGGTTGCTCACAACGCTCATCAACGGGCTCCAGCACACGGATGGGGCACTGGGGCTGGCCACCCTCTGCGTCGGAGGCGGACAGGGCATGGCCATGATCATCGAGAGGATCCACTGATGCTGCGCCAGTCTCACTTCGTCCCGCCCGTCCCGATGATCATCGCAACTGAAACAGGACTTTTCGATCGCGCCGGTGTTCACGTCACGTCCACCGACACCCGGGGCAGCGACGCGCAGTTCGAGCAGCTCGCGGCTGGCGAACAAGACCTCGCCGTGACCGCCTTCGACAACCTGTTCGCCTGGAATCGCCGTGGCATCCGCCTACGAGCGATTGCCCAGACCGAGCGAACGACTCCCCTGGCGCTCTTCACACAGCCAGACATCTCACACCTTGAGGACCTCACCGACCGCACCTTCGCTGTGGACGCACTCGACAACGGGTTCGCGTTGGCCGCGCGTCGGATTCTGGCGGATTCGGCAGTCACCGTCCGGTTTGAGGAAGTGGGTGGTGTGCGAGAGCGGATGCAGGCGCTCGTCGCCGGCGACGTGGATGCGACGCTCCTCGGGCCACCTTTCGACACGATCGCGCAACAGCATGGCCTGCACCGGCTCGCGTCGATCAACGAGCTCCTCCCGGGCTATCCCGGGCAAGTCCTCGTGACCCGCGAGGACATCCTTAGTTCTCGTCGAGATGAGTTGCAGCGATACGTGCGGGTACTCGAGCAGGCGGTGGAACTCGCCCGTCGCTTGACCGACGAGGAAGGCATCGCACTGCTCGCCGGAACTGGCCTGCCGGATTCCGCTGCCACGGCGCTGTGGAACGAACGTCCCCGGACATTGCGCATCGATGTCTCCGGTCTGATCATCGTCGCCGGGGTTCGCCGCGACTTGCAGCTTCTGCCGGAAGACCAGGGCGATCTGAGCGGCCTGTTCGATGCCTCGTTCGCCAGCGAGCCGAAGCAGGCCTCATGAGACAACCGGTCGAGGAATGGCTCGGTGCGAAGGTCGTCTCCGAGGGCAACGGTACCGCCGTCCTGCAGATGACGGTCACGGAGCAGCACGTGAACGGCTCCGGCTATCTGCACGGCGGGGTGATCTTCAGCCTCGCCGACGCGGCCCTTGCCCACGCGGCGATCATCCCGCGGGACGGAGCGACGCTGAACGCTCAGATCGCGTTCATCGCGCCGAGCCGCCCTGGGGAGGAGATCACCGCAACCGCCACGACGAGCACCTCATGGGGAACCAACTCCCTCGTCGACGTCACCGTGCGCGCCGGCGACACGATCATCGCCGCCGTCCGCGGTCACGCGCGCCTCACATCGCGCTGACCTTTCACTCGGCCTGCAGTGCGGCTGCGAATGCCGCGTACTCTTCCATCAGCGCGGGGTCGTCGACCGCACCGAGGTCTGCCACATCCGCCAGGTCGGCTCCCTGGATGAGACGCTTGACCGGCACTTCAAGCTTCTTCCCCGTCCTCGTGTGCGGGATGCCGCGCATGACGATGATCTCGTCCGGCAAGTACCGCACCGAAAGATGCGCTCGAATCGCGGCGACGACCGCAGCACTCGCGGCCACGTCCTCCGCCCCAGGCGCGAGCTTGATGAAGAGCGGCATGTAGTAGTCATCAGCGCCGATCTCAGCTCCGACGACGAGTGCTTCGGCGACCTCGGGAAGTGCCTCGACGACCGTGTAGATGTCGGCCGAGCCCAGGCGCAACCCATTGCGGTTGAGGGTCGAGTCGGAGCGGCCGTGGATGATGATGCCGGCATCGTCGAACTCGATGAAATCACCGTGCCGCCAGACCCCGGGGTAGGTGTCGAAGTAGCTGGCGAGATAGCGGGAACCGTCGTCGCCCCAGAAATGCAATGGCATCGAGGGCATGGGCTGCGTGATGACGAGCTCGCCCTTGCCTCGAGTCGGGCTGCCGCGCTCGTCCCACGACTCGACACGTACGCCGAGCGCAGCTGCCTGAATGTATCCGACACGAACTGGGAGCGTCGGAACGCCGCCGACGAAGATCGACGCGATGTCGGTGCCGCCGCTCATCGAGCTCAGCCAGACATCCCCAACGTTCGCATACACCCAGCGGTAGCCGTCCGCGGACAGCGGCGACCCCGTCACCTGCACGCACCGCAGCGCCGATAGTTCATGCTCGTCATCGAGAGCCAGCGCAGCCTTCGCGCAGGCATGGACGAAGCCGGCGCTGACTCCGAGCACCGCGGTGCGCGTATCCGCAGCGACCCGCCAAACACGGTCGAGCGAAGGAAACGTCGGGTTGCCGTCGACGAGGACTGCCGTCGCGCCGATGGCCAGCGCGGACACGAGTGAGTTCCACAGCACCCAGCTCGTGGAGGCGACATTGAAGTAGCGGTCACCGGGGCGCAGGTCGGAGTGGATAAGCAGCATCTTCAGCATTTCGAGCAAGGCGCCGCCGTGACCGTGAACGATGCCTTTGGGTACGCCCGTCGTCCCTGACGAGAAGAGCACCCAGAGTGGGTGGCTGAACTCGACGTCCGCGTATTCGAGGTCGCCCCCTGTCGTGATCGCGTCCTCCCAGTCGACCGCGGTGGTGTTGGTGAGCGGGGGCGTGATGCTGGTGTGTCCCGTTGCCCAGACGACGCTCTGCACGGTCGGCAGAGCGTCGAGGATCTCGGCCAGCTCGGCCCGCCGGTCACGATCACGGCCCCCGAGTCGGTACCCGGGCGCGGCGATGACGACCTTCGGGGAGAGCTGCTTGAAGCGGGAGACGATTGCCCCGGGGCCGAACTCTGGCGCGCAGACCGACCACACCGCGCCGAGCGACACGGTCGCGAGGAATCCGACGACCGCTTCCGGGACGTTGGGAAGGATGCCGACGACTCGGTCGCCGACTCCCACCCCGGCCGCGCGCAAGTAGGCAGCCGTCCCGGCTACCTGCTGGCGCAACTCCTTCCAGGAGATCTCGCGGGAGTGGTTGTCCTCCGCCACACAGATGAGCGCGGTTCCGTCGTGGCCTTCGAGCAGCTGCCGGGCGAAGTTGACCGTCCGGCCTTCGAACCATCGGGCGTGCGGCATCGGATCAGTGGTCACCACTGGTCCGGCATCACCACCGAGGTCGACGCCAGCGAACTCTGCAAACAGTTCCCAGAACCGTTCCGGCTCGTCCACGGTCCAGCGCCACAGGTCAAAGTAGTCAGCACCGGGCTCGATACCACGCACCCGGAGGAACTCGGCAAAGCGTGCGACACCCGACGCGGACATCAATGTGTCGTCAGGCATCCAGATCACATCGCCGACCGCGGCGTGATCATCAACGATCATGGACGGTTCACCGTTTCAGCGCGCCCTGTCGCTGCGCCGCGATCTGTGACGCAGCAAGTGGTGGAGTGCCGATCAGAACGAACAGCACCCGGGCGGTCTTGTCCGTTCGGTTCGACCAGGCATGGCTGGTGGCCCGCTGCACAATGACATCGCCCGCGGCAACCGTCGACTCCCCCTCGTCAACGAGCAGCGTGATCTCGCCGGAGAGCACCACCGCGTAGTCCAGCGAGTCGGTGCGATGGAACCAGAAGTGCTTGCCGTCGCTGTGTTCACTGCCGGCTTCTGCGGCTTCATGACCGTCGATCTCAGTGAAGATGACCGAGTCTGCGGCATCGGGATAGACGGCGTCAGGCGGAAAGTCCGCGATCCGAAGAATTGTCTGACCTTCCGAGGGAAAGGAGGGGATGTCCGCGTCAGCGGCTGCAGGATCGTGATCAGTGACATGGTCGATGCGGCCGGGCGGTGTAGTCCACGCCACCGTCGCACCGAACCCCGGGATCGCGTCGGACTCGAACGAGTGCGGCGCGGGCCCGTCTGCGAGGATGATTGCCCGGCCTGTGTCGTCGTGGCCAGTGACGACGCGGCGCACCGGCAGGCGGGTCACGCGTCCACCTCGTCGTCGAACGGATAGGGGCGCGGCTCCGGCCACCACGGTGGAACCTCCTTCTCCGGGGAGACCTGATTCCTCAGAGTGCCGACGCCCTCCAACTCGAGCTCGACGACATCCCCCGGCTGCACGAACCGGTCGATCTCAACCCCTGCGCCGAACCCCATCGTCCCTGATCCGATGAGGTCGCCTGGTTGCAGGCCGTCGAATATCGAGACGTATGCAACCAGCTCGGCCGGCGTGTAGACGAAGTTCTCCACCCGGGTGTCCGCGCGGACTTCGCCGTTTACGCGCACCTGGCCCACCAGCCCCTCAATCGAGGGGATCTCATCAATTGTCGTGATCCACGGCCCGATGCCGTATGCGAAGTCCTTGCTGTGCTGGGCACCCATGCCAATCGGCCCTTCGAGCGCTTGCACGTCGCGGAGGCTCCAGTCGTTGAAGATCGTGATTCCGAACACATGCCGCATCGCTTGGTCCGGGGTTAGATTCCGGCCAGGCTTGCCGACGATGTACCCAATCTCGAGTTCGTAATCGAGTTTCTCCGAGATGTTCGGATACGGAATGACCTCGTCGTGACCGTAAATGGTCGCGGTCGAGCCCTTGAAGAATCCCGGGCGTTCGTACACCGCGCGCACAGGCTTGGATCGCACGACGTTCCGGAAGTAGTTCTCGATGTGGGTCCCGAAAGTGAGACCGTCACGGATGACGGGTGGGTCCACCGCCGCCCTCCATGTCACATCATGGAGCGAGGTTGATGCGTCGTCTGCGGCGGTCAGCGCTCGGTGTGCGTTCTCGAGGAACGCGTCGCCTGCAGCGATGCCGGCGGAGAGGCTGCCCGGAAAGATCGAAAGAGCGATCTGGCGGGATCGCTCCGTAGTTGCCCCTCCCCTTTGGAGAGCGAGAGCGAATGCACGAGCGAGGTCGATCACACGCCCGGCTTCCGGTTCGACGGCCACGACGCGAATCTGCTCTCCGTCGTGGCCGGATACGGTGATGCGTCCCAGTTTCATCGCTCTCCTTCGAGTATCAACTTAATGTGTACGATACGTGCTGTTTCGAATGCTAGTCAAGTGCGCACAAGTGGTCTTGCGCATTCGATACGGCACGTTTAGTATCTGACCAGTTGGACTCTTCACATTGGAGTGACGGATGACTTCACCGGCGCGTAAGCCGACTGCCGCGATCATTGGCGCGGGCCCCGCGGGACTCTCCGCGGCCCTCGGGCTTCACCAGAAGGGATGGGACGTCCGCCTGTACGAGCGATACCCCGAGGTCAAGGCGGCCGGCAACATTCTCAACTTGTGGCCGGCACCGCAGAAGGCGCTGCGAGCGCTTGGCGTCGATACGGAGAACCTCGGCGCGCCCGCTTACACTCAGTTGCGTCGATACGACGGACGAGTGCGCGCCGAGTTTCGTATGCCGGAAGCCGTGGCTCGTGAGTACAACGGCGGTTTCATCGGGCTGATTCGCTGGGGGCTTTATAAGCGCATGCTCGATGCCCTGCCGGAAGGCGTGCTGAAGCTCTCGCACAAGTTCGTTGGCCTCTCCGACCGCGGCGACTCGGTGCGAGTCGAGTTCGACGAAGGCGAACCGGTCGAGGTCGACCTAGTGATCGGCGCTGATGGCATCGACTCCTCCGTGCGCAAGGCCATCTGGGGTGACTCACCCAAGCGTTACCACGGTCTACACCTCATGGGCGGCTGGTTCCTTGGCGACGAACCAATCGGCACGCGTGGTGTCTTCGCACACGACCGCACTGTCCAGGGAAGCTACACGCCGATTCGTCATGAAGGCCGTGACGGCTACGAGTGGTGGGTGTTGGAAAAGTGGACGTCAAAGGAGCCGTTCACGGAAACCGACATCCGGAAATACGCCCTCGAGCGCGTGAGCCATTTCGATGAGCCACTGCCCACGTTCATCAGGAAGACGCCGCCAGAGAACACACACCGCTGGGAGATCGTCGATCGCGAGCCGATCAAGCAGTGGGCGAAGGGTCGTGTCACGATCATCGGCGACGCCGCACATCCCACATCGCCCTATGCCGCGTACGGTGCCGGAATGTCCATCGAGGATGGATACTTCATCGCCAAGGAACTCGCGGACGTGGACGGATCGGACACGGCGGTCCTCATCAACGCACTGCAGCGGTTCGAGGACATGCGGAAGCCTCACACCGGCCCCGTCAGCCAAGGCGCTTACATCACAGGCAAGATCTTCCACCACGCACCGGCGCCGCTGCGCCCCCTCAGGGACTTCATGTTCGACCACACCCCGTTCCTCCAGAAGAATCAGGGCGACGCCGTTCCGGCGCAGACGATCGCGCAACTCGATCTGATCGAAGATGCGCCGTCGCCGCACGTGTCAGCCGGCTAACACGTCGAGTCTGGTCGCGTCGTCCGAGCGCGGCGTCACATTTCGTTGAGTACTTGCGCCAGGAGGCCGAGTGACTTGGTGAAGCGGACCGGCTGCCCGGCGACGTGGACCTATTCGAGCATCGCGCCGATCCCGATTCACGGGGCCACGGTGCGTATCAGGCGAAGTCTTCGATTCGCCATTCGTCGCGCCAGTCGATCACGGGCCTGTCCTCATCGAATCGAAGGGGTAGCCAGACATACACGGCGCGGGACGTGTCCGCGTCGGGCAGCTCCATCGCTTCTGTGGCATCTCCCGTTGCATTCTCGGTGAATGCCACGCGGAAGGCCTCTTCCTTGTTTGATTCCGCAGCTGCGAGGTCCGGCAGCCAGCGGTCCCCCAGGGCGATGTAGAGGTCGCGTTTGTGTGGGTGACGGAAGATTGAGCTGATCTGAGTGCGGTACGACGTGCGGCTGGTGTCGAAGGGGTGCGGGTCGCCGAGGACCGCGAAGGGCCCGTGGTAGGAGGGCGCCGCAGCGACCTCGGAGGGGTTCGGGTAGTACCAGGAGGTCCCCGAAGTGATGAGGTGGTGGCGGGATCCGCGGCGGAAGTATGCCGGCGCTTCTCGAACGTCTGGTGGCTGAGCGCGGGGGAAGTGGGTGGAGTAGTACCCGGTGACGGCGGTGTAGTCATCTGTGAGATCTGCGCAGATGAGTTCGCTGTGCACACGTTCGAAGTAGTAATAGCCCTTCCCGTCCGTGGGGTCCACGACGAGGTCGAAGTCACCGGCGTTCATACCCAGCGGGCGGTAGTCACTGCTGACGATTTCGTACGGTCCGAGGAACGCGTCCGCGGTGAGGATCGTGGAGAGCTGTTCGTGCCCGGTGCCCATAATCTTGACCCAGCACACGTACTTGCCGGTGCGCGTGTTGTGGATGATGTGGGGGCGGTCGACGAACCGTGAGGGGTGGAACGGCGAGTCGGGATCGTCCGGGGTCGGCGGAATCAGCAGGCCCCGGTCTTCCCAGTTGTAGAGGTCCGTCGAGGAGTAGCAACGGATGCCCCAGTGCCAGATGCCGCTGCCAGGCGTGGTGTGCTCCTTGTTCTCCCCGTACCAGTAGAAGACTCCGTCTTCGTGGAAGATCGAGCCGGCGTGGCTTTGGATCGGCTTCCCGCCGGTGTCCAGCCACTCAGCGCCGGGCCTGATCGAGTCGTAGGTCACCGGTCCAGCGTTTCGCGCGGGGTGATGGGGATGAGACCGCCTTCGCCGAACACGTACTCTGCGAACCGGCGTCCGACTTCTCGGTAGAGAGTGGCGTCAGGGTGTAGGCCGTCGGGCATCGAGTACGTGGCGGTGTCCGCTTCGCCGTAAAGCAGTTGCCCGTCGAGGTAATGGATGGCCTCCCCCTCGCTCTGTCGAACCTCCACGACGTGGCGGAGATGGTCGCGGGAGATGGCGAGGCTGAGCGCTCCGGTGGCGATGTCGGCTTCAGTGCCAAGGGCCTTGAACCGGTAGGCCCCACCCGGGAGGTCTTCGCGTGCGGTGGGTCCTGGTCGGTCTTCGTTTCCCGGCCAGAGGAGCGAGGACGCGACCACGATCGGGGTGGTGGGGTGCCCGACCCGGATGCGGTCGATGAATCCATGCACACCGGGCACGAACGTGCGCTGGTCCATCGCGCGGGCGCCGACGATGTTTATCCCGATTTTGAGGGTGATCACGTCAGCGGGCGTAGCGGCGATGGCGTCGGCGACGAAGGGGTCAAGCATGCACTGCCCCGCGAAGCCGAGATTGATGACATTGAGTCCCGCGTAGTCGGCTGCGACCAACGGCCATGGCGCGGTCGGTTTGTCGGGTTCACTGCCGTGAGAGATCGAGCTGCCGTGGTGGATCCATACCGGGCGTGCGGGGGGTGTGCCGGGTTCGATGGGCTGGTTGCCGTAGACATCGACGAGGTCGACCATCATGATCTGCGGAAGCAGAATTTCCACGGTCTTCTCACCGGCGGGTAAGCCGCTGAATTCGAGGAGGGAGCTTTCGCGGATGTCCTCAGTGCCGAGGTCGTCTCCGGTCAGGCTGGTCATCTCGATGGCGTCGGTGGGGCTCTTGACGATAGCGATCTCGCGACCGTCGACGCGGGCGACGAAGCTGTTCTCCTCCGCGAGGATGTCGGCCACTTTGAGTCTGGTGCATTTCACGCGCAGATTCACCACGGTCGACGCGGTGGTCAGCGTGAGCCTCACGCCTGCGGGTCGAGTGGTGGTTGCTCGCACGTGCGCGGAGTGAGGAGGGAAGTGCGACCAGTAGCGCTGCGGGATGCGAACGGGCCGGATGGCGCCGTCGACGTTCTGCAGTTCGAGGTGTCCGCTGATGTGCACCACGCTGGCGCCGATGCGGACTGTTTCCCCGAACGTCGTAATGGTGGGGGTCTCCGTCATGGTGCGCCTTTCGTTGGCAAGGGATTGCGGGGCATCATTCGAAGCGTTCGCCGCCGCGGACTCGGTCCAGCAGGATCGCGCCGAGCAGGAGGAGCCCGAGCACGAGGAATGCGACGTTGATGTCGGCTCCGTTGAGTCGGAGCATATTGTCTACGGCGGCGATGACGATCAGGCCGATCGCGCCGCCGATCGGGTTGCCGACTCCTCCGCGGAGGAGGCTGAACCCGCCGATGAGGACGCCGGCATAGATCTGGAACTCCAGACCCACGCCGAGTGTGGCGGACGCGCCACCGAGCGCGCCGGCGTAGAGGACGCCGCCGAAGCCGGCGCCGAGAGCGACGAGGATGTACAAGCCGACGACGATGCGGTTGGTCTTCAGCCCGGCTCGCTCGGACGCGCGCGGATCACCGCCCACGGCTCGGATATGCCTGCCAAGCCTGGTGAGTCCCATCACGACAGCGGCGAAGACGACAAGCACGACGCCTATGAGGAACAGTGTGGGAAAGGGGCCGACGCGTCCGGCAGTGAATGCGTAAAGCGCCGGGATGAACGCAGAGATCTGCCCGGGCTTGCCTAACGCGACCAGCGCGGCTCCGTGCAGCGCGACGAGCATGCCGAGGGTGATGGTAATCGGGTTGCCCTTGCAGAAGACGATCGTGAAAGCGTTCACCACGCCGATCAGCACGCTGGCGATGACAGTGACCACCATGGCCTGCCAGATTGGTGCGCCCGCTGCGTACTGAGCGGAGAAGAGCGCCGCCCCGAAGCCGATGTGGGCGCCGATGCTGAGGTCGAGTGCCCCGCCCAGCAATCCGATCGCTGCCAGCGATCCGACGATGAGGGGAATTGCGACGGAACTGGCGAGGATCCCCAGGTTGGACGCGCTGAGGAAGATCGGCCCGGCCCACAGGGCTCCTACGATGAGCACGATCACGAGAGTGATAGTCACCGAGGTGATGGAGTTTTGGCTGACGCCGGTCCAGATCCTTGCGGCCACGGTGGGCTCATGTGGTGAGTCGATGGCGTCGTCACGCAGCGCTGTGGCGGTCATGACTGTTCCTTTCGTCGGCTGAGGCCGTCGATGGAGACGGCGATGACGAGGATGGCGCCCTGCACGACGCTTTGCCACGCGGAGGGAAGTCCGAAGAAGACAAGGGCAGTCGGGACGGTGGAGAGGAATCCGAGTCCGATGAGGAGGGCCCAGATATTGCCGACGCCGCCGCTGACGGCGATTCCGCTCAGGATGACGGCGGAGATGACAGGCAGCAGGTAAGTGCTGGTCGCTCCGCTCTGGAACGAGGGGGTGGATGCCACATAAATGGTGGAGGCGAGGCCCGCGAGGCCGCCGGATATGGCGAAGACGACAATCCGGGTCCGCGGCAGGGAAATCCCCCTGGCCTTCGCGGAGAAGGGCGCTCCGCCGACGGCCATCATGCGCCGGCCGTACCGCGTGCGCGGCACGAGGAAGCCGGTGACGAGCACGATGACGAGCATGGGCCAGAACACTGCGGGAAGGCCGATGAAGTTGGCCGTTCCGAAGTCCCGCAGCCATGAGTTGGGAGTTGCCAGCGGTGCGGGGTAGCGAATGCTGTGCAGGGAGATGCCCACGAAGTTCAAGGCGAGGGTCACCAGCAACGGATTCAACTTTGCGAGCACCACGACGGAAGCGCACAGCAGGCCCCAGAGCGCGCCGGCCGAAGCAGCGATCAAGACGACCGCGATCGGATGAAAGCCCGCGCGCAGTGCTTCCAGAGTGGCGACCGCGCCGATACCAAGAGCAGCCGGCTGGCTCAGGTCCAGGCCGGCGCCACTGATCATCACAAGGCTCTGCCCGACGGCGAGGATTCCGGCGACGGCCATCGTGAAGCAGATCGCATTCAGAGTCTGAGTGCTCCAGAAATCAGGGCGGTTCATTACGGAGACCACGACAAGGACGAGCCACGCTAGCCCCGCCCAGAAGGCGGGACCTAGCGCCGCGAGGCGGGAGGCTCCCAGTCGGGGCGCCTCCCGCTCGCGGAGGGTAGTGACCTCAGCCATTGCTCGCTGAAGGGCAGAAGGTGTCGTACGCGTTGCTGGACAGTCCGTCGGCGATCAGCTGCTTGAGCCGAATGTCGATGGCAGGCATATCCAGCGTCTGCTGTCGATCGGTGAGGCAGGCTGAGATGGAGACAGCGGCATCCTCGAGAGTGTCTGCCATTGCGGGTGCATCGCCCGCGGCGATCTTCTTCACCAGCTGATCGACCGCTGCGATCGGGTAATCCTCGAAGAAGTACACCGAATCGCCGAGGAGCCCGGCAGGCGTGCTGTCTCCACTGAGCAGATACGCGCCCTGACCCCAACCAAACGTGTTCGCTCCCCGGCCCAGCTGATCGGCGGCCTGCAGGACTGCGAAGACTGTGTTGTCGCCGATTCCGAGGGTAAGAATCTTCTCGGCCTCGGGACGGCTGACAAGCGCGTCACGGGCGGCGGTGGTCGCTGTATCTACCGTGTTGCCGCCTTCAAAGTTGACGATCTTGGACTTGTCGATGTTCGGGCAGACGGACAGCAGTCCGTCTTCGGATCCACCGACGCGGAGATCGTTGACGGGTCCGGCGTTCGCCTGCTCGCCGAGTAGCACAAGGTCCGCGTCGCAGTCCCACATCGACTTCGCCTCCTCACCGAGTGCAACTCCGGTGTCCTTGCCGGCCCCCTCGTTGTCGACCGCGACCAGGTACATGCCCTTCTGAGGGAGGTCGAACGTGATACCCGGGATGCCGGCGGTCTCGAGCTTTTGCTGGATGACTTCCTGGGTGCCGGCATAGTTGAATTCCATGACCGTGCTGCAGCCGTGCTGGATGAATAGATCCACGTTCGTGTTCGCCGTGGGTCCGTCGCTGTTGTTGTTGAGTTCGTAGTACTTCCAGCCGTTCTTCTCCGCCAAGGCCTCGGCGGCGTCGCCCTGTGCCATCGAGCCGGCATCCTTGCCGCCGACGCCCATGCAGAGCGTGAAGTCCTCCGCGGCGGCGGCGCCGCTGGGGCTGGTTTCGCCCCCTCCGCTGCAGCCGCTGAGGGCGAGGGCGAGACCGACTCCGACGGTGGCGAGGGTGAGTGAACGAGTTCTAGTTGACATGGCGATCTACCTTCTTTGGTGATGGGACGGGTATTGCGAGCAGACGGCGGGCTGTGACGGTCTTTGCCGAACGGAGCGGGTTCAGTCCGCTGCGGGACGGATGGCACCGGTGATGAGGCCGACGATGTCGTTGATGGGGGTGTCGACCATCTCCCGGTGGGCGATGGTGCGTCCCAGCCGCATGACCGTGACGTAATCTGCGATCTCCTCGAGCTGGGCCATGTTGTGGGTGACGAGCAAGACGGCCACACCGCGATCGCGAAGCTTCTTGATCACTTCCACTACCTGCGCGGTCTCTCGGACACCGAGGGCGGCAGTGGGCTCATCCAGGATGACGATCCGCTTGCCCCAGAGGATGGCTCGCGCCATCGCCAGGCACTGGCGCTGGCCGCCGGACATCTGCTTCACGCTGGCCTTGATCGACGGGATGCCGATGCCTAACTCATCCAGGGCGGCGCGTGCTTGCCGGCGCATCGACCGATCGGAGAGGAACCCAAAGAACCTCAGGATGCCTGCACGGGAAAGCTCCTCGCGACCGAGAAAGACGTTCTGGTACGCATTCATAGTGTCGACTAGTGCGAGGTCTTGGTAGACCGTCTCGATCCCGGCTGCCAGCGCGTCGTGGGGCGTTCGAAGAACAACCGCCTCTCCGTCGATCACGAGCGACCCCGAATCGGCGTGTACGGCACCGGACAGCGACTTCAAGAATGTCGACTTGCCTGCGCCGTTGTCGCCGACCAGCCCGTGAACGGTTCCGGCGCGAAGGGTGATCGACGCATCAGCCAGAGCGACAACCGCTTCGTACCGCTTGGCGATGTGCTCTGCACGCAACACAACCTCTCGGGCGGCAGGCGCTGCTTCTTCATCTCGTACGGCCGTCGGTGACGCAGGTGTCATTGCCGGTACCTTCCCCATTGAAGTCGTGTCTTGCACGTCGTGAGGAAGACGATAGGCGTGACGGGTTAGCGTCGTCAAGCGCTTTAAGTAAAGCACTTTACAATCGGAGTCGCCCGTGTGGGTCTGGCTAACGGACGGGTGCTGGCCCAGTCGTGCTCCGCACGGTGACGCTCGTCTGCAGCCTGGTGATCGATCGCGGAGTCGGTTGTGCGATGGCGGCGAGCAGGAGACGCACGGCCGCGATGCCAGTCTCCTCGAAGGGTTGGCGGATGGTGGTGAGGTCGGCGGCGTCTGCGGCCGGCCCGTCGTCGTAGCCCATGATCGAGACATCCTCTGCGACGCGGAAACCGAGGTCGCGGGCTGCGCGCAGGGCACCAAGCGCAAGGTCGTCGTAATGTGCCATCACAGCGGTAGGAGGGCTTGGGCGGGTGAGCAGTTGCCGGGCGGCTCTCCCGCCGGCAGCTTGGTTGCCCTCGCAGGAGACCACGATCACCTCGCCACCGGCAGCGCGAAACTCTTCGGCGGCGCCGTCGAATCGCAGTTGGGCCTGGGAGACGTACTCGGCGAACTGGCTCTCCTGGATGTACCCGAGGCTTCGGTGTCCGAGCTCGAGCAAGTGTCTGGCGGCCTCGCGGCCCCCTTGTACGTCGTCGACGGTGACAGCGCTGTAGCGGGGGCTTTCGGCGTCGACCACCACCACGGGTAGTCCGCGTTCGTGTAGGCGGAGCTCGATCATGTCGTCGATGGGCTGGCCCATCACGATAACCCCGTCAAGGTGGCCCCGGACAGGCAGCGACGCCAGTACGGGCGATGCGGAGATCGCAGCCGATTCTTGGTCATACAAGACCAGTTCGAGATCGGTCCCGCTGAGGGTCTGCATCACGCCGACCAGACGGCGAAGATAGCTTGGGTATGACGAGAACGGGGCGATCACCGCGACACGTCCTACCTGTCGCCGCGCCCTTGTCGCCGCCTCGGACTTGGGGACGAAACCCATCTGATTGGCGATTTCGAGCACGCGCTTCCGGGTGGCGGCGCCCACTCGAGCCGGCTTGTTCATCGCGTTGGAGACCGTTGCGATGCTGACATTCGCCTCCCGCGCGACGTCGTAGATCGTCGGGTGCCGCTGGTTGGCGGGCGAGGCTTCACTCATGAGGCCAAGTAAAGCACTTCACATGCGGAGGGCATACGATGCGGACCTGAACGTCTCGCGATACCAACAGCCGCGGGTCCTCGTCCTCCTTCGGGCTCAAGTTGCCGAACGTCGAGGGATCGAGGCCGTCGAAGGATTGGCCCCGGTCCACTTGCTGCCGGGGTTCCGGGTTCGGTTCAGTCGATGCCTCGGATGCGGGTAACCAGCACCGCACCCACGACTCCGACGAGGGCCGCCACTGCAAACCAGAGCATGTACCCGCCGCCGGCGCCGAAGAGCGCGGTTCCGACAGGGATAACGACGACTCCGGCAAGGAACGGTGACAGCGAGGAAGGTAGCGAGTTGGCGATGTTAAGTACGCCGAGGTCTTTGGCAGTGTCTTCCGGGTTGGGTAGTAGGGCGATGCAGAGTGCCTGGTCGACGGCGAAGAAGAGGCCCGCTCCTGCACCGACCACTGCCGATCCAAGCAGGATTATGGTCAGCCCGCTCTGTCCGAACAACGGTGAGACGGCGACGAAGGCTATGCCGAACGACATGATGATGCTGCCCCAGAAGACGAACGGTTTGCGTTTAGCTAGGCGGTCGGAGAGGAACCCGCCCGCAATGCTGAACAGTACGACCGTGGCCACACCGATGATCTGCGCCAGTGCGTTGAACGCGAGCTGTTCGCCAATGTCCATCCCGTAGACCTCGCCTAGGAACAGGGTGAGGTAGGTGGCGATACCGGCGTACGCCAACAGGATCAGAAGTTTGCTCAGCCACGCCCACCCGAAATCACGGTGAGTGCGCGGGTTGAACACGAACGCGGAAAGGACCTGCTTGACGCTCCACGGCGTGGTGGGGGGGGTTCACTCGCACCCGGTCTTTGAGAGTGAAAGCGAAGATGAGGGCGAGGACCATACCGATGAGGGCGGGGACTGCGAACCGCAGCAGGTCGGTGGGCAGCAGAGTGAGCAGCACCGCGCCAACCACGAGCGAGATCGGTGAGATCGCGCCGACAATCCCCGAAACACCGCCGCGACGCTCCTCGGGCACTTGGTCGGCGAGGGTGGCACCTTGGGCAGCGAACGCAAACTGCACGGTGGTCTGCGCGACACACAACCACACCAGCAGCAAGCCGACGTTCGGGGCGAGCCCGCAGAAGACAAGGGCGATGGTCGTGGCGGTCGCACCCGCGATGATCCACGGGCGTCGCATACCGAACTTGGATGTCGTCCGATCGGAAAGTCGTCCGGCGATGGGCTGGGCGATCAGCGCGAAGAGGGAAGCGACCCCGACGACCAGTCCGAGTTGGGAGGGCGCGGCATCTAATCCAACGAGACTCTGGATCTTCACGGACAGCCCGCCGACCGCCGGGGCGAGCACGGCGAGATAGAGACCGAAGTTGGAGAGCGAGAAAGTGAGGACATATCCGCGCGGGGTGCGTTGCGGACTTACGGTAGGCAGCGCAGTGGTCTGAGGCATGGGAACTCCGTTGTTCGATGTGTTGGCGGGCTGAGGCAGGAGCGCGTCAGCTGGTGTGGGCGGTGAGCCAAGCGAGGACGTCGGTGCGAACCTCTGTCGCGTCGAGATCGTCGAGGAGGTCGTGGCGGGCGTCGGGGATCAGGATGAGCTGCTTATCCGCGGATGACGCAGCGGCGACGAGCTCGACGCTGCCGTCCGGGTCGGTGGACGTGTCCGCGGTGCCGTGAATGACCAGCAGTGGCATGGTGAGCTCCTGGTAACGCGACCAGTTGCGTGCGGACCGCGTTCCGGCGGTACCCGCGGTTAGCATGTTCATCCGCGCTCCTGTCACGATTCGAGGGTCGTTCTCGAGTTTTGCCAGCGCGACACGATCGCGGGTGATCCCCTCAGTTCCGTCGGCGACGGCGGCGGCTGGGACGGCGGCCAGTTTGGCGGTGGGTGCAAAGAACCCGGCGAGCCGGGCGAACGCGAGCAAGGGTTCGCTCGCTACGTATTTCACGCCCGGAGCGAGGAGGATGACACCGGCTATCCCCTCGGGGTTGTCAAGTGCACTGGAGATGGTGACCAGGCCGCCGAAAGAGTGGCCGGCGAGGTAGAGCGGCAGCCCGCCGTCCCTGCTGCCGGCTATTGCCGCGCGTGCGGTCAGATGGTCGCGGATGGCATGGTCTGCGCCGGTGATGGTTCGAGGCCCCGGGGATCGCCCGCTGCCCCACATGTCGAACGCGTACACGGAGAACCCATTCGCCAGCAGATGGGTGAACAGTCCCGCGGAGTCCTGAACGTTCCGCTCGGCGTAATCCCCCCACCCGGCCTGGAAGAGCACGACTCCGCGAGGACTTTCTGCACGCCACACGTATCCGGCCACCCCGGTGCCGATATCCCACGGGGCGCAATGAATCGGTTCCGCATCGACGATCAGGTCCTCGACGTGAGCGATGCTAGCCGACGTGATCGCGCTGTCGTTGAGCGGCGGGGTGGTTTGCCAGGGCATCCGGGATGCCCGCACCTTGTACCCCAGCCACCCGACGACAGCAGCTGCGAGCACAGATATCGCGATGAGGCGCCCGATCTGGGTCCTCGACCCCGCCGGCCGGCGCCGACTGCGGATGGTCACCGTCTATCCGTTCGCGACCGTCGCGAGGGGCGCGTGGCGGTGCAAGTCGTCCCAGTCCGCGTCGGTCAGGTCGAGGATCAGTTCGGTGAACGCGATCGCTTGGCGGCGCAAAGCATCCACGTCAATGAATTCCATGACCGGTTCGACGTTCAGCAGGTAGTCGGGGCCGGTGATGAAGTTGCCCGCAGGCAGGCCCGCGGTGTGCCAGAAGGGGCCGCCGTCTCCTGGCCACATCATCACGGCAGGGTTACCGGGCAGAGGCACGAACGGGCGGAGGACGAGCGACTCGGTCACTTCTGCGCGATCCAGTGATGCCCGCAGCAAGTCGATTATCACCGGGTGTGGGCTCGAGAAGAACGCTCCGAACTCGTACGGTGACACGTCGGTGCCGCATTCCACATCCGACCGGCTGGGAAGCGCCCCGAGGTGCTCCAGGCAGATCGCGGCCGCCACCTTGGGTACCAGGTCGTCCTTGTGCGCGGCGAGCCACGCTTCCACGCCCCATGCGAGTTCGATGGCGAAGTGCCCGGCGGACAGGAGAACTACCACGCCGCGGGCGAGATCGTCGCGGCGGGCGAGGTGCTCCGCCATGGCGATGATCGCTTCGGGACCGTTGTCTTCGACGCCGTTGGTTCCGTCGGTGTGGGATTGCAGCACCACCAGTTCGTCGGAACGACCGGGAATGGTTCCCACCACGTTGTGGGTGATGGTCGAGACGACCTCTGCGTCCAGCGTGAGGTGCGCGTCGGTACCGTTCAGGATCGCGGCTCCCGCTTCGCCGGAGACGATCAGTGTCGGCAGGTCCCGGAACACCCCGTCGTAGACGAGGTAGCCACCACGGACCTGTTCTTCCGGGAGATCGATGACCAGGATCAGTCCGGCAGCGCCGGCTTCTTCGAAGAGCACGAGCTGTTCGCTGATCCCGTTGGGCAGCCACAGCCGCTTGTACGGGGTATTGGGGTTGTAACCCTCGGCGTGAAGCGGGAGGGCGGGCGCGCCCCAGTCGAGGCTGTCGAACATCGCGGAGGGCATTACCGGGGGGGTCACCTGGATCACGCCGATAGTTCCTGCTGTTGGAACTGCGGAGAGCGGGCCGGCCACGCCCTGCGGTCCGGTCGATCCGGAGTAGGACGCGTACGAGGTGACGGGAACGTCAGTGCCGTCCACCTGCAACGACCAGATGCGCGGGGCCCACCGTTGGAAAGGGATGGGCTCGAGGTGCACGTCACGCACGCCGGCTGCTTCGAGACGGTCCGCGAGGTCTGCGATATAGGAGGCGTGCTCGGCCGACCCGGTGGCGCGGAGCCCACGGTCATCCAGATCCTGTTGCCATCGAGCCAGTTCGTCGGTGGAAATGAAGTCGTCGGGATGGATGCGGTTCATGCGGGGGCGCTCTCCTCGCTAAGGGATCGAATCATTTGGTGTTACCGGCCACCGCGGTCCGGCTGGCAGGAAAAGTCGCGGCGGCCACGGCGATGGCGTGCGTGATCGGGATGGTGATGAGCATCGCCTGGTGCGACACGAATGTCTCGGCGATCGACCCGCGGAGGATGATTCGCCGCACCGACATTGGTGGGGCCTTCAGTGACATGATCTAAGCCTGAGGCGCAAGCGACACAAAAGATACGCGCCATATCCCAATGTTGAGCGAGGAAATCTTGTGACATCTCCGAACCGCAGGGAGCCCGAGCTCTGGACGATTGGCGGCCGCGCCGCTGACGAGTGGCTGGCCGAGCATCGCCGAGATCTCGTGATGGCGAGCCTGAGGCAACTCAAACC
The DNA here is from genome assembly GCF_039530225.1 of Microbacterium pumilum. NCBI lineage: Bacteria > Bacillati > Actinomycetota > Actinomycetes > Micrococcales > Microbacteriaceae > Microbacterium > Microbacterium pumilum. Next base: position 4,096,940 of record NZ_BAAAOH010000001.1, read on the forward strand.
CGAGCGTGATCAGGCCGCCGAACTTCGCTGGATCGTCGACTACAACATTGGTCTCTACATCCAAATGCTCGGAACTCCCGACCTCACACTCAATGAGGAAGCCGCCGGCGATCTCGTCGCATCCGCTGCTCGACGCGCAAGCGAAGGTGCACCCATCGAAGAGGTGATGCGGAACTACGTCGACGTCGCCGCCGTGATCTGGCGGACCATCGTGAACCGACTAGCACCTGACGAAGCCACCCGCAGCATCGAAATCACCGCCGGAGTCTTCCGCTACCTGCGCGAAGTGTCCACCCTCGTCTTGAGAGGCTTCCACCACGAAGCCGCACGCGTAACGATTGGCGAACGCGATGCCAAATACGCCGTCTACTCCGCACTGCTGAACGGCACCGAACCCGAGACCGTCGCTAATCGAGCGGGCATACCCCTCGCGACTCGCTACCTCATCCTCAGCCTGCACCTCGAACAGCCCACCGATCCCGAACCAGCGCCACCTGGGCGAGCAGCACAACTTGACCAGCACCGTCGTTCCAACACCGTCAACCGCGTCCTTGACGAATTTACTACGGGCGACAACCTCGCCCTTATCCGCGACCCGGGCGGCACCGCCCTTGTGCCGCTCCCCGTCATTGCGCCTTCCGATGAGGTCGAGTCAGTCCGTCTACTTATCACTGAGCTCGAAGGTGCTCTAGCCGCGCCGGTATACGCCGCCTGCGCGATCGCCACATGCAACGACGTTCCTGCGGCGGCAGTTCTCACCGAAGAAGTCCTCGAACTCGTCAAGTCAACGGGGCAGGCAGCCGGCGCATGGTTCCTCGATGACATTCCAGTGCTCTACCAACTCACGCGTCCCGGCCCCGCCCGCGATCTACTCTCCCGCCGACTTCAACCCCTCGATGACCACCCCGACTGGGAACGCACGCTGCGCACATACGTGACTACCGGCTTTGACCGACGCGGCACCGCCCGCGCTCTTCACGTGCACCCCAATACCGTTGACTACAGGCTCTCCCGAGTAGCGGAAGAATGCGCGCTTGACGCAAGTGACCCCTCAGCTCGTCCAGCCGCGTTCGCGGCCCTCGCCATTCGAGACGTCGAGGCGAACAAGGCTCACCCACGTTGACACGACCACTCTGGCTGCGGGATCTGCTCGGCGGGCGGCGGTGCCGACGCAGCGGCAGCAGCGGGATCGTTGGGAGGAACTGCCGACAAGCTCGCTAACGATCTGCTGTGCGAGTGCTGAGACTCCACCGTCAAAGGCCGACCGACGGGCTGATGTGAGTGCTCAGAGATTGCAGACGCCGTCAGTGATGTCCAAGAGTCAGCACGACAGACTCAGTGCCTGGTGCGACTGCTCTCGTCTGAGTCGGAATGAGTGCTCTAGAGGAACTGCTGTAGGGCATCGATCAGCGTTTTCCACTGCGGGTCGCGGTTGGGTCAGATGTTTCCATACGACTGCAGACGTAGCCACAGCCGACCTGGTACTCGCGGTCAGCGATGCCAAGTCGCCCACCGGCGCCCGTGTGCCCTAGCGACGGCGCGGCGCACGCGAGTCGCTCTCGGCTCGCCGGATGCCTCGGCCGTTTGACCTTGTTCTTAGTCCCGCGCTCTGCATCCATCGTGAAGGACAACTTCGACATCAAGGGTCAAGTGACCTGTGCTGGCTCACTCGCCCTTGCTCACAACGTCGCGACCAGCGACTCCGCCGTCGTGGACAATCTCCAGGCGGTCGGCGTTGTCATCATCGCGAAGGCCACGATGGTCGAGTTTGCGTTCCGGGACGGCGGTAGCAGCTGGGGATACAGCTCTCTCGGCGGACAACCCCTGAACCCGTACGACTCGAGCTACGAAACCAGTGGCTCCAGCGCCGGCTCAGGTATTGCCGCCGCGGCTGCGCTCGCGGCGATCACCTTCGGCGGTGACACAGGCGGATCGGTGATACCCCTTCTGCGCGGATGTCGCTGGTCAGCTATCGTCCCAGCACCGGCCTGATCAGCAGGATGGGCATGGTTCCGATCACGACGTTCTCCGACACTGCCACAGTCATGGGCCGCCGTGTCGAGGAAAGTCGCTATCGGTGCTATTGCCATCACCGGTGTCGACAAAGCACCCCGCCACCCTCGCGAGCCAGTCCTACCACGCGACATGTCGTCCAGTGGACCCATGGCGCGCGATTGTGCGTTAATAGCTCTCAACTCTCGACGAATCATCATCTATAGAGTGAGTGCACGCGGCGGGCCGACCTCGCAGCTGATCTTGCGATCCGATGGCACCGAGCAGTTGCGGGATAGCATCACGGCTGCTTCCCCGCGAGCAGCGCCTTCAGATCGGCTTTGCGGACCTTCCCAGAGGCCGTACGAGGCAGCTCGTCGACGATGACTACGTGCCGCGGCAGTTTGTATCGGGCGACATCGCCATCGAGCTGCGCACGTACGGATTCGGTGGAGACGACGGTCGATGTCGGACGGTTCAATGTGACAACAGCCCAGGGCACCTCTCCCCACTTGTCGTCAGCCACTCCGATGACCGCTACCCCCGTTACGCCCGGTATCTGGGCGATGAGATTCTCGACTTCGGCGGGGTAGATGTTCTCTCCGCCGGAGATGATCATGTCTTTGAGTCGGTCGGAGATGTAGAGGTAGCCGTCGGCATCGAGGCGGCCGAGGTCGCCAGAGCGGAACCAGCCATCCCCTGTGAACGCGGCATCCGTCGCCTCGGGCAAGTGCAGGTAACCGGGGAAGACGTTGGGCCCCGCGATCTCGATCTCACCGACCGCGTCCGGGCTGACATCTGGCCCGCCCTCGTGCGCGATACGCACGTCCGTGAAGAAGTGCGGCAGACCGACGCTGCCCTGCTTCGAACGCGTCATCGACGGCGAGAGGGATGTCGCACCGGGCGATGTCTCCGTCATCCCGTACCCCTGCGAGAAGTGCAGCCCCCGCTCCTCATACGCGTTGAGGATGCGGGTGGGAACTGCCGAACCACCGCAGGTGAGCTTGCTGAGGGTGGACAGATCTGTCTTGGCCCAGTCGGGGTGGTCAGCCATGAGCTGATAGGTGGTGGGGACTCCGCTCAGCATCGTGACGCCGTGATCCGCGATGAGGCGAAGCGCTCGCCCGGGCTCGAAGCCCTTCTCAAGCACGATCGTTCCTCCCTTCAGGATCACGGGCAGCGCGCCCATGCCCAGAGACGCGACATGGAACAGCGGCGAGATCATCAGCGCGACATCGGTCGACACGATGTCGTAGTCGATGAGCGAGTTCAGCGCCACCCAGGTCAGGTTCTGATGCGTCAGCACCGCCCCCTTTGCGCGGCCAGTGGTTCCCGAGGTGTAGATGACCGCGGCGGGATCATCCGGCAACGCGTCGATGGCCGTGAGCTGTACCCCGTCGGGTGAGTCCCCCCGCAGATCGCCCGCTTCCACGACGTGGGCGATTCCTACCGCGGACACGAGCGGGGCGGTCCGCTCGGAGAACTCGCGGTCGCGGATCAGCATCCGTGCGCGGCAATCCGCGAGGATATGGAGGATCTCGGGTGGCGCCAGGCGGGTGTTGACGGGGACGAAGACCGCCCCCACCTGGGCGCAGCCGAAGAGAGCGGCGAGGAATTCGGGGCTGTTCTCGCCGATGTAGGCGACGCTGTCGCCTCTGCGGATGCCGCGCGATGACAGCAGTCCCGACACTCGGTCTGCGAGATCAGCGAGCTGCTTATACGTCACCGTCGAACCGTCGTCGTAGATGAGCGCGGTCTTGTCGGGCGTCTTAAGGCGTCTCTTACGCATCCAAGAGCCGAGTCCGGGGTGGTGCATGGCATCCTCTCCGTCGAGGTTTGATGACGAGCGCGGCTACGCGTAGAAGCGGTACAGCCCGCGGGCGACAACCGCAGGCTTGGTGCCGCCTTCGATCTGGATGGTTTGGTCGACCGCGAACTGGTATCCGCCGGGCACTTCGGTGACTTCGGCGATGACGGCGCCGCCGCGGATGCGGGCGCCGACTGTGACGGGCGAGACGAAGCGCACCTTTTCGAGGCCGTAGTTGACCTTGGTGGTGACGCCGTCGAGGTCGAACAGCTCCGACCAGAACTTCACGGTGAGCGACAGCGACAGGAACCCGTGCGCGATGGGGCCGCCGAAGGGTCCGGATGCCGCGCGCTCGGGGTCGACGTGGATCCACTGGTGGTCGTCGGTGGCGTCGGCGAACAGGTTCACGCGATCTTGGGTGACGTCGATCCAGTCGGTGAAGCCGAGGTCGGTGCCGGCGAGGCCTGCGGCGTCAGCGTACGGATATGTGGTGGTCATGAGGTGCCTTTCGGGGTCAGAGGCCGAGCAGTCGGGCGGCGTTGTCGCGGAGGATCGCGGGCAGCACGTCGGGTTTGATCGCGGTCTGCTCGACGTCGCGCAGCCAGCGGTCGGGCGTGAGGAGGGGGAAGTCCGAGCCGAACAGGACCCGGTCGTTGAGGTAGGAGTTCGCGGCGCGGACGAGCGACTCGGGGAAGTATTTCGGGCTCCAGCCGGACAGGTCGATCCAGGTGTTGTGCTTGTGGGTGGCGACCGAGAGGGCCTCGTCCTGCCACGGCACCGACGGGTGGGCCATGATGATCTGCAGCTCGGGGAAGTCCGCTGCGACGGGGTCGAGCCGCATCGGGTTCGACAGGGCGAGCCGCAGCCCGCGTCCGCCGGGAAGGCCCGCGCCGATACCGGTCTGGCCGGTGTGGAAGAGCGCGGGGATGCCGGCATTCTGGATCGTCTCGTAGATCGGGTAGAACCGGACGTCACTGGGGTCGAACCCCTGCACGGTGGGGTGGAACTTGAAACCCCGCACACCGTGGTCCTCGGCCAGCCGCCGCACCCGGTCGACAGCGTCGGGGCGGCGCGGGTCGACCGAGCCGAACGGGATGAGCACGTCGCTGTTACGGGCGGCACCGTCTGCGATGTCAGCGCTCGATATCGGCGGCTGGCCGAGCTGCGTCTCAGCGTCGACGGTGAATACCACCGCCGCCATGCGGCGCTCACGGTAGTACGCGGCCACGCTGTCGAGGTCGGGCCGGGGGCCGTCGGCCTTGAAGTACTTCGATGCAGCCGCCTCCAGGTCGGCCGGCAGCGACGAGTGGCCGTGCGCGTCGATCTCGATGTGCACGTGCACGTCGATCGCCGTGAGCGCATCGACGTCGATCGCGGGTTCGTAGTGCGTCATGATCCTAGACACCGGTCGTTGAGCGAGCGAAGCGAGACGAAACGCATGTCACCTCTGCAGCCCGTCAGGCAGCGGTGGGAACGTCTCGCCCACCGTCTGCAGCTGCCCACCGAACTCGGCGGTGAAGTCGGCGTCGAGAGCGTCGTACGACCAGCCGCCGTCCCGATATGCCGTCGCCACCGCCTCAGGATGCGACCAGACCTGCAGCCGGTCCCCACCGATGCCGATCGCCTGACCGGTGACGCCGGCCGCGGCATCCGACGCGAGGTACGCGATAAGCCCCGCGACATCGTCCGACGTACCGAAGCCGAGGTCGTGGCGGAAGAACGCCGGCATCGCCTCCCCTGCCGCGTCGGCTTCGACCGCTGCCGCGAAGTACGGCACCGTCGCCGTCATCGCCGTGGCCGCGACCGGAATGACCGCGTTCACCGTGATACCTGCGCGCTTCAGCTCGAGCGCCCACGTGCGCACCATGCCGACGATGCCAGCCTTGGCCGCGGCGTAGTTCGTCTGACCGAAGTTGCCGCGCTGACCCGTCGGCGACCCGATGCAGACGATGCGACCGGCGACCTCGTGCTCGCGCATATACGTCACAGCCTCACGGACGCACGTGAACGTCCCGCGCAGGTGCACGTTCACCACGGTGTCGAAGTCGTCGTCGCTCATCTTCCACAGCACCGTGTCGCGCAGCACACCGGCATTCGTAACCAGGATGTCGAGTCGCCCGAAGCTCTCCACCGCCGCAGCGACGAGCTTCCTCGCAGTCTCGGTCGGACCCACCGGAGCGACGACCGCGACAGCCTTGCCGCCCGCGGCCTCGATCGACGCGACCGCGTCAGCTGCGGTCTGCTCGTCGACATCATTCACGACGACGGATGCCCCGCGCCGGGCGAGCTCCTGCGAGTACGCGAGACCCAGACCGCGCCCGGATCCGGTGACAATCGCTACCTTGCCGTCCAAAGACATGACCACTCCTTCGTGCGTAGTACGACGAGACTCAACCCGAAAGGGACATCGAGTCAACTATTACTATCCGCAACTATTGGCAATGTCAATCATTGCCTGCCTAAACTATTCGGTATACTAAGGCGTATGGCAAGCGGGATGGAAACCATGGATGACGCATCGCTCTCGGCCGACGAACGCATGCGCAACTCCCCCCTGGCGGAAGACCTGAGCTTTCTTCTCGCCAGGGCCAACGCGCTCGCGCTTGCCGCTGGCAATCTCGCCCTCGCCGGGCACGGCCTGCGGGTGAGGTCTTACTCCGTCCTTGCGCTCGTAGTCGACGAGATTCGCCCATCTCAGCGGGATCTTGCCGCATTCCTCCGCCTGGATCCCAGTCAGGTTGTTGCCCTCGTCGACGATCTCCAAGAGCGAGGCCTCGTTCGTCGTGAGGCAAACCCCGCGGATCGTCGGACCAACGTCGTGGTCGCCACGACCGAAGGCCGAGAGCTGTTCGGCGCGGCTCAACGGGACACTCGCGCGGCCGAACGCGAACTGCATGCCCACGTTGCCCCGGCACAGCGCGCGGCCCTCAGTGAACTGCTTGAACTGATCGCCTTTCCTACGTGAGCGAGCCCCTAAAGACAGTCCCGCACCGCGTCGATGAGCGTCTTCCACCGCATGTCTCCGTGGGGTCCGATATTGCGCATTCGGCTGCAGATGTAGCCGAAACCGATCTCGTACTCGGCGTCCGCGATGCCCAGGCGGCCGCCCGCACCGGTGTGTCCGAAGGATGCGGGTCCGAAGCCAGGCATGCTGGGTGACGTGAGCTGGTAGCCGAGCCCGAACCGGATATCGGGCCCCGCAGTACCACTCTCGATGAGTGTCTCGACATCGTCAGTGCGCGGCTCGGTTGCCAGTCGCATCGTCTCGTCACTGACCAGTCGAACGCCATCGACGGGGCCGAGCAATGCGGCATACATCGACGCGAGCGCGCGAGCGTCGGTGATCGCTCCGATGCCAGGGCGTTCGGCGCTGTAGTGAGCACGAACCTCGTCGGCATCAGAGAAGTCCGGATCCATGGGTGGGTTCTCGCGCATGAACGCCTGCCGTTGCGCGGCGTACGATCCAGGCTCAGCCGGATCCTCGACCGGGACCATCGGGCTGATGCCTTCCCAGCGACCGGGGACCACCCTCCCATGAAGCGCATCCGGAAGGCCGATCCACATGTCGATGTTCAGTGGTTCGGCGATCAGGGCGCGAACGTGCGTTGCGATTGATGAACCGGTCGCTCGGCGCACCACTTCGTCGAGCAACGTTCCGTAGGTGACGGGGTGGTAGGCCATAGCGGTTCCTGGTTCCCACAGCGGCTCGGCGCCCGCAAGTGCGGCCGTAACCGCTTCCCCGCGATGCAGGTCAAGTCCTTGGAGGCCCGTCCCCAAGGGCGGATATGGCAGTCCGGCGGTGTGCGACGCGAGCATCGCGACGGTGATGTGTTCTTTGCCGCCGGCTGCAAATTCCGGCCAGTAGCTCGCCACGGGAGCAATCGGGTCAATGGCGCCCCGATCCACCAGCGCAGCCAGGACCGTGGCGGTGATTCCCTTGCTGGCCGACGCGACCATCATCAGGCCGTCTTCCGGCATGGGGCGACCGTTGACGACGTCTGTCCCGTCCCACAGGTCGACGACCCTGACACCGCGGTGGAAAACCGCAACGGCTGCCGCGTCTTCCCCAGGCTCCACGAAGTTGCGGTGGAAAGCCGCTGCGACGGCCCCGAATCCTTCCGACACACCCGCCGTCGCACTAGCGGCCATGGCACTTCACTCCGAAGGAGAAGGCGTCGGATGGTAGCCCGACCGCTGACTCGGTCATCCGAGGACCTTCAGAGCTCGGCGCAACGCCTCAAGTCGGGTCGATTCGATCAACTTGCTCAACGCGCTTTCAGGGGCCATCCCCTCGACGCCGTGCGCAAGTCCGGGGTACACGTGCAGTTCGGTCGCCACTCCCGCTTGTAGGAGGCGAAGGGCGAATGCGATGTCCTCGTCTCGGAATGGATCGAGTTCACCCACGTCGATGAAGACTGGCGGAAATCCAGCCAGGTCGGTCGCCCTAGCAGGCGCCGCATATTGATCGGCCGATCCCCCGCTGAGGTACCACGACCATCCTTCTCGGTTCTTCGACCCGTCCCAAAGGAGTGCGCCCAGCTCGTCGAACTCGCCGTTGGATGGAGTGGCGGTCCGGTCGTCGATCATTGGCGCTATGGCCAGGACGAAGCTGGGCAAGATGCCGCCTGAATCGCGGACGCGCAGAGTGGTGCCCAGCGCGAGTCCACCACCGGCGCTGGCGCCGAAGATCACCACTCGATTCGGATCGATGCCCAGCGTGTCCGTGTTGGTGGTCAACCATGAGAAGCCGTTCACGCAATCGTCCACAGGAGCCGGGAATGGGTGCTCGGGCGCGAGTCGGTACTCGACGCACGCCACGATGCACCCCAGGGTCTCGGCGAGGCGCAGCGCGGTGGGGTGTTCGAAATCGATGGTCCCGGCCCACATTCCCCCGCCGTGAATGAGGTAAAGGGCGGGCCTCGGGTCATCTGCTGTCCGTGGGCGGTAAACCCGAACCAGCACCGTCTCGTCTCCCTCACCGGCATGGTGATCCTGCCACGTGACCGTTTCAGACTCCGCCTTCGCGGGGAGAATTGCATCGAGAATGGCCACCGAAGTGGCTCGACGATCGACCACATCCATGGTCGGATAGTCCGCCGGGAACAGTCCCTCCACGGCGGCAAGTGCCGCACGATGTTCCGGGTCCATACGCTCGTGGAAGTCCATATGCGTCCTTTCGGGTTCGAATCGTCGGCTCGGATGCCGTCTCGGGTCTCGGTTCGACGACGACAGGGCGACTTCGGCGTGGACCTTCATCATCTTGTGCTTGGGGCATCGTGCGGCAAAACCGCCATCTGGCGTCCGAATGCTCGCTCTTGCGACGCAATGGCGGTTACGCTCGCCTACCGCAAATCGAAACACTGGCACGAGGGCGCCACCAGACAAACGCCCGTCACCGTCAAAGGAGATGCGATGCCCGAATCCAACCGTCCACTTGACCGCTATCGCCCATTGGGGCTCCTCGTCGCAACAGGTGTGGTCAGCGTTCTTGCACTCGCCGGCTGCGCCGCACCGGGCAGCTCAGCACCCGACTCGACCGAAACCCCGTCCGATGTCAGCGCCGAGCTCACATCGGATGACGTCGTCGTGTCGATGCTGCTCGAGTCCGGCGGCGCCCCCGCAGTCAAGTCGCTGGCCGCAGAGTTCACGAAGCAGCATCCGAACGTCACGTTCGACATCAAGGAAGACAACTTCCAGAATCTGACCGCGAACGCGGCGAAGATCATCGCGTCGCCCGATGCGCCTGATCTCGTGCGCTATCCAAACGTTGCTGAGCAGGCGAAGAACGGCACGATCACCAACCTCGACGCGTACGCTGCTGCCTTCGGCTGGGATGACTGGCCCCAGTCGCTTCTGGGTCAGATGCGCGTCAACGACGACGGCACGCGCGGCGCGGGTTCGCTCTATGGCATGGGAATCGGCTTCAACGTCACCGGCGTGTACTACAACAAGAAGTTGGCCGAGCAGATCGGAATGACAACCCCGCCCGAAACCCTCGACGACTTCGTTGCCCTGCTGGACGATGCGGTGGCAGCTGGGCTGACACCCATGTCGATGGGCAACAAGGGATGGAATGCCAGCTTCCCGCTCCAAGGCATCCAGAACCAGCTGCCCGGCGTCGACGACCTGCGGGACTGGATCTACCAGGTTCCCGATGCCACGTATGAGACCGACTCCGCTGTCGAGGCCGCGACCATGCTGCAGGACTGGAACAACAAGGGCTACTTCCTACCCGATGTCAACGCGATCGATTACCCAACCATGGTCAGCACTTTCGCCGAAGGCAAGGCGGTCTTCATCCTGGATGGCGACTGGAACAACGCGGCTTATGACGGCGCTGGAGGCACCGACACATTCGGCTTCTTCCCCTTCCCCCCGGTGACAGCCGATGGGAGCCTTGTCGCCATGGCGTCGCCGTCCACGTACGTCCTGCCCAAGTCCGCGAAGAACGCGGCAACCACCGCCTACTTCCTCAACTGGGTCGCCACCGACCCAGAAGCCCGCGAGATCGTCGTGACTCAGGCAGGATCCAACCCGGGCGGACCGACAGACCTGGAGCTGCCCACCATCGACCCGAGCTCGCTTGCCAGCCTGACATTGCCCTTCGGCACTGAGGTTTCGGACCAGGGCGGTGCTATGGACTTCATCGCGAACGCGACCGCGGGCATCTGGCCGACAACGATCGGCCCGAACTCTCAGCTGCTGCTGGCCAACAAGATGACGCCGGATGAGTTCGTCGCGTCGGTGCAGAAGCAATACGAGACAGAGCTCGGACGCTAACTGTGACTCACACTGAGGCTGGCCCCGCCCCACGGTCCAACGTCGGGGCTGGCCGCACTCCCTCCAATGCGGAGCGAGTGCGGCCGGCACCGAGCCTGAGGCGGAGGCGGACACGCTCCCTTCTCCGCCGGATGTCCGGTTGGCTTTACGTACTCCCCGCGCTGGGCGTCTACGCCTGGCTCGTCATCCAGCCTTTCGCCCTCTCGGTCCAGTACTCGTTCTACCAATGGAACGGCATTGGCCCATCGAAGTGGGTCGGGTTCGACAACTACATCGAGGTCTTCAGCGACCCGAACCGATTGGGTGCGATCGCCAACGCGTTCAAGCTGATGTTCTTCTACACCGTCCTGGCGGTGGCTCTGGCGCTGCTTGCCGCCGCAGTCACGCGGGGCATGACATCGCGATGGGGACGCGTGTCGCAGACCGTCCTGTTCTTGCCACAAGTCATCCCCCTCGTGGGTGCGGGCATCGCGTGGGAGTGGCTCTACCAGCCTCAGGGACCGATCAACGAAACGCTCCGCGCAATCGGACTCGGCGCGCTCGCCAAGCCATGGCTGTCGGACTTCGACACGGCTCTACCGGCCGTCGGCTTTGTCGGCACTTGGCTGCTGATCGGCTTGTGCACGATGCTGCTGAGCACAGGGATGGGAAAGATCGACTCCACCCTCTACGACGCAGCCAAGGTTGACGGTGCGGGACCCGTTCGCGAGTTCTTCGCGGTCACGCTCCCCGGCGTCCGAGCAGAGCTCACGGTGTGCGTCACCGTGACGCTCATCGCTGCGCTGGCCAGCTTCGACGTGGTCTACGTCATGACGAAGGGTGGTCCCGGGGTCGCGACCATGGTCCCCGGAATGGACATCTACACGATTGCCTTCGCACAAAACCGCATCGGTGCTGCATCGGCAATGGCCGTTGTGCTGATGATTCTCGTGCTGATCGTGGTCATCCCGGTACAGAGATTGATGGCGGAGAAACGATGAGTACCATTCGAACAAGCCCGCCGCGGCCCTGGACCGGTCGCATCGTGCTCTTCCTGCTCGTGATCATCACGCTCGCACCGTTCGTCGCGCTCATCGGCACTGCACTGCAACCTTCTGGGACGGTTCCGACCGGTTTGACCATCCCGAGCCCACCCCATTTCGAGAACTTCGTCACGGCGTTCCAAGTAGCGCAGCTTCCAACCCTGATGTTCTCGAGCGCGCTTCTGGTGGTCATGGTTGTGCCAGCGGCAATTCTGCTCGTGGTGATGGCCGCCTATGGAATCGTGCAGCTTCGAATCCCCGGGGCGCCCTTCGTGTTCCTTCTGTTTCTGCTGGGCCTGACCATCCCATACGAAAGCTTGATCACGCCCCTCTATTACTTGATGCGGGACGCGCATCTGGTCAACACGCGATTCGCGATCGCTCTGCCGCTCATCGCGCTCTACCTTCCGTTCGGAGTGTTCTGGATGCGCGCCCACTTCCTTGGTGTGCCGAAGGAACTCGGCGAAGCGGCCTCCATCGACGGCGCAGGGTCGTGGAAAGCCCTCCGCTACATCCATCTGCCCGTCGCCGCGCCGGCCATCGCCTCCCTTGCGGTGCTGTTCTCCTTGTGGACCTGGAATCAATTCATCATCGCGCTGGTGATGATGGATGACCCGCTCAAGCGCACCGTCGCCGGGGCGCTCGGGGCCTTCCAGGGAGAACACAGTACTGACCTGGTGCTGATCTGTGCCGCTGCAGTGCTGATGATGCTGCCAACGATCCTGGTCTTCATCTTCCTGCAGAAGCTATTCGTCTCCGCGCTACTCCAGGGGTCGGTGAAGGGATGACCGTGTCCTCTGGCAACCAACCGGTGCCGGCACCGCCGTTCGACCCGGAAATCGCTGCCGCGTTCGCCATGCAGCTCCAGCAGACGTCGCCCATCACGTTGGCTGACATCCCCTCGAAGCGAGCCGAGGACGATGCCGCCGCGGCGGATGCGGTCGAACGGATCACACAGCTGGGGCTGATTCGTGAGGATCACCAAGTCCGAAGCTACGACGGTGAAGCGATCGGACTTTCAATCGTGCATCGCCCAGAGCGCACCCTCACTAGCCCGCTGATCTACTACATCCACGGCGGGGGCATGATGATGGGCAATCGGTGGAGCGGCTTCGACGTGTATCTGGATTGGATCAACCGGTACAACGCTGTGATCGCGACGGTCGACTACCGCCTGGCACCAGAGGCCGTATTTCCGACCCCGCAAGAAGACTGCTACGCAGCGTACGAGTACCTGGCGAACAACTCCGACTTATTGAAGCTCAACCTGTCGAACGGGCTGATCGCCGGAATCAGCGCGGGCGGCGGGCTGGCTGCCGCCGTCACGCTAATGGCTCGGGACCGGGGAGGTCCGACATTCGGCGGTCAGCTACTTTTGGCGCCCATGTTGGACGACCGGGGAACCTCACCGTCCACTCGCCAATTCTCGACGGGTTTGTGGAACGCCGCCGAGAACGATTTGGGATGGCGGTCGGTGCTCGGATCTCTCTACGGAACTGATGAGGTGCCTGAGTACGCTGCACCCGCCCGTGCATCGGACCTCGGCCGACTCCCGCCGGCCTTCCTCGAAGTTGGCAGCGCCGAGGTCTTCCGCGACGAGGTCGTCGAGTTTGCCAGCGGAATCTGGAAAGACGGAGGCCAAGCAGACCTGCACGTGTGGTCGGGCGGATTCCACGGATTCGTCACGTTTGAGCACACAGTTATCGCTCAGGGCGCCGCAAACTCCCTTCTCAACTGGATGGACCGTACTCTGGGATTCACCGGGCGGCCTTGAGCTTGGCGGCTCGGAATCGTCCCGTAGCAGAACGAGGCGACGACACCCACCACGCAATGAAGGCGAGTGGCGATGAAGGAGCTTCTTCAGCGACTGAGCGCGGTCGACGAAGACGCCAGTGCCGCAGTGAAGATCATCCTTCATTTCGACACGCTCTTGAGCCAAGGCGCCGGCCTGGAGTCATTTGTTCGCGGTGCCGCCGTGTTGTCCGGGTACCCCGCGGGACTCGCCCATCCGCAGCACCAACTCTGGTTGCGAATCGATCAGCGTGGGCGCGCTGTCGAGCCCGTCGACGACCTGGACCTGATCAAGACCTGGGCGCACAAGGAGCTCGACGATGGATCCGGAGCGCTCGTTTGGGTCGAACGATCCGAGAACAGCGTCATCGACTCCGTTCTCCTCGAACGACTCGCGGCCGGGGTCCATCTCACGCTCGAGCGAATCTCACCCCTCAGCATCGAAGACGACGCCGGCGCCGTTGAGATCTTGCTCTCTAAGACGTCCCGCGACGCGCGGCGAAAGGCCGCCAGTCGCCTACGGCTGCCGGAATCAGCACTCGTCAGCATTGTCGCTTCGCCGGCTGCCGCACCTCCCCCCTACGCTGGTCGGTCCGCTCTCGTCTCGACGCCAGTGGGAAACGTCCGAGCATCTATCATCGAGACACTGACCTTCCCCAGCGGACTTCTCGCGGGTGTCGGTTCCGTCGTGACGCTCGAGGACTTGCCGCGCTCCTGGGCCCAGGCGCAGGTTTCGCTCCGACTCGCGAACCCGCTGGTGCCGATCGTGCGCTGGGAAGCGCTCGGCGGTCTTGCGCTGCTCGCGGATGTTCCTGCTGAAGCATCGCAGGGCCACCCCGACGTCGCCGCCGTCGGTGCGGCCGCCCGCGAATGGGGTCTCGATCTGCTGGAGGCCCTGGCGCGAACTGACAGCAGTCGAGCAGCTTCGGCCGCCCTCGGACTGCACCACTCGACTGTTCAGACGCGCCAAACGCGCGTGGAAGAGACGCTGGGTTTCAAGCTGGGGACGGCCGAAGGCCGAACGCGTCTCATGATCGCGCTTGCGCTTCACCGTCTCGCGGTGCCGACTTCGAGCGACGGCTGAGCTCCGCCGACCACATTCGTCGACGCCGGGAGGGGAATGCGAAATCGTCACCGGGACGAGGGGACTGAGATTGATTCACGCTCCACGACCGGCATTTCGATCAACACTTCCCGCTGCGCTTCCTGTGAGAGAAGCAACTCGACTGCCCGCCTGCCCATTGCCTCGTGAGGCAACGCCACCGTCGTCAGACCGGGTCGCAGATACGCCGCCAACTCGTCATTGTCGAATGACGCGACGGAGACATCGGTAGGGACTCGCAACCCCTCTTCGGCGAGCGCCTGGTATGCACCGAACGCAATTCGGTCGTTCAGGCATAACAAGGCACTGGGCGCTTGGTTGCGACGAAAGAGCGCTCTCGTCGCCTTGTATCCGCCCTCGGGTTCCCACAGCCAGATCGATTCCTCCGACATGAACGTCAGATCGTTCTTGGCCATCTCGCTCCGGATGCCGGCGACGCGCCGCGCCACAGTCACCGATCGAAATTTGTCGCGTTCGACTTCGTCGTTCTGCCCGATCAGGGCTATGCCGTCGCGGTGACCGCGCTCAATCAGAAGCTGGACCGCCCGCCTGCCGCCCGCCTCCTCGTCTGGCAGCACGGACATGGCGTGGAGTCGATTCGAAGCGTTGAGCATGACGACTGCGGTAGCGGACGGGAGCTCCGGGACGAAAAGCTCGCGGGCGCGCATCGTCGCAAAGATGATGCCGTCGACCTGCCGATCTAGAACGGCAGCGATCGCCTCCGCCTCACGCTGAGGATCGCCGCCCGTCTCTAGCAGCAGAACGACGTGGCCAGCGGCCTCTGCCGCCTCCAACGCGCCCTTGATCAAACCGCTGGCGAAGCGAGTGGTTGCGACGAGATCCGAGATGAACCCGATTGTGAGTGTTTTGTCGGTGCGGAGGCCCCGCGCAGCGACATTCGGCCGATAGCCGAGGGCTTGCGCGGCGGCATTGACTCGATCGTGCGCATCCTGCGACAAACGGGTGTCAGGCCGCCCGTTGAGAATCATCGAAGCCGCTGTGATGGACATGCCGGACAGGCGAGCCACATCGGCGAGCGTCGCGCGCTTTCCGGACATCACACTCCTTACGATTCGGTCACGCTACCCCAGTTGATTACTTTTCTGGCTTGACAAGCCGTGATCACCCCCACACTATTAGACCATGCTAAAAGCATTTAGCACCGGGCCGCCGGCACCCTCCGGCACTCGGCCAGATTCAACACACGGCCACCGCGGCACCACGCACGACCGCTGATGGCTGGCCGAGATCTGCATCACAAGACAAAGGAGTCAATCGAGATGTCAACCTCTCGCTCACGTGCTCGATTCGGAGGCACGACCGGCGCTCTCGCGGCTTTGGCCGTAGGCGCGCTTGCCCTCGCCGGTTGCGCCCCAGGAGGGTCGGGCCCAGCTCCGACCAATTCGACAGCTGTCAGTACCGAACTAACCACCGAGGACGTCGAGCTCACGATCGCAGACGAGACCGGCTTCCCTCTTACCGATGATCTGACGGCTGAGTTCACCAAGCAGCATCCGAACATCACGTTCAACGTCACGCGCGACACGTTCCAGAACCTGACGGCCAATGCCCCGAAGCTTCTCGCCGCGGACACGCCACCCGACCTGATCCGGCTCCCAACAATCGGTGACACAGTCAAGGACGGGTTGCTCGCGAACCTCGACCCCTACTTTGACGCCTACGGATGGGACACCTGGTCTCCCGCCCAGTTGGCGCCCCTGCGGGTGAATGAAGACAATGTGCGAGGCTCAGGCTCGCTGTACCAACTCGGCCTCGGCTACAGCGTCACCGGGATCTACATGAACACGAAACTCGCGGATCAGCTGGGCATCGATGCGCCACCCACGACGCTGGCAGAACTCGAAGAGGACTTCGCAACCGCCAAGGCCGCGGGCGTCCTGCCAATCATGGCAGGCGATAAGGATGGCGTCGTCAACTTCGTCGTCCAGGCAGCGATGAACCAGTATGGCGACCGCCAGGAGATGGCGGATTGGATCTTCAACGTCCCCGACGCGACGTATGACACGCCTGGAAACGTTGAGGGTGCGGACCTGGTTCGCAAGTGGGCCGATGCGGGCTACTTCCCGACCGATATCAACGCCATCGACTACCCCTCCTTCGTCACGCGTTTCCAGGAAGGGGAGGGGCTCTTCACCTTCAACGGCAACTGGGCCGCCGCAGACACTCAGGCAAAGATGGGCGACGACGTCCAGTTCTTCCTCGTGCCGCCGGTCGAAGATGGTGGGGACCACGTCGCCATGGGCGCCGCCAACTCGTTCTCCGTCGCCGCGGGCTCGAAACACCTCAATGAGATCGTGTACTTCCTCAATTGGATCCACACTGATCCGAAGGCGCGCCAGATCGTGACTGACGTCACGGGGGCCTCGCCCGGCGGTGATCCGAGCCTGCCGCTGCCTGAGGTCGCACCCGGCTCACTCATCGAGAACGCATTGGCAATGTCGGCCCAGATCAACGAGGAAAACGGCCAGGTCGACTTCATGGCCAACGCCACAGCCGGCATCTATGCGGGTGCGATCATTCCCGAGTCGCAACTCCTTGTCACCAGCAAGATCACAGGTCAGGAATTCGTGACAGCCGTGCAGGACTTCTACGCACAGGAACTCGCCGGCTGATGATCGCTGCAGCAATCGAACGAAAGGCGTCGGCCGCAAGTCAATGCGCGCCGAGTGCGCTGAGGACCCACTGACGTGATGACTTCGATTGCCCCCCGTCGGGCTGCAAAAGCTGCAGCCCGACGGGGAAACCTCATCGGATGGCTCTTTGCCCTCCCCGCCCTGCTCGCATACTGCGGATTCGTGATCTATCCGCTCATCGTTGGAGCGCAGTACTCGTTCTATCGATGGAATGGGGTTGGCCCTTCAGAGTGGGTCGGTTTCGCGAACTATCTCCGCGTCTTCACCGACCCGACATTGCTCGGATCGATCCGCAACGCATTCTTCTTGATCGCGTTCTTCACGATCATCCCCGTTTGCTCGGGGCTCATGCTAGCGACGCTCATCCGATCGATGAAACCTGGATTCGCCTCGAGCGCATCGCAGACAGTATTGTTCCTACCCCAAATCATCCCGCTCGCCGCAGCGGGCATCGCCTGGTCGTGGATGTATGCGCAGACCGGTGCGGTCAACCAGATCCTGAACGCGGTGGGCCTCGGCTTCCTGGCCAGACCGTGGCTCGGGGATTTCCAGACCGCCTTGCCTGCCGTCGGGCTCATCGGATCATGGGTACTTACCGGGCTGTGCACCGTTCTGTTCCTCACCGGTATCGGCAAGATCGACCAATCTCTCTACGAGGCGGTCCGTCTAGACGGCGCAAGCTGGTGGCGTGAGTTCTTCACGATCACCTTGCCCGGTCTCCGCCAGGAGATCGCCGTTCTCGTCACCTTGACCGTCATCGCTGCTCTGAGCAGCTTCGACATCATCTACACCACCACGCTGGGCGGGCCCGGCCGTGCGACACTCGTCCCAGGAATCTCCATCTACCGCATTGGATTCACGCAGAGCGAGGTCGGTCTCGCCTCGGCATTCGGGATCGTTCTCATGGTGCTGGTGCTCATCTGCGTGCTACCCATTCAGAGGCTCGCGAGAGCGGGTGAACGATGATCGTCAACAAGTCCGAGATCTACATCGGGCGGGCGGTACTCGTCGTCGTGCTTGCCATGACGCTGCTTCCGTTGATCAGCATGTTCTCCGCCGCGCTTCAACCGGCGAACGAGAACCCGACTGGTCTAAAATGGCCGACCGATCCGCAATGGAACAACTTCCTGACAGCCTTCGAGACGGGGCACGTCTGGCAACTAATGGGATCCAGCCTGTTCATCGTGATCTTCGTGATCCCGATCAGCCTTCTCTTCGCGACCTTGGCGGGCTACGCGCTGGGAAGCCTGCGGATCCGAGGTGGCCGGTTCCTCTTCGTCTTCCTCATCCTCGGCCTGACCATCCCCTTCGAGGCCCTGATCATCCCTCTCTACTACCAGATTGAAGCCATAGGAGTGCTGAACACCCAGTGGGCGATCATCCTCCCGCTGATCGGTCTGTACATGCCCTTCGGGATCGTATGGATGCGGGCTCACTTCATCGGCGTGCCGTCGGAGCTTTCCGAAGCCGCACGTGTCGACGGAGCCACAACTATGCAGGAGTTCCTTCGAGTTCAACTGCCGTTGGCCCGGCCAGCGATGTCGGCCCTCGCGATCCTCCTCTTCCTGTGGACCTGGAATCAGTTCCTGCTCCCCGTCGTGCTGGTGGCCGACCCGCTGAAGCGCACGGTGGCAGGCGCGTTGACGTTCTTCCAAGGTCAGTACTCAAGCAGCATCCCGCTCCTCAACGCAGGCGCGCTCATCATCATCATCCCGACGATCATCGTGTTCGTCATCTTCCAGCGTCAGTTCATCCAGGCCCTCCTGCAAGGGGCGGTCAAGGGCTGATTGGTCACTCCCATCCCGCTTCCTCCCCGGTCGTCCTTCGGACGCGCCACGACCCCCAAAAAGAATCCGGACCCGATGACCTTTTCGCTCGACACCCACTGGGTGTGGGACTTCTGGCTGGCCGACGACGGCGACCTGTTCCATATGTTCTACCTCCACGCGCCGAAGTCGCTCGGGGACCAGCATCTCCGCCACCGCAACGCGAAGATCGGTCACGCCACATCGCGCGACCTCAGAGTCTGGACCGACCTCGGAGTGGTCCTCGAACCCGGGAGCGAGGGAAGCTTCGACGAGACAGCCACCTGGACGGGCAGCATTCTTCGCGGTCCAGACGGGCAGTGGCGGATGTTCTACACGGGGACAAGATTCCTCGGTCCAGACACCCACACGAACGTCGAGACCGTGGGAGTCGCCATCTCGACTGACCTCCACACGTGGACCAAGGCCCCCGGACCCATCACCCAGGCCGACTCGCGGTGGTACGAAACGCTCGGCGACTCCGGCTGGCCCGAAGAGGCATGGCGCGATCCGTGGGTATTCGCCGACCCCGACGGCAACGGGTGGCACATGTTGGTCACGGCAAGGGCGAACGAAGGCGACGAGATCGACCGCGGCGTCATCGGCCACGCGACCTCTCACGATCTGGAAACGTGGCACGTGCAACCTCCGCTGAGCCTCCCGGGAGCCGGCTTCGCTCACCTCGAGGTCCCGCAAGTGACGCTGATCGGAGACCGCACTGTCCTCCTTTTCTCCTGCGATAGTCAGACCCTTGCCGGTACCCGCAAAGGCGAGACGGGGGGTATATGGGTTGCCGAGTTGGATTCGGCTACCGCGCTCTATCCAGTGGGCCAAGCGACGCTTCTGACCGATGAATCGCTCTACAGCGGGCGGCTGGTGCGGGACCGAACGGGCGAATGGGTGTTGCTGGCCTTTCGGAACCACACCGACAATGACGAGTTCGTTGGGATGCTGTCCGACCCCCACCCAATCGATTGGCCAGCGAACGACGGAGCACCGTCATTGGCAATGCGGGCGGGCAGAGCATGAATGTGCAGCTAGACGGCACGGTTGCGACAGGACTGGAGCCCGTCCGCGACGCGTTCGAGGCCAGCTTCAGAGGAAAACCCGAAATGGGCGCGGCGCTCGCAATCCGCTTCCGCGGCGAAGTCGTCGCCGATCTCTGGGGCGGCTTGGCAGACCCAAGCCAGCGGATTCCTTGGAGGAAAGACACGCTGAGCGTGATCTTCTCGTGCACCAAGGGATTGGTGTCGATACTCGCGGCCCGACTGGTCCAGGACGGACTCCTCGACTACCAAGCTCCCGTTGCGGAATACTGGCCCGAGTTCGCCGTCGCGGGAAAATCCGGCGTGCGGGTGATGGATCTCCTGGCCCATCGCTCCGGCCTGTCTGCGCCTCGTGAGCCCCTCGAACTTGGTCAGATCATCCATTGGGACACGGTTGTGCGCCAATTAGGGGCACAGGAGCCATTGTGGGAGCCAGGAACTGGCTACGCGTACCATGCGATCACACATGGCTGGCTTATCGGCGAAGTCATCCGGCGGATTACCGGTCGCAGCGTCGGCGAGTATTTCTCCGACCTGGTCGCGGCACCGCTTAATGCGGATGCATGGATCGGGCTACCAAGCCGCCAAAGTGCCCGAGTGGCTTCCATGCAGGTCGGATCGACCCTTTCCGAGCTGACCCGACAACAAGCCGCCGCGCGAAAGCCGGACACGATCGACTGGGGCCTGCAGGCAATGACGTTAGGTTTGGCCCTGCCCCCCGAGTTGGTCGCCCCCGGCGAGGGTTTCAACGATCCCGCGGTGCAGGCTGCAGAGATCCCGGGCGCCGGGGGAATCTCCACGGCGCGTGCACTGGCGAGCATCTGGTCATCAACGATCACGAACACAGATGGGGTTCGACTTCTCGACGACGCCACCGCCGCTGTCGCCACAGTCCCACAGAGCGAAGGTCCTCCCGTTTGGGATGTTCCGGCCCCGTGGCCCCGATGGGGAATGGGATTCCAGCTCGACTCGGAGGCTCGCCGATACCTCGGCCGGTCGGGATTCGGGCACGATGGCGCCGGCGGCCAGTCGGCTTTCGCTGACCCAGAGTTCGGCATCGGATTCGCCTTCCTCACAAACCAGATGGAGGCGATTGACGACCTCCGAGCGACGAGCATCATTGACGCGCTCAGGCACTGTCTCGCGTGACGTGCGCCAGTGACGGGGAATTCGGTTCGATAACTTCATGCCACGTGGGCGCGCCCACCAGCCGTGATATCAAGGACTGCGACGAGGCCGAGTGACGTCGGTATTCCCTGACAGCTCGACTTCCGCGACGTAAAGTTGTTGTGGTGTGGCGGGAGACGATGAACCGGAATGAGCTCCGCGTTGCGACGGGGCCGGGAACGGACGAGTCTTTCGGTCTGCGGTCTGACCGCTGTCGACGGCGCTCGAATTCTGAACGGTTTCGGCGCTTGAAAAGTGAACGGTTGCGGGCAGTCTAGCGACGGGTTTCGTCGGTGGTGGTGCGGATACTGGGGAGGCTGTCGATGCCTCGCCCGCGGAGCCGGTAGCTGGCGCCTTTGAGGGTGAGGACGTCGGCGTGGTGGACGATTCGGTCGATCATCGCGGCGGCGACTGCTTGGTCGCCGAAGACGCCGCCCCAGCCGCTGAACGGCAGGTTGGAGGTGAGGACGAGCGACGCGTGTTCGTAGCGAGATGAGACGAGCTGGAAGAACAGGTTCGCGGCGTCTTGCTCGAACGGGAGGTAGCCGACCTCGTCGACGATGATCAGCCCGTAGCGCCGCAACCGGGCGAGCTCCTGCGGGAGCCGGCCCTGCCGGTGCGCGTCGGTGAGGCGAGCGACCCAGTCCGTCGCGGTCGCGAACAACACCCGATGCCCATGCCGTGCAGCGACGATCCCGAGTGCCGTCGCGAGATGGGTCTTCCCGGTTCCGGGGGGACCCAGCAGCACGACGTTGCGGGCTTCCAGCAGGAACCCGCCCGACGCGAGAGACGCGATCTGCTGCCGACTCGCGGGTTGGGCATCCCAGTCGAAGTCCTCGAGCGTCTTCCGGGCCGGGAACCCGGCGGCTTTGATCCGCAGCTCCGCGCCGGACGCATTGCGGGCGCTCACTTCCCGTTCGAGGACGGCGGCGAGATAGTCCTCGAACGACCATCCGGCGTCGCGTGCTTGATCAGCCATCCGGCCGGCGGCTTCGTTGATCCGTGGTGCTTTCAGAGCGCTGGCGAGATAGGTGATCTGCTTCGCGGCGTCCGTTGTCTTCGTCGATGCCATCAGTCGGCCTCCTCACCGGCGAGACCGAACGCTCGGTCGTAGTCGCTCAGGTCCCGGGCCAGGTCATCGCCTGCGACGACAGCGCGAGGGTGCTGGAATTGCTTTCGAAGACGGGCTGCGAGCTCCACGTGCCCGGGATCGGTGACGGTCATCCCTCGCGCCCAGACCCGCGCGTGGTCGGCGACGACCCGCCCGTCTGCGCGGACTCTGACCCTGTCCAGGTCGGCTGACACGTCCACGAGCCGTCCGATGATCCGTGGATCGACGGAGTAGTCGTTCGTGTCGAGTCGGACGTAGTAGTCCCGTCCGAGACGGACCCGGTTCCGCCATCCCAGATGCAACGGGATCGGCGGCAACGGCAGCATCGCCGCCCGATCCGCGTCCAATCGATCGACCGGCGCCGCCTTCGTGGTGCGCACCACCCGGCCGTTGATCCGCTCCAACCATGCCGTGAACTGCGCGTCAAAGTCCGCCGGTGAAGTGAACGACCGGCCGGGCATGAACGACTTCTCGAACCATCCGTTGCGACGCTCAACGACACCCTTGGATTCCGGATCCTTCGGTGGCAACAGCACGAGCTTCGTCGCCAGCGTTCCCATGAACGCGTCCACCCCGGTCGCGTGTCGCTTCCCGCGGCCGATGCCGGGCTCGTTGTCCCAGATCAGCCGGCGCGGAACCCGACCCAGCTGTTGGATCAGCTCCCATGACCCCAGCAGCAGATCCTCGGTCTTGCGCGTCGGGATCATCCTGGCGGTGATGAATCGCGAATATGCCGGTGTGATCACCAGCACCGGTAACAGCTTTGTCGTGCCGTCCTCGAGCGGGATCTTCTTAGGCGGGAACCACAGATCGCACTGGGCCGCGTCACCGGGATCCCAGGTCAATCGGTCCGCAGGGTCGATTCTGCGATGCTCCGGTCGCAACCGTTTCACGTTCTCCCGGAACCACGTGATCGAGCCCGGCCATTCGACCCGCTCGGCGATCACCACCGCCGGCAACTCCGGATCGTTCTCAAGCAGGGCACGCACCCGCGCCTCGAACGGAGAGAACGACGTCGGGGCCGCTCGCCGCTCATATCTGGGCGGCGCATCTGACTGCACCGCCTTCACGACGGTGGTTCGCGAGATCCCCAACCGCTCAGCGATACGCGCCTTCGGCACGCCCTCCGCCGCCAGCCTCCTGATCAGCGCCCAATCCTCCAAAGTGATCACTCTCCAATCGTTGAGTGTTCACTTTTCAACCGTCGTTACTGTCCAGTTTTCGAGCGTCGTCGACAACCGCTCATGACCCCAAGTTCAGAAGGAGCAACTTCTTGTCTCCTCTGGCAACTCGACCGGGCGATCTTCTGCGCAAGGCCCGAGGCGCATCATCGCCGGACTGATGCCCATAGCGTCGAGCCAGCACTCAAAGGATGGCGTTGAGTCGGCGCGCAATGTCCTGGGGACTAGCGCCGGCCCTCAACGCGACCGCAATCGCGCAGTAACGGAGTGACGCGTTCTTCTCGGTGCGGTCCGGGGCCAACCGGATGGTGAGGGAAGGGATGGTCGTCGCGTCGCCACCGGCGGCGCCGAACGCCGTCACCGACCCCAGATCCAGTCGCACCGCATTGCACGTGGCCGACACACTCGTCACCGACGTGCGCAGTGCCCCGTCGGAGATTTGAGTGCCGTGACGCCCCTGGACGGTGCCCTGGGTCGCTCCGTCGATGAAGAGCTGCCCGGACTCCACACCTACGCGATCAGCACGCAAAGCGCCGACGAACGACGCTGGGCCGTACTGCCACTGCGCTGGCGCTCGAGCTCCGTCGCGCGCCGACCATACGGCGGCCCCCCACTGCTGATCCGCACCACTGAAGCAGTCCCAGATCTGCAGGGGAGCGCCATCCCGCCCTCGCGGGCCATCTACGTCCAGGCACTTGCCAGTGGACGGATTGAGCAAGGTGCCATTGGCGTGCAGATTCCAGAGTTGAGCGGCAGTTCCGTTACAGCGGTATGCCTGAACACGCGTGCCATTCGCACTGCCCGCAGCAACAACGTCGAGGCACTTATCCAGCGATCGGACCGTGCCGTCCGTCGGACGTGACCAGGACTGCGCATCTGCATTAGTACAGGTGTGCAGGCTGACGCGGCTGGCGTCAGCTCCACTTGGCGGCCCCACCTCCAGGCACATTCCTCCGAGTCCGACCAACGGTCCCCTGGCCACGGGAAAAGCGAAGCGCTGGGTCTCGTCGTCGACGCACCCGCGGATGCCCAGTTCGGAATCGGTCGTCGCCGTAATGCATCCATTGCCCGTCGATGTCGCAAGCTGATCTTCTTGGCCGATCCAACGCTGTGCACGATTCCCGTCGCAAGTGCGGAGCTGAACGAGATATCCGAAGTTCCCGTACGTGCCGCTGTCGAGACACTTGCCGAGCGCTCGTAATGTTCCGTCGGCAAAGGGCTGCCACGTCTGCGCGGGTGTGCCGTTGCACTCGTACAACTGAATGGACGTTCCGTCGGCGGTCTCAGCCCCCGCCACATCGAGGCACGAGCCGCCTGGGCCCAGCACTATCCCGACAGGCGGTTGATCAGGCGTGGTCGCAGCAGCAGCGGAGATCGGAACGGAAAGACTGAGAGCTGCCACGAACGTTGCCAGCAGTCTTGCCATTGGAGGGAACTTCGCACGCCGGGCCATAGACGCTCCAATCTTCGGATTCGGTCAAGAGCCGCCGTGGCCGTACTCGCAGAGACAGTCCGCTCGTCCGACTTGGCAGTCCCCGACTTTATCGTCTTCTTAGACTAAGACCAAGCTTTAGCTCAAGATCCGCCCTGCAGGGGCAAGACTGCATTCGACGAGGATCCCGAACGAGTCAGACAGATACCGCCAAGTCCGCGATCAGTTCTTGACTTGTTGCGATAGTCGCGAGCAGCACGAGGGATTGGATCGTCGCATCATGGATCTCCTGAGTGGCTGCCGAACTCGCATCCTCCACGAGCACGACGTTGAAGCCGAGGTCTGCGGCGGATCGCACGGTGCTCTCGACGGAGACGTTGGTAGCCACGCCGAAGATGACCACGGTCTTGATGCCTTGATCTCGCAGCAGCTGTTCGAGAATGCTCCCGGCGAATCCGCTGACACGCTCGTTGGTGAGAACGATGTCGCGGTCGCCGGGACGGACCGCCTCGAGGATCTCCGTTTGCCAGGTGCCATTCACCAAGCACTTGTGTTCGGCGACGATGCTCATCAAAGGTGAGTTTGTGACGAGAGTTTCGTGGCCGGCATCCCAACCCACGCGGGTGTAATAGACGGGAAGCGAGGCGGCACGTGCGGCCTCGAGCACAGCTGCGCCTTTCTCGACGATTCCGCGTTCGGAAGCGCTGGCTGCGAAGAAGGGACCGAACGCGCCGTCTGGCTGGACGATGTCATTCTGAAGATGGACGGCGATGACGGCAGCGTGTGCGATGTCGATTGTCATGATGGACTCCTGTTGCTCAGAATGTTGCGCCGGGCGCGATGACCACGTTTGTAAAGCCGCCGGTTCGGCTCTCTAGCGAGGCCAGAGCTTCATTGACTGCCGAGAGCGGAAACACCTCGTGGTCGAACACCGAGAGATCCAGGGTCCCGGCGGCCGCCATCGCAGCCATGTCCTGACCTTCAGCCACGGAGAACCAGAGCGATCCGATCACGCTGATCTGGAAGCACATCAGACGGAACATCTCAAGCGGAAGATCCTCTGACATGCCTCCGATGTCGACCATGCGACCGCCGCGACGGAGGGACTCGATTCCGGCGAGTGTGATTTCTTTCGGCGCCCCGGGACCAACAGCATCGATGAAGATGTCGGCTCCCAGCCCGTCTGTGTGTGAGCGAACCCACTCGGGGATCGGCTGCTCGCCGTGGGAAATCGTGACGATCCGTCGCGGCGAGAGGAGGCGAACGCGCTCCAGAAGCTCGGGGTTGCGCGCCATGACGAGGATCTTCGGTGCACCCATCGCCAGCGCATTAAGTACGGCTCCTACGCCGAGCGTGCCCGTACCACCATTGATAAGCACGGTCGTGCCGGAGCCAGCGCCGGCCTTCCGGAGCGCGGAGTACGCGGTTCCGAGGTAGCCGAACCGGCACGCCTGTTCGAAACTGACTTCATCCGGGAGGATCACCAGACCGTCAGCCGGCGCCTTCTGGAACTCACAGAATCCACCCTGGGGATAGTCCTCGAAGATCGTCTGGGATCCTTCGCCGAAGCCGAAGTATCCCTGGAAGGTGTAGGCCGGGTCATTGATCCGCTCTCCCCGCCGGGATGCGTGCGAATCACCAGAGTCACGACCGGGGTTCAGATAGACCCGGTCGCCCGGGCGAACATTCCGCACCTGGGTGCCCACGTCCACAACGACGCCGGCGGAGTCCAGCCCGAAGATGGCCGGCAGCTGAGGGAGGGGGAGGAACGGGAACCAGTCGGGATACGACGTGATGACGTTCTTGAGGTTCGGGACGACGTTGCACGCCTCTACTCGGATGACGACATCTCGCTCGCCGGGAGTGGGTCGCTCTACCTCGTCGAGTTGGAACCGGCCACCGATCTCGTGGAGGCGTGCGGCATTCATCGTCAGGGTCACAGAATCGTCGATGTCGACTTCCGCTGCGGTAACTGTGCTCATCAGTTGACTCCTTCGTCAAAGTTCGGCCCTCGAGCCTTCGCGTCGCGGTGGACGTGGGAACCACCCTAGCGACTGGCATGCAAGCATGCAAGCATGCAAACTGCTAATCTGGGAGGCGCGGAGGCGCAGCCTGCGCCTCCCCGCTGCCGAAGGACTTCGCGCGGTGAATACGATGACCAAGGTCGCCAGCGTGAGAATCTCTCAATCCCTCCGTGCGGTAGTCCGCGACCTCACGCGTATCGGCCCCCATAACAACGCGCATGCGCCGGCGATCCGCCTCGGGATCTCAACACTCGCTCCCGCCCTGCTACTGCTGTCCCTGGGCCGGGACGACCTGATCCCCTACGCGCTCCTCGCCTCAACGGTCGCCGTCTACGGGCGCGCGAGTAATCGGTGGTCACGGGTTCGCATGCAGGCGCAGGCGGCGAGTGCGATCGTGCTGGCCATCACACTCGGCGCGATTGTCGCGGGAGCGCCCTCGTGGGTGCTCGTCTGCGGTGCCGCAATGACCGCAGGCGTCACAACCCTGTTGTCTGATCGCTTGCGTTGGGCGCCTGGCGGCGCGCTGTTCCCGACATTCAGTTTCGGAGTCGCCTCGTCGATTTCCGGCGCGGACATCGGAACGATTGTCATCACCGCTGTGCTAGCCGCTGCGTTCGCACTGAGCATGGCTGCGGTCGCTTCGGCGCGCAACCCGAGTGGAAACGCTCACGTGCCAGCATCCCCAACTCCATCGTCGCGCGTGAGTATCACCCACGCGACGGTATGCATGGTCGGCGGGCTGCTCTCCGGTCTGCTGGCGGTGATGCTCGGGTTTCCGAATCCGTACTGGGCGGTCGTGGCGGCCGTCGTTCCCATCGTGGGCATGTATTCGGCCGCGCAGTTGCTGCGCGCGGTCCACCGATTGGTGGGTACTGCCGTCGGCCTGCTGATCGCGCTTGTCCTGTCGGCCTTTTCGCTTAGTCCGATAGCCACACTCCTCGTGATCGCAGCCCTCCTGGTGGGTACCGAGCTGGTGATCGCGCGCAATTACTCGTTGGCGATGTTGTTCGTCACGCCGGCGATCATTGAGATGAGTCTGCTGGGAGTCGAGCGATATCCCGTCGCAGAGTTGCTGCAGGCACGCTTGTGGGAGACGATCATGGGGGTTTGTATTGCGACACTCCTGGTCGGCGCTACACACCGGGTACGGCATCCTCGCGGTTCGTCTGATTCGCGCCGGCGCGGGTCCTGAGGCTAACTCGCCGTACCCACCACGCCGCCTCTCTTGCGCGAGGCGAGGGCTAGAGGCTGGCGCTGCCCGTCGTGTCGCGACCACGGCTGCCCGGCGAGACATCGATCGGATCGCCATACCACGTGAGTCCTTCGGGAAAGTCGACCGGCTTCCACTCGATCGGCTCCCAATCAGGCTCGAAGATCAGGTAGCCCCCTGCGTAGAGCTCCACGCGGTGATCGGAACCGGGGTCGTGGACGTAGAGATACATCGCCTGGCCGATTCCGTGCTTGCCTGGTCCGACGCCGAAAG
Source organism: Microbacterium pumilum (assembly GCF_039530225.1). Classification (NCBI taxonomy): domain Bacteria; kingdom Bacillati; phylum Actinomycetota; class Actinomycetes; order Micrococcales; family Microbacteriaceae; genus Microbacterium; species Microbacterium pumilum. Next base: position 4,125,337 of record NZ_BAAAOH010000001.1, read on the forward strand.
AGACGTCAAGATCGCGAAGGATGTCGGCCGCAGTGAGCGCATCCGACATGTTCTCGAGGTTGTAAGCGAGGTGGTGGAGCTGGCCGGACTTCTCATCGCGGTTCGCGACGATCGCAAGATCATGCATCTGCGGCGTTACCGACATCCACGACGCCATGACGGTACTTGGGCTGTCGGGAAGGTAAGCGAACTCACGTCGTTTGAATCCAAGGTTCTCGCGCACCCACTGCTCTGCCTCGTTGATCGTGGACGGCGAAGTCTGCACGTTGAAGTGATCCAGCCGCCGGACGCCGAGACCGCGCCGCGTCGAGCTGTTCGAGGGGAGCTTGGATCGCAGCCCTTCGGCGGCCTGGGGGCGGTCCATGTCGTAATACAGCTCAAACGGGTGGTCTCCTCCAGGCACCAGGAACCGAACCGCAGTGCCACGGCCGCGCTCGCTGCCTGCAGGCACCTCGACCGTCTCAACCTCGAGCCGTTGCAATTCCTCATTGAACAGCTCGACATCCTGGGGTCGCTTGACGCGGAAGCCGTAGGAGTTGACGATCGCGTCGTCCTGCTGGGTGAGCACGAGCGAGTGGTGGCCGAGTTCCTGGTACGCGCGGAGGTAGGCCGTGTCCCCCACCCGCTCGACCTCTTCCATGCCCAGGATGTCACGGAAAAACCACAACGATCGTTCGAGGTTCTTAGTGCCCAGGTCAATGGTTCCCGCGTGAGCGAGTTGGGGTCCGGGGTCGTACCGGTCGGAGATGGTCATGCGCCAACCGCCTTGTCGGCATCGCCGCGATCGAGCAGGAAGTCGAGTTGGATTCGGTTGAAGACTTCGGTCTGCTCGTACTGGGGCCAGTGACCGGCGTTCTCGATGACGGCAAGCCGACCGTTCGGAATCAACGAAGCGATGCGACGGCCCTCGTCGACCGGGCCGGACGGATCCTTCGTGGTCCACACAACGAGTGCCGGGACCTTGATCTCGCGCAGGTCATCATCGGTGATCATGTTCCTCTTCCGCGTCTCGAGATCTTGCAAAGCCATGTTCATCTCGCACGCCATCTTCCAGTCAGGCTGTTGGAAGATCTGCTGGCGCGTACGGATGAGGTCATCGGTGACCATCGCGGGATCGGCCATCAACCACTCGAGACGGGCCTTCACACGCTCCCAGCTGGGGTCGTTCGCCGCCTCCATAGACAGTGTGTAGAGGCGCTCCATCACGACTGGGTTGGCCATGGTGCCACCCATGGTATTCAGGACGATCCGCTCGACGCGGTCCGGATACAGCTGCGCGAACTTGGCGGTGACCCAACCTCCGAGGGACTCACCGGAGAAGTAGGCGGTGTCAGCCTCAAGGGTATCGAGAATCGCAGTCACCTGGTCGAGATAATGGGGGATCTCGAGGGGATGTTCCGGCTTGGACGAGTACCCGTGCCCGATGAAGTCGAATGCCCACACATCGAAGTGCTCCGCATGCGCAGCGAGATTGCGCACATAGGCTTCGGCATGGCCGGTGATGCCGTGCGCAAGTAGCAGCACGGGCTTGCCCGGTTCGCCGGCGTGGAGATACCGGGTGCGGTAGGGACCGGACTGGAGGAAACCCTGCGAGAAGGACACCTGACTCAGGTCGCTCCAGACACTGGTGTACGGATGCTCGGTCATGCGGATACCCTTTCCTTGCGTTCTGCGACCAAGTCGAGGGCGACGTCGACGATCATGTCTTCCTGGCCGCCGATCAAAGCGCGTTCACCAACGCGAACGAGGATGTCTCTCGTGTCCAGGTCGTAGGTCTGCGCGGCACGCTCGGCATGACGGAGGAAACTCGAATACACACCGGAGTAGCCGAGGGTCAAGGTCTCCCTGTCCACCTGTACGGGGCGATCTTGCAGCGGTCGGATGATGTCATCGGCCGCGTCCTGAAGGGCAAACAGGTCAGCGGATATGTCCCAATTGTTGAGGCGCGCGACGGCGACAAACGGTTCGATGGGAGTGTTCCCGGCACCGGCACCATGACCGGCTAGGGACGCGTCGACCCGGTACGCGCCTTCCTCTACGGCAACGACTGAGTTCGCGACCGCGAGTGAGAGATTCTGATGCGCGTGGATGCCAATCTGGGTGTCGGCATCCAGCACCTCGCGATATGCACGGACCCGACCTCGCACGCCGTCCATAGTGAGACGGCCCCCGGAGTCGGTGACGTAGATGCAGTGTGCGCCATAAGACTCCATGAGTTTTGCCTGCTTCGCGAGCGATGCAGGATCCGAGAGATGGGACATCATCAAGAACCCGGAGACGTCCATCCCCAGTTCGCGGGCAGCTCCGATGTGCTGGGCCGAAACGTCGGCTTCGGTGCAGTGGGTGGCGACGCGCACAGAACGCACCCCGAGCTCGAAGGCGCGCTTGAGGTCATGAACGGTGCCGATCCCGGGCAAGATCAGAGTCGTCAACACGGCGTCGTTGATCGACGAAGCGGCGGCTTCGATCCACTCCCAGTCGGTGTTGCTTCCCGCCCCGTATGTAAGGCTGGATCCTGCCAATCCATCGCCGTGCGACACCTCGATGGCGTCGACGCCGGCCTGGTCGAGGGCGGCGGCGATGCGACCAACCTGGTCCGGCGAGATCCGGTGCCGGATCGCGTGCATGCCGTCGCGCAGCGTGACGTCCTGCAGATAGACGTGGGCGGGGGTCCGTTCGGTGGGGGTGCTCACGCGACCTTCTCCTCTACGCGGCTTGTGTCCGAATCCACGAGTCGCTCAGCGACTCGCAGGGCGGCGGACGTCATGATGTCGAGGTTTCCTGCGTAGGCAGGAAGGTACATTGCGGCTCCTTCGACCTCGAGGTAGACGCTCACCTTGGTATAGGAGTCTGTTCTGAGCTGTGCTGGCACAAGCCCGTCAAGTTCGCTGCCTTCGTCGGAGAACTGGACGACCTGCTTGAGCCGGTAGCCCGGGACGTACTTTGCGACAGCGTCAACGTACGATCGCACGGACTGTGCGACGCCCTCACGTGCGTCGACGTCCAGTTTGCCGACGATTGCCAAGACCGTGTCCCGCATGATCACTGGCGGTTCGGCCGGGTTGAGCACGATGATGGCCTTCCCGCGCGCGGCACCACCCACCTCTTCGATGGCTCGCGATGTCGTTTCGGTGAACTCGTCGATGTTCGCGCGCGTCCCCGGACCGGCTGACTTTGAGGAAATCGATGCGACGATCTCGCCGTAGAGGACCGGGGTGATCGCGGAGATGGCGGCGACGACCGGAATCGTTGCTTGGCCTCCACAGGTCACCATGTTGACGTTCGCGGCGTCGAGATGCGCGTCCAGGTTGACGGCGGGAACCACGTACGGGCCAATCGCTGCAGGTGTCAGGTCGACGAGCCGCTTGCCGTATGGCGCGAGTTTCGCGGCATTGTGCTTGTGCGCAGATGCTGAGGTCGCATCGAAGATTACCTCGATGTCGTCAAACTGTGGCGAGGCGATGAGCCCGTCTACACCGTCGGATGTGACTTCGTATCCCAGGCGAGACGCGCGTGCGAGGCCATCGGAGTTCGGGTCGATGCCAACCATCACTGAGAACTCAAGGGTCTCGCTTAGTCGGATGATCTTGAACATCAAGTCGGTGCCGATGTTGCCCGACCCGATGACAGCTGCCTTCTTACCCATCTACTTCTCCATCCCGCAGGTGGCAGACACCACGCCCAGCGGGCCGATGCTTGCAGATATGTTGTCCCCGCTATTGAGCGGGACCATTGGTCCCAGCGCGCCGGAGAGTACGACTTCACCCGCGCGCAAAGGCTGGCCGATTGCTGCCGCGGTCCGAGCAACCCACAGCAGTGCATTGAGCGGGTCTCCCAGGCACGCGATGCCCTTACCCTCAGAGGCCCCTGTCCCGTTGACGTGCAGGGTCATCGAGACGTCGCGCGGGACGAACTCGTCCAACGTGAGACGGCGTTCGCCGAGGACGTACTGAGCGCTCGACGCGTTATCGGCGATGGTGTCGACGATCGTGATGTCCCAGTTCCGTACCCTGCTGTCTACGATCTCTAGCGCCGCGACGGCATAGTCGACTGCTGCGACGACGTCGGACAGCTCGGTTCCGAGCACGTCCGATTTGAGGACGAAAGCGACCTCGGCTTCAATCTTCGGCGCGATGAGTTTGGCGAGGTCGATCTCGCCGCCGTCGGCGACGTGCATGTCTTCGAGGAGCACACCGAAATCGGGTTGGTCCACGCCCAACTGCGTCTGCACCGCGATGGACGTGAGTCCGACTTTGCGCCCAGTTCGCCTGTTGTTCGCCGACTCCTTTCGGGATAGCACCAGCTCCTGTACGCGGTAGGCGCCGGCGATGTCTGGGATCACATCACGCACGGGGTCAATGGCCGATGCCGTGCGCCCGGCGTCGAGCAGAGCACGCGCCGCCTGGAGTTCTCGCGCGTTGGCGGGAATCGTCTGCGGGTCGTTCAGGATGGTTTCCATTCGGTGCACCAATCAATTTGTCGGGGCGAGCACACGTGCGCCCAGCACATGCGCGAGAACGTCTTCGAGCTTGGTGGAGGCCTCATCGGCATCTGTCGCGCCGACGAAGGATCGCCATGCGACAACGCCATCCGGACGCACCAGGACGGCACCGTCCTCTTCGACCTCTCGACTGCGCTGCCACTCGAAATACAGGTCTTCGACGCCAGGCTCCCCGATCACTATGACGCGCAACCGTGGATGATCGAGCCGTGCTGCGGCGGCGGCCCATGCTCCACCCGTGAGGCCCGTGATCAGCGTCAGCGCACCCTCTCCTACGATGTCGAGCGTCGAGACGCGGCGGCCATCCTTACCCACCAACCATGCGTGGGGAATCTTGGCGCCAGGTCGAGTCGTCGGTTGCACGTAGAGGCCCCGATCGCGCAGCCAGACCTCCTCGACGGCGTCTTCGTCCGGGATCACCGCTGCGGACGTGTAGCGCTGGTTCATCTCTGTCCCCTGCGCGTTGAACTCCTGGTTCTTGAGTTCGATCGCCTTCTCGAGCGCCCTCCGTGCGCGCGCACCGGCGGGGGTGGGTTCACGCAGTTTTTCCAGGCCGCTTGCTCCACCTGTTTGGTCGGCGGCGAGTGCTTCGCGGATCGGAGCATAGTCACGTCGTGACTGATTGGCTCGTTCGACGATCTGTCGCCCGACCGGCGCGCGCTCATCGGTGTAGCTGTCCAGCAGCGCGGGTGCCGCAACGCCGTCGATGACGTACGCGAGCTTCCACGCCAGATTGAAGGCGTCCTGGATGCATGTGTTCGAACCGAGTCCGCTCGAGGGCGGATGCCGGTGAGTCGCGTCGCCACCACAGAAGATGCGACCTGCCGAGTATGTCGGCGCGTATGCCTCGTTGACGTACCAGGGCCCGACGGAGACGATCTCGGGCTCGAAGTCCGGGTCGCCGACGTACGCGCGGATACGAGCGATCGCGGTTTCGTGGGTCAGGTCGGGGTCTCCCTTGGTGATGTCGAATCCCCAGCCGGCGATCCACTCGTCCCACGGGGAGACCGCGCGGAGCAGGCCGAGGCCGATCTCACCTACCGCAGCGTCTGTGTTGACGATCCAGTTGAGGATGCTGGGACGGTGTGCCACGTACTGCCCGAGTTCACCCTTGAACTGGGCGTAAACGGTACCGGCGCGGGCCAGTTCACCCTCCACGCTCAGCCCGGCATCCTGCATGACGCGAGACTTGGCTCCGTCGGCACCGACGAGGTACCTGACGCGCTGCGTGTACACCACACCGGTGAGCCGATTGGCGAGCGTGACGGTGACACCATCGGCGTCTTGCACGCTTGACCGGTATTCAGTATTGAACGAGATCACGGCACCGCGTCGCGCGGCAGCGTTTACCAGGATCGGTTCGACCAGGGTCTGGGGTATGTCGACCATGCTCGACGGGCTGGCACGAAGGTAGTCACCCGATCGGTCGTCCCCTGTGCCCCAGGTCCGCATGCGGGCGATCTCGGGACCCATGAGGCTGGTGGTGAAGAGCGTGTCGCCCATCCACTCCCAAGGAGTCGCCTGCTGCTTGATCTCCTCTTCGATCCCGAGGCTGCGTAGCACCTCCGCCGCGCGAAGATTCGTGATGTGCGCGCGGGGGGTGTCGGCCAACCAGTTCTGCCGAGAGATCGCGTGCACCTTGATGCCGTACGTTGCGAGCGCCAGCGCAGTGGTAGCTCCCATCGGGCCCAGGCCGACGATGAGGACGTCTGTGTCGAATTCTTCAGGAACGGACATGATTCTCCTTCAGTGGTCGTCTGGCGTCACCGCGCGTAGGTCAGTTCGACCGTCGAACTCGATGCGGCGGCATTCTGACGCTGAGCTTCTCGACGTCCCCATGGCCCGCCGACGAGCACCAGCGAGGTGATCGAGATCAGCGATACGGCTAGGAGATAGATGAACAGCGGAATGGTGCTTTGGAACGCTCCGTACAGCGCGGCGGCGATGAGTGGAGCGAACGCGGATCCGAGGATCTGCGAGATGGTGTAACCGATCGAGGCGCCGGAGTACCGGACCTCTGGGCTGAACAGCAATGAGAACAGCGCGCCGGTGGCGCCGCCCGCCGGAGCCATCGCGAGTCCGAACACTCCAATCAGGGCGACGGCGAACAGCCAGATCTGCCCAGTGTTGATCAGCAGGAGCGCAGGCCCGATCGTGACCGCCATCGCGACCGCGCCGACCGTGTAGGTCGTCTTGCGGCCCCACACGTCAGACACTGCGCCAAAGACGGCATAGAGGATGGTCGCGACCACTCCCGCAGCAAATACCGACAGCAGCACCCCGGTCCTGTCCAGGCCCACGACTGCGGTCCCATACTGAACGAAGTAGGACATGCAGATGTAGGCGAACACACCCTGGCTGAGGTAGATGCCGGCCACAAGGAAGATCTGCTTGGAGTGCGTCCGGAAAGCGACGACTGCAGGTACGCGTACTCGTTCCTGGAGTTGGCGTACCTTTTCGAATTCTGGGCTCTCACCGATGGTGAGACGGATCACCAGTCCGACGGCGACCAGCGCCGCGCTGAGCAGGAACGGGATCCGCCAGCCCCAGATGAGGAACTGATCGTCGGGGAGCTGGGCGACGATCAAGAAGGCCAGCGTGGCCAGCGCCACGCCGCCGGGCGCGCCCATCTGTGGGAACGCGCCGAAGAAGCCCCGGCGGCCCGCAGGAGCATGCTCGACCGCCATGAGAACGGCGCCGCCCCACTCCCCGCCGACGCAAAAGCCCTGCAGCAGGCGGAGGAGGATCAGCAGGATTGGCGCCCACAAGCCGATGAGCGCGTAGCCCGGAAGCAGCCCCATGAGGAAGGTCGCGGTGCCCATTCCGATGAGCGACAGTACAAGCATGCGCTTGCGTCCCACGCGGTCACCGAAATGGCCGAACACCACACCACCGATGGGTCGAGCGAAGAATCCGACGCCGAAGGTCGCGAAGGCCAGCAGCGTACCCATCAGCGGTGTGGCTTCGGGGAAGAAGACCCTCGGGAACACCAGAGCCGCGGCAGTGCCGTAGATGAAGAAGTCGTAATACTCGATGCCTGTTCCGATGAAGCTCGCCGTAGCGACCTTAATGGGAGAGGTCTTGCGGGTTTCCGTCACCATTTCTTGCTCCTGCTTCTCCTTTGAGGCGGATGGGTCGCGGCCTCTTGTCGGCTGCTCTTGGCATGCTAGCATGCCAGTTTGCTGGAGGCAAGAGGTGCGGGCGGCTACGCCAAAACGGCCGTTGTGACGCCAAATCCCGCGATGTACTCGGGGATCGGACGGTAGAACGCGTAGTCCACCGAATACGGCCCGAACTCGGCTAGTGCCGAATACGCGGCGATCCAGGTACGGACTTCGTGAGATGAGTTGCCGGCAACTTCCGTCATCTCATCGGGTGTCCACGCATCAAGGTCTTCGAGGCGACCATCGGTGATCAGATCCAGGAAGGCACGGTCCCACTCGGGAGCCAGCGGCTTCAGGGTGCTCGTCCCCGCAGCGAATGCGTGGGCAGCCGTGATGACGCGCTCCTCTCGCGCTGCTCGTCCCTCAGGACTGAGATTCCGTCCGCCACCGAGGAGAGATGCGCGGAGTGCCGCATCAGCGGTGGCGATCTGGGGGACGGGGGGCTCGTGGGACAGCCCACCGGAGCCCACCAGGAGTACGCGGCGGTCGCTGAGGTGCTCTTTGACGAACGATCCAATCGCCGCACCAAGTCGGCGCACGCGTCGGACGGGGCCGAACGGCGGTGCCACCGAGTTGATGAAGATCGGGATGACGGGCACGCGGTCGATACCACCGAACACGATTTCGAGAGGCTGCACAGCACCGTGATCAACCTGCATGTCCAGGGAGACTGTGAGATCGACATCTTTGTTCAGCACATACTGGGCCAGCGAAGCGGCGGTGATCGACTCGACGCTCAGCCGTCCGGCGTGCGTACCGAAGTCGCCGATCGATTCCGCCTCGAGGCCCACGGCAAAACTGGGCATGATGTCGTAGAAGAAGCCGTTGTAATGGTCCGGCGCGAAGCTGATCACGAGATCAGGAGCGAACTCCTCGGCGAACGCCCGAGCGTGCGCGAACGCGCCCTCGACGTCGTCTGTGACGTCCTGAGGGGGATCGACGAAATCCAGCAGCGGACTGTGAGACATGGTGAGCGTTGCGACAGCCATTTGTTATCCGATCCTTGAGATGCGATGGGTGGTGGCGGACGAGCCGATCCGACAGCATCAGTCGCGTGCCCGGCAAAGCGCGACCGGAAACTGGCCACGCGCCGTCTCGTGATGACACTCCGACGTGACATTTTTAGTTCGCCAGCGAACTTCTTTAGTATCACAGTGCTGGCGTCTTTTCGCAACCAATGTGCGATTCGGGCCCGTAATCGGGCACTACCCCCGGCGTGTTTTCAGCGAAACCCACGGCCTACCAGGGCGGTGGCATGCTAGTTTTTCGCTGTCTCACGATTCTGTGTGGGCGACAGAAGGGTGTCGAGCGATGAGTCTCGTGCAGTCTCGCAACACGGGCCGCATGGCCAACTCGATATACGAAACGCTGCGCGAACGACTGGTGTCTGGCGGGTATGCGCAAGGCTCGCGAATCTCGGTCGAAGCGCTCCGAACGGAGCTGTCCGTCAGCAAGCAGCCCGTAATGGAAGCCCTTCGCCTGCTATCTGCCGACGGTTTGGTGGACATCATTCCGCAGGTCGGATGCGTGACGTCTGTCTACCCGGTTCGCGAGATCGCCGACTTCTATGACATGTTCGCCGGCTTCGAAGGGGCGATCGCGGCGGCTGCCGCCGAACGCCGTGTTGATGCGCAACTATATGAGCTCGAAGAGATCTCGATCAGGATCGGAACTCTGCGAAGTCACCCGGACCCGGACGTGCGGGCGCGACAATATCGCGTCCTGAACCGTGACTTCCACGCCAAGATCCACGAGATGTCAGGATCTCGGATCATGGTCGAGACCAGCCGACGCATGTGGGATCTCAGCGATTTCCTGATCAACACGGCTGGCGCATCTCAGCCGCTTGCGTCGGCCACACATTCACGCCACGACGACCACGAGGAGATTCGGCGGGCCATTATTGCCGGAGACTCGCTCGGCGCACGCGAGGCGATGGCGCGCCACATCCTCGAGACCATCGACCTGATACGAAACGACAATAAGATCACCGACTAGCCAGAGACCACCGCAGATTCTTGTGCGGACCCAGCAGACACGAGGTGGGATCGATCTGATCCACCTAATCTGAAAAGTACTTCGCTCGCGAACTAGTTGCGCTAAGATGTCCAGGCAGACGTGTGCGATGCTCTGGCTGTGCGCCGGTCAAACGCATCTCATCCAACGAAGGACACGATGGTCATGACAGCACCGCAACCCGCGCTCGAGACCCCCGAGCGGGACCACAGAGCGTCGGAGTGGACGCCCGCTACCGATGAGACCTTCGGAAGCGCGCACGCCGATTACGCGGAACTGCGACGCGCCAACCCCTTTCCATGGAGCCACGAGTATGGCGGCTTCTGGGCGGTCACCACGTACGACGACATCGTGAACCTGGCCAACGACGAGCGATTCATCACATCCATCCAGAACGTAGTCCCCCGCGTGCCTCGAGCGACCCGAAGGCCGCCTGGTCATTACGACCCTCCCGAGCATGGCGAGTATCGCGCCGCAATCGATCCGATCTTCCGACGCGTGAACCTCCGCGCTCACGAGGAATCGTTCCAGGCAAGCGCAACGACACTCATCGCCGCGATGCTGGAACGCGGCCATGCGGACGCGGTTCAAGACCTCGCCGCGCCATTCGTCGTCGACTGTTTCGCCTCGTTGCTTGGCGTTTCCGCAGACCTCGCCCACCACATTCGCACGGTCGGCGTGCGCTACACCTTCGCCATTCAGGACATGGACGAACAGGTCGTCGGCGAGTGCAGCGCCGAGCTCTATGTCATCGCGGAGAACGTGTACCGTGCTCGGTTGTCTCAACGCCCCGATCCCTCAACCGACCTGGTTGCCAGCCTCCACGCCGCTGCACTCGATCCCAACACTGCCATCACTGAGACGACCGCGATCGCCACGGTCCGGCAGCTGATCGTTGCCGGAATGGGTGCCCCCCAAGCGGTCATCGGAAGCAGCATCGCTCACCTCGCACTCGACCAGTCGCTGCAGGCGTATCTACGCACGCATCCGGAAGAGCTTCCCGCAGCGATCGAGGAACTGCTCCGGCTGCATTCGCCCTATCGGGTGTTTGCTCGAACCGCGTCTGAAGACGTCGTGGTCCACGGTCGACTGGTCCGTGAAGGAGAGCCCGTTGCAATGCTCTTCCCATCCGGCAATCGGGATGGGCGGGTGTTCGAGGATCCGGATGTCTTCAAACTGAATCGTAAAGGGAACTCACACCTGGCCTTCGGGCGCGGACCCCACAAGTGCCCCGCCGCGGCAATGGGACGACGCGAGATTGCGATCGCGTTGCGAACACTCCTCGAGTCGACAGAAACCTTCGAGCTCTCTGGAGACATCAAGATGATGAACTGGCTGGAGTATGGGCCGCGTTCGGTCCCGCTCTCCCTCGTGCCCCGCGAAACGCCTGAGTTCCGCTGAGCTCCGGCGACCAATGCCACGGACACCGAACACCGGTCATCGCACTGCACGACGGGCCGGGAGTCAATGCCTACCGGCGGCCCCCCGATGATCAGCTTGTGATCAGCGGGGATGCGATGTCGCCGGTGTGACGCGAATCGGTGTCGAAGACGGACCGAACTCGAGCCACCCCGACATGACGACCTCACCGGCCAACTCGATGGACGCGGTCTTCTCCAGGATCGCTTCCATCGCGATGCGTAGTTCTGCGCGAGCGAGGGCAGCCGCGGGGCATCGGTGCGGTCCTCTTCCAAAGGCGATGTGCTTGTTGGGCTTCCGATCGATCTGGAACTCGTGCGGATTCTCGAAAATCGCCTCGTCTCGGTTCGCTGACGGGAACATCATCGCAATCGGTTCGCCGGCCAGGACGATTCGACCGCCGATCTCGACATCACGAATCGGAGCCCGAGCGAACACCCGATAGGGCGCGTACAGGCGCAAGAACTCCTCTATCGCATCCGGAATCAAAGCGGGATCTTCGCGCAATCGGCTCTGCAATTCTTGATCGCGCGAGAGATGAACGATGACGCTGCCGAGCACCGCACCCGGTGCGGCTTGCGAAGCGGACAAGAACTGACGGATGCTGGCGACGACCATGTCGTCCGAGATGACTGGGCCCCGGTCACCGGCAAGAATGAGTGCCGAGATCAGGTCTTCATCAGGGTCACCCGGGTTCTCTCGGCGATCATCGACGAGCTCGCGAGCGATCGCATACAGCTCGTCGCTGGCGGCTTCTACCTTCGGCTTGTCCATGGCCAACTGAGAGCGGTAGTACTCCACTTGCACCTTGCGCGACTGCATCATCTTCTCGAGAGGCAGTTTCAGGATGAGACCGAACGAGAGCGCCGCAAAGTACTCGGCAAAATCCTTCGTGAAATCGAAGTCGCTCTGGGCGACGAGGGGGTCCAAGAGCTCGTTCGCAAATCGGCGCAAATCCGGTTCAAGCGCGTCCATCCGTGACTTGCGGAAGACCGGCGTGATGGGTCGCCTATACATGTCATGCTCAGGCGGATCGAAGTGCAGGGGCGGGCGCTTGCCTTGATTGCGCGTCGCCGGCGGCACCACGTTTTTCTCCGACGTACTGAAGACACTCTCGGTTTGCACTCGAATGATGTCGTCGTACTTGAACACGGCCCAGAACCCGCCGAACTTGTCGCTGTGCGCCACTGGTGTGTTGTTGCGAAGATCGGTGTAGTACTCGTGAGTGTTGTCAAACGTTTCGACATACGTGGGGTCGAACTCGTTGGTCAGATCAGTTCGGGTGTCCATGAGATCTCCTTCGCTGTCAAGCCGAATCGGCCCGAACAGCCCATCGGTCGAAGTACCGCTGTGAGCGGACGATGAGCATGTCTATGGCGAACGCGACGAAGACCGCGATGCTCGTAGCAGCCCAGATCACGTTGACGTTGAAGCTGTTCTGGCCGAGGACCATGAGGTAGCCGAGGCCGTTCTGTGCCCCGGTGAACTCAGCAACGATCGCTGCTTGAATCGCCAACCCGAATGTGACCCGAGCGGATGCGGCGATCCACGCGGTGGCAGACGGAAGGTCGACATCTACGAAAATGCGGGTCGGGCTGGCGCCCAGTATGCGTGCGTGCTGCCGAACGTCGCGATCGGCGCTGGCGACGCCGGTTGCGGTCGCGACGATGATCACGAACACGATCACGAACGCAACATGCACAGCACGCGACGCGATCGAGTAGCCGAGCATCACGGCGAAGAACGGATAGAAAACGAGTCGCGGGAACCCTTGCCAGAACGAGAGGAACGGCGCCGCGATCTTTTCCATCATGGCGCTCGATCCGATGAACGACCCGATGATCACACCGACGACCAGAGCTGCGACATATCCGAGGAAGGTGGTGAAGACGGTCGCGCCGGTGTTGAACCAGATGCTTCCGTCAGCAATCCACAGACCCAGCTGCTGGGCAATCTTGGACGGTTGACCGACCAGGAACGAATTGAGCACGCCCGTTGACGCCGCCAACTCCCACCCGACGAGGATCGCCACGACGAAGAGGACCTGCGAGATCACGAGCCACACACGAGACATCAGAACAACCTCCATCTGGCGTAGCGCTTCTCAAGTCTCGAGAGCAGAGCGTCCGCGATGAGCGAGATGATCGCGATCACGATGGCTGCGGCGATCAGCATGTCGGGTTCCCCGAGCACACCACCGCGGGCGAGGTAACCGCCCAATCCGCGAGAGCCCGCGAGATACTCAGCGACGGCGGCCCCCAGCACAGACCAGATCGCCGCCAGTCTCAGGCTGGACATGATCCACGTGCCGACGGCGGGGATATACACGGACTGAGCCAGCTGCCAACCACGAGCGCCCAACATCTGAGCGTTGTGCACATAAACCTGGTCGATGGTGGACAAGCCCGTGAAGATGTTGATGTAGATCATCAGGAAGATCATGGCGACCACGAATGCGATGCTCGACCCGGATCCGATGCCGAACCAGACGATGAACAGCGGGGCGAGCGCGACCCTCGGCACGGCGTTCAATACCGCGAGGAAGGGACTGACGAAGCGTCGCACCAGCCGTATCGGGTAGGTCAGCGCGAGGAACACGCATGCTCCGATCACGCCGATGAGGAATCCGACGAACGCGTTCATCACCGTCGTGGCGACATTTCCCCAGAACTCGGGATCGAAGACCCACTCTCCCAGTTGCGCGAGCGTTCCGAGCGGCGTCCCAATCAGCGTCGCAACGCCCGGCACCTCGCCGATGAGCTGCCAGATGAGGACGAACGCGGCACCGATGGCGAACTGGATGCCGACGATCTTTCCAACGGCGGACCGTGGTGGGACTTCGACCGCGATGGCGCGGGTCTCAGTTCCCATCGCCGACTCCGGCCGCGGACGCTCGGGAACTGGCGATCTGGACCTGTTCCCTGAGGTCCTCCCACAGCATTTCGTGAAGGCGAGTGAATGCCGGCTCGAAACGTACCTCTTGGAGGTCACGTGGCCGCGGGAGCCCGCTGGCCCGATCCGACAGAATCGTGCCAGGTCCGGCTGTCATTGTGATCACACGATCGGACAGCCCGACAGCCTCTTCAAGATCGTGTGTGACGAAAATGACGGTCTGCTTCGTCTCCTCCCAGATGCTCAGCAGGTCGTTCTCCATGATCATCCGGGTCTGTGCGTCGAGTGCGCTGAAGGGCTCGTCCATCAGCAGCACTTTCGGGGTGAGAACGAGCGATGCTGCAATCGCCACTCGCTTGCGCATTCCGCCAGAGAGTTGGGCAGGATAGCGATCGCCAAAGCCCGCCAGTCCCACTCGGGCGAGCCACTCGGTTGCGTCGGCTTCGGCGGATCGCTTTGAGGCGCCGCGATAGCGCAGACCGAGCGCGACGTTTTGAAGAGCCGTCTTCCAGGGGAGCACTGCGTCCTTCTGGAACACGAACCCGACGTCCAGGTCGGGACCGGTCTGAGCAGTCACTCGTTTTCCGAGCACATGAACCTCGCCGCTCGTGGGCGGGCGCAGACCCGCAACCATGTACAGGATCGTGGATTTTCCACACCCCGACGGGCCCACGACTGATACGAACTCGCCCTCGTTGACGGTGAGGTCGATGTCACGTACCGCGAGGTGGGGACCTGACTTCGTCCTGAACGTCTGCGAGACGTCTATGAGCTCGACTGCCGGCGCTGGCGCGCCTGGATGCTGGCTGTTGCTCACGGTCTTGGTCTCCGCTCGTGCGATGGCGTCAGTCACAATGCCCCTTCCGGGATCTCGACACCGAGCGCGTCGAATGCGGCGCGGGCGTAGGTGTTGTCGAAGAACGTCTCGTCGAGTTTGAAGTCCTCGGGTACCGCAGCAGAAAGCAGGGCCGATTCCACGCCCTGTTCGACTTCGGTCTCCGTGAACACGCCGCCGGCGCGCTGGATCCCGGCGTGTGCATACTCCCACTGGAGGTCCCAGCTGTCGCTGACGGCCTCCACGAATTCGGGGGGCATCAAGGCAAGTGCTTCTTCGGGATCGGTCAGGTCCTTCAATTCGACTAGTCCATCCAGCACGCCGGTAGTGAGCACCTGCGAGAACTCCGGATATTTCTTTTCGAAGCCTCCGTTGACAGCGAGTACGGTGTTCAAGGCCATCCCCAGGGGGGCATCTTCGTCCGCTTCGCTATTGGCGACCAAGTAGCCGACACCGCTCTCGACGGCGCGGGCCGCGTTCACGGGCGAGGTGACGAGGATGTCCGCTCGATTCGTCTCGAGCACCGCCTGGGCTTCGGATCCGCTTCCCAGCGGAAGTTCTGTCTGGTCCGCCCAGTCCAGGCCAGCCTCCTCGGCGGTCATTCGGGCCACGGCATGACCGATGCTGCCGACACGAGTGAACGCCCACGTAGCTCCGTCGAACGCGTCGACATCTTCTCCGCGGGTGTCCTCGTATTGAGAGGCGCCGATGATCATCTGTCCCGCGCCCGTGTAGATACCTGCAAGCGGAGCGACGTCGCCTCCCTGGCTGCTGACAGCCAGCAGGGCGGTGGCGGGGACCAGAGCCGCATCCAGGGTGCCGCCGTTCAGGGCGGCCATGAGATTTGAGCCCGAGGGGATGTACTCGATCTGAAGTTCGACCCCGTTATCCTCCAGGGCTTTGGTGAGCGCACCATCCTCACCAGTGGCCGCGTAGAAGGCGGCGAACGTCACGTCGGGGTGGAAGATCCCCACCCGCAACGTGTCGGGAGCAGCGGTCCCCCCATCGTCTGATGACGGCGCGCCGGATGCGCAACCGGTGAGTGCGAGTGCGGCGAGCGCGATGCTCGCGGCTCCGATTTTTGCCTTCTGGTTCCTCATGCGAACACTCCCTTGTGCTGTGAACTGCTCCGTGCAGTTCGACCACCATACCGCAATCTATTTCGCTGGGGAAGTAAATTTGTTACTCTGGGGAAGCGAATCACCGTTACAGGGGCGCACAGCAAAGGAGCGTGTGATGCACGAGAGCACTGAAGCATTAACAGTTGTGGTAGTCGGAGACATTGGCCCCGACCGTCCCGACGCCCGTGAACTGTTCAATCTGAACCGGTCTGTTCTTCAGGAGGCCGACTTGAGTATCGGTCAACTCGAGTTGATACTCTCGCCGCTCGGGGAACGCCTCCCGCAGGTGCGACACACGGCACGAGCGAAGGCGGAGGATGCCGAGGCGTTACGTGAGGCAGGTCTCGACGTCATCACCTTCGCAGGCAACCACACGCTCGACTTCGGAACCTCGGCCATGCTCGACACCGTGCGGATCCTGGAAGCTCAAGGGCTCGCCGTCGCTGGAGTCGGTATCGACCTGCCGTCGGCAATCGAGCCCGTCCTCATAGAGAGACGGGGCCGGCGCATCGCGGTGTTCTCGTTCGCCTCAGTCATGCCGCAGGACTACTGGGCGACGGATCGTCGCGCGGGCTGTGCTCCGGCGCGCGCGTTCACGTTCTACGAACAGATCGAACACGATCAGCCCGGGACCCCCTCGCGCGTGCACACCTTCCCGCACCGTGAAGACCTCAGGCAAGCAGTCGAAGCAGTGCGGGCAGCCCGGGCCGCAACCGATGTGGTTCTCGTCGCGATGCACTGGGGCATTCATTTCATCCCAGCCGTCATCGCCGACTACCAGCGGGACTACGCGCACGCTCTCATCGACGCCGGCGCTGACGCGATCCTGGGTCACCACCCGCACATTCTCAAAGGCGTGGAGATCTACGACGGCCGACCGATCTTCTACAGCCTGGGAAACTTCGGCATGGACACTCCCATCACTCCGGAGCACGTCGCATCGAAGGGGTTCCAGGAGATCCAGGCACTCAACCCGACGTGGGTACCCAACTTCGAGCACCGGTTCAATTTCCCGCCCGACTCTCGCAAGACAATCTTCGCCAAGCTGACATTCAGTTCAGCGGGCGAATTGTCAGTGCGCGCCATTCCCGCGTGGATAAACGACGATTCCCAAGCGGAGATTCTGCATGCGGGTGACCCTCGCCTCAACGAAGTGGTCGACTACCTTGCAGCCATTTCACGCGAAGTGGACCTTGAGACCGACTACCGGATCGATGGCGATGAGATCCTCATCGAGTCCGGATCATGACCCTCGGCCGCGCGATCGGCGAGGTGGCCACGCGCGCTCGGTTCAGTGACATTCCCGAGGCTGTCAGGGAACGGATCTCGATCCATATCCTCGACACGCTCGGGGTGAGCGTGGCCGGCGCGACGGCACCCTGGAACACTCCGGTCTTTCAGTATGTTGAGGCGTCGTCGGCACGAGGGCAGTCGAGCACTTGCTTCGGAGATATCCGACTGGCCGCCGAGGGAGCGGCGATGGGGAATGCGACCGCAGCCCACGGCGCAGAGCTCGACGACTTCCATGTGCCGGGCGGCGTGCACGCTGGTGCGGTCATCGTCCCCGCCGCACTGGCCGTCGCTGAAGAGCTGGATGCTGGGCTTGAAGAACTGGTCACGGCATCTGTTCTGGGATACGAAACGACGATCCGTATCGGGCGCGCGCTCTCTCCGGAGATGACTGCGGATAGAGGCTTTCATGTGACCAGCGCTTTTGGACCGATAGGGGCGGCGGTTGCCACGGGAGTTCTGCGAGGACTTGACGTCAGTCAATTCGCTCACGCAATCGGTATCGCCATCGCGAGCTGCGGCGGCGTAACTGAGTACACCCGCACCGGCGGTGAGATCAAGCGTTTTCACGCAGGTCTCGCCGCGCGGGCAGGCGTTCAAGCTTCTGCTCTTGCAGTCTCCGGCCTGACCGGGCCTGCCCAGGCGCTGGAGGGTGAGCGCGGCTACTTTCACGCTTTTTCCGGTAGCCGCCTTGACCGATCCACGTTCGACGGATTCGGGGAGGAGTGGTCCGCGGATGGGTTGGGGATCAAGCCGTGGTCGACATGCGCCGGCAACCAGCCTGCGATCGCGGCTTTGGAGACCCTTCTCGACCAGGGGGTCGATCCCACTCGGATTGCATCCGTCAAGGTGTGGGCCGACAAGACGGCAGTTGGCCATTGCGCTCACGTCGGTCCGGACCCACAAGATATGACCGGGCTGCAGTTCAGCATGCACATCGCGCTGGCCCTCCGGGCTCTGCGGCGAAGCAACTCCTTCGCGGAGTACCAACGCGCGCTGGACGGCGCCGACCGCGGTCCGCTCACGGCATTCGGTTCGAAGATCCACATTCATGTCGGCGAGGCAGAAGAGGCAGCTTTCTCGACCAGACCGTTCGCAACCGTGGAAGTCACGCTCGTTGACGGAACAAGGCGATCCGCGCGGGGAACAACGCCCGGCGACCCCGGATCGCCCTTGGACTGGGCCGGTCTGAGCCTGAAGCTGAACGACATCATCGGTGTCGAATCCGAGCGGTTCGACGCGCTGTCCGACGAGCTGATGGATGCGCGAAATGGGGTCCGCTTGTGGGATCCTTACGCAAGATTGCTGCCTCGACCGGCGGCAAGTGTCGTCCAATAGCCAACCGAATCTGGACCGAGAGAATGGTGATCATGGTGGTAGACGTCGTTGACGCGATGCGCGACGAGTGGGGAGCCATCCTGCCTGGGGTCGATACCTCGCCACTGGACATCTTCGGCAGATTGAGGCGCATATACGTGCTTCTGCAGACGGAGTCGGACCGGGTTCTCGCCGTCCATGACATCAGTCGCGCCGATTTCGATATCGTGTCGACGCTGCAGAGACATCAGCGATCACTGACTCCGACCGAAATCGCGACCACCACACTGACGTCCGCGGCCGGCACAACGAAGCGGTTACACCGACTGGTGAAGATCGGGCTGGTGACTCGTGAGCCTAATCCCGGGGATGGACGTGGTTCGCTGATCTCACTCACGCAGCGCGGCGTCGATATCATTCCGCCCATCCTCGAGGGACTCTCATCACTCGAGCACACACTCCTCGCCGGCATGTCCGCCGCTCAGCAGCGTCAAGCTACTTCGGCGTTGCGTTTCATCCTTGGAAAGCTGGATGACGCTGCCGATCCACCTTCCTCCGGCCCAAGCGCGCTTCTCAATGCGTCCTGACGGAGGTTCTGACGGAGGTTTTGACGAGGCGGTAGAAGGACAGTACCGTGTCGATACGGGCATGGCATGGGCGGTCAAGGACTCCTTTCTGCGATACGTGCAAGGGTCCGGAGGCTCGATAACAGTTCTCGAGCCGGCGGGGGTAACTGCCGCGCCCGAGTTCCATTTTCCGATTGCGGACCAATCCAACTTCGACCCGGCTGCCGGTGAGGGACACATCCGTTTCGCGGGCGGAGTCACGTTCACCGCACACGGCGGCATGCTGCGAATCGCCTTCTGCGACCCGGTGATCCGGTTCGGTGACGGCGTTCAATTGTTAGCCGATGTTGAGCACACGACGGAGCTCCCGATCGCGGAGTTGCGACTCCCCGAACCCAGCTCCATCGATGGCGTGAGGATGTGGCGTGACGCAAGCGCAATCCTCCTCCCTCATGCTGTGGCGCTCTTCGGAGGGTCATACGCGGCCGGCGAGCAGTTGGCGCCGCTCACGTTGCGCGTTGAACTACATGTGAAGGCTAGGGGAACTCACTCCGACCTCGTTTCACTCAACGAAGTAAGGACGGACCAAACCTCCCATGACTGATAGTCCCAACTCCGATGATCGGCCCGCGGAGCTCGACCGCCGCTACCTTGATGTGACCCTAGACGCCGACGACCGCACCGAAATACTCCTCGCTCAGATGAGTCTCGCGGAGAAGGCGGGCCTTTTCTTTCAGGCCATGATCACGATTGGGCCGAACGGCACACTCGCCGATGGCGATCCCGCATTCGCCATCCCCTCGACGACTGAGTACCTGATCGGTCGTCAGATGTCGCACTTCAACGTGCTCGGAAACACCCCGTCCCCGGACGTGATGGCGGAGTGGCACAACCGGCTGCAAGATCTCGCGAGGACGAATCGGTTCGGTATTCCGGTCACGCTGTCGACCGATCCCCGGCATTCGGCGTCGGACAACCCTGGAACAGCCGTGCGGACGGGCTGGTTCTCTCAATGGCCGGAGCCACTTGGCTTTGCGGCGATAGGCGACGAAGCCCTCGTCGAGACTTTCGGAAATATCGCTCGCCAGGAATATCTCGCCGTTGGGCTCCGCGTGGCTCTTCACCCTCAAATCGACCTCACTACCGAACCGAGGTGGGCGCGCCAGATCGCCACCTTCGGAGAGGATGCGGAGCTGACCGCGCGACTGGCGGTCGCATATATCCGTGGCTTCCAGGGGGCGGAGTTGGACGCTCAATCGGTAGCAACCATGACGAAGCATTTCCCCGGCGGCGGGCCACAGAAGGACGGCGAAGACCCGCATTTCGCCTACGGGCGCGAGCAGATTTATCCCGGTGGCAACTTCGAATACCATCTCAAGCCTTTCGAGGCCGCATTCGCCGCGGGGACGAGTCAGATCATGCCGTACTACGGCATGCCGATCGGGACCGAGTATGAAGAGGTGGGTTTCGGCTTCAATAGGTCGATCATCACGGGACTGCTGCGGGACCGGTTTGGTTTCGACGGCGTAGTGTGCACGGACTGGGGCCTGCTCACCGACGCGAATATCTACGGCGACTTGTTTCCCGCGCGCGCCTGGGGAGTCGAACACCTTTCGCCTCGAGAGCGCCTGATCAAAGCGATACAGGCTGGCGTAGATCAATTCGGTGGTGAGGCGTGCCCGGAGTTGCTGGTGCATGCCGTGGAGGCGGGCGAGATCACGCTCGAGCGCGTTGATCAGTCTGCGCGACGCCTGCTCCGTGAGAAGTTTCGCCTTGGACTATTCGATCAGGCCGATCTCGATCCTTCGTTCGCGCTGACGATCGTCGGCAATGACGACTTCCGGGCGCTCGGTCAGGCTGCCCAAAGCGCGGCAATCACCGTCTTGAGCACTGGTCAGAAGGGACTCTCCCTTCCGCTCGCGGCGAAGGTCCGTATCTACGCGGAGGGCGTAGATCAATCCGCAGGGCTCGACGCGGTCTTTGTTGCCACGCCCGAACAGGCGGAGGTAGCAGTCATCCGACTGTCCGCCCCGTTCGAAGAACGTGCGACGCGGTTCGAGAACAACTTCCATGCGGGCTCGTTGGAGTTCATGCCTGCGGTGATCGACCATGTCGCTCAGATCAGCGAGAAGGTGCCCACTATCGTTGTGGTGTTTCTAGATCGCCCGGCAATTCTCACTCCGCTGATCCCGCTGGCGGCCACCCTTCTCGGCGATTTCGGTGCCAACGACGGCGCGGTGCTGGACGTTCTCTTCGGCAAGCAAGAGCCGCGCGGTCGCCTTCCATTTGATCTACCGAGAAGCGAAGCTGCGGTCGTTGCGAGCGCAGCGGACGTTCCCTTCGACACCGCCAATCCCCTCTTCACATTTGGGCACGGTCTCTCTTTCGATCGTCCCGATCCGTGATGAGTTAGGCGGCTATGGCTGCGCCGTCAGTGTGCTGATCACGAGTTCTCCAGCACGTCACACCCGTGGCGCGTGGATCAGCGCTTCTACGGGCATGAGCGCCGAGCCGAGGGCCACTGTGTCCCCGCCGAAGCTTGCTACGACGAGCTCGAACTGCTCGCCAGCGCGATCCAGACTGTTTCGCCTGATGGCATCTGCGATTCGGTTCGCGAGCCGTTCCATCAGACGAAGACCCACCCATCCGCCCAAGACGACGCGCTCCGGATTTGCCATGTTGACGACGCTCCCCAGCGCGGCCCCGAGCGCCTCGATGGCGTCGTCGACCACCTCCGCGGCTGCGGTCTCGGAGTCGGCGGCGTCCAAGAGCGCTCCGATCGCCGCCCAACCGTTTCCTTCAAATTGACCGCCTGCCGTCCGCCAAGCATCGAGGATGGCGTCCGCACCGATGTAAGCCTCAACACACCCGCGATTGCCGCAACGGCAGACGTTACCCCCGTAACGAATTTTGGTGTGGCCCCACTCCGTGGCGCTCCCGAACGCTCCCCGGTAGAGCTGACCCTCAGAAACCACGCCAAGCCCAACCCCGCGACCGAGCAGCGCCACGACCGCGTGGTTCACTCCTCGAGCGGCGCCGAACCACATCTCCGCGCGGGCAAGCGTTTTTGCGCCGTTCTCGGCGAATACGGGCAAGTCCCCGTAAATACTGCGCGGGATCGGAAACGGCTCCCAGCCCAGGCTCTGCGCGTAAAGAGTCTGGTCGCCATCCGCAGCCGTCTCGACGACTCCAGGCAGCCCCAGCCCGATGCCGACCACGCTGTGCCACTGTTGCTCGTTGCGGCTCCGTAGAGCGATGATCGCTTCGCGTAAGTCGGACTGGATGTCATCGGGCGACGCGCCGGGATCGTTGCCGCGGAACTCGCGGTCGATCATCTTCAGGCTCAAGTCGAAAAGTTCAACGGCAACCCCGCGTTCGCCGACATCCGCACCCAACACATACGCCCCGTCTGCGCGCGGAGCGATAACTGAAATGGGACGCCCGCCTCGCGACGAGACCGTGCCCACCTCGGCGACTAATCCCTCGGCCATCAGTTCGGCGACGATGTTCGCCGCCAAAGCTGTGGAGAGCCCGCGCTCCCGGGCGAGGGCCGCTCGTGTGGTCTCGCGTTCCCGAATGATGAACCGCAGTGCGCTCGCGCGATTCCGCTGTCTGACGGAGTTCACCGTCAGAGACTCGATTGCCGGCGGGCCGCCCGACGACCACTCACGCATCACCATGCTCCGACGGTAGCCGCTCAACGGGCCACCGTGACGCTTCGCACGCGGTTCGCCCGGTTAGCCACGATAATCAGAGATCGGCCATCCCATTCGACATCTACAGCGTCGTTGTCTTCGCAGTCGACCGTCCAGCCCGCAGGGCGTTCGCCGAGATCAAATGCCAGGCGCATCTTCGGGTCGAGCGAGACGGCCATGTACTCCACGTCTGAGTACGGTTGGCCGCTTGTGTGGTGCCACAACCCTTCGGGTGCATCAGCGCCGGTGAGTTCTAAGATCGGCACTTCGCCGTCGTCACGCACACCCGCCCAGGCCGGTATGTGCAGATCTCCGCGGCCGAACAGTGCGTCCATCACCTCGGTTCGAATCTCACAAGCATCAACGTCCACCGCCCTGAGGAATAGGTCGAGTATGCGCCATGCATCGTCGGCGGTGAGCTCGGCTGCTGGATTCGCGATCAGCTCCCAGCCGTCTGGAGCTTTCGCGGATAGGGGCGAGGTCGAGGTGTCGAGCTTCTTCCACGGCCAGAAGTTCCAGCCGATGCCATGTCGTTCGTAGAGCCTGGTGGCCGCGTAGATCCAGCCTGGCGTGTTCTCGCCACCCTCACCCATATAGATAGGCGTATTAAGCAGGTCGCGAACCTCGAGATACTCCGCGATGCTCGATTCGTCAGGTGGACACCAGTAGCGATGGAATTGGAGCGCTTGATTGTCATCGAATCGCTCGCGCAAAGGACCCCAATTGGTGGCCCAGTTGCTGCCCTCGTACATGATGAGATGTCTGTCATCGATCTCGCGAATCGCGACAGTCAACTCACGGTAGAGGTCCACGAGTGCGTCAGCGTAGATGTCTTGCCACTCGCCCGGCAGAGGCTCGTTGAGCAGGTCATAGCCCATTACCGATTCTCGATCGCGATATCGGGTCGCAAGTTCGCGCCACAGCCGCACGGTCAGCGCTCGATTGCGGGGATCCATGAAGAGCTCGGGCTTACCATGCGGAGCATCATCGATGTTCGTGCCCGTCTGTCCGCCAGGCGCCCCGTGCAGGTCGAGGAGGATACGCAGCCCGTGTCGCTCGCTCCACGTCACGGCACGTTCGATGAGCTCGAAACCATCGTCGCGGAAGGAGCCATCGTCATCCATCACACCTCGAGCGTTGATCGGGAGTCGAACGTGATCGAAGCCGAGTTCCGCGATCAGCGCGAAGTCCCCTTCGGTGATGAACGAGTCCCGGAAGCGACGCCAGAAATCCGCCGCACGCTCTGGTCCAACGAGTGTCTGGATCCGCGCTTCTATCAAGCGCGGTGATGATTGCTCGTCGCCGAACAGCCACATGTAGCCTTCGGCCAGCAGCCAGTTGCCGAGCCCGACTCCTCGTAGCGGAATCGGGCCCTCGTCGTCGACAAGGGTGGTTCCGATGGCTCGGACAAAACCGGAACGCGAGACGGAAGTCATCTGAATGGGATTCCTTACTTGAGGCCGGAGAGCGCGAAGCCCTGCACGACGTACCGCTGGAAGACGACGAATACGATCAAGATCGGCACCACCATGAGCGTTGAGGCCGCCATCTGAAGCGAAGGGTTCGTGGCGATCTGCTGGTTGAGGAGGGACAGTCCCACCGAGAGTGTGTACAACTTCTGATCGTTGGCGATGATCAGCGGCCAGAGGAAGCTGTTCCACCCGGCGATGAACGTCAGGACGACCTGCACGGCGAGGATAGGGCCGGACATGGGCAGAACGATGCCAAAGAAGATTCGCCACTCCCCCGCGCCGTCGATCCGCGCGGCTTCGAGCACCTCCGTCGGAATGGTGAGCATGAATTGTCTGAATAGGAAGACGCTGAACCCTGACACCAGCATCGGTAGGGCGATGCCGACGAGGGTGTTGGTGAGCTTCATCCCGTTCAAGATGAGGTAGGTCGGGATCATCGTGACCTGACCTGGGATCATCATCGTGACCAGGACTAAGAAGAAGAGCGCGTCGCGGCCGCGGAAGTTGAACTTCGCGAACCCATAACCTGCTGCAGCCATGAGCAGCAGGCCGAACATGCAGATCACCACGATCAAGAGGGTGTTCACGAGGTAGCGCCCGAAATCGAGCTTCACGAACAGCTCGACGTAATACTCCAGAGTGGGCTGCTTCGGCAGCAGTTGCGGCGGGTAGGCAACCGATTCGCTGCGCGGTTTCACCGAGGCGAACACCATCCAAAGGAAGGGGAACGCGGTGATGAGGGCGCCGATGCCGAGCAGTGCGCCGATGATGATCGTCCCCGGACGTGCCCGCGGGAGATTGATGACGGGTGGGTCCGCGATGCGACGTGCACCGCGAACGAGGGCTTCAGTAGTCGCCATCGGATTTCCTTACTTTCAGCTGAATGACCGTGACCGCGCCGATGATCGCGAACAGGACCACGGATCCGGCACTGGCGTACCCGAACTGGCTCGAGGAGAAGCCCTCCTGATACAGGAAGAGGGAAATGGATGTCGAGGCGCCGAGAGGTCCACCTTTTGTAAGGACGAAGGGCTCATCGAAGAACTGCAGCCAGGCGATGATCGTCGTGATCGTCACGAAGAACACGGCGAATCGCAGCAGCGGGATCACTATCGACACTGTGCGCCGGTAACCCGAGGCGCCGTCGATCGACGCAGCTTCCAGATATTCCTTGGGCACACCCTGAAGGGCTGCCAGGAAGATGATCACGTTCAAGCCGAGTCCTCGCCACACGGCCACGAGCACGACCGAGAACTTGACGACGACCGGGTCGGAAAGCCAGGGCACCGGCGGCAGACCGACCAATGACAGCAGGTAGTTGAACAGCCCGAACTGCGTGTTGAACAGGTAGCCCCACACCAGCGCGACAGCAACGATTGCGGTGATCGCCGGAACGAAGTAGAAGCTTCTGAGGGCGGTGAAGAATCGTCCTTGCGATCGATTCAGAGCGAGCGCAATTACCAGTGAAAGCACGATCACTGTGGGGACGCCGAGGATCGCGAAGATCGCCGTGTTTCCGATCGCCTGCCAGAACGCGGCGTCCTCGAACAGTCGGGTGTAGTTGTCGATTCCGATGAACTGCACTCGCGACCAGTTTCCGAGACCGGCAAGATTCATGTCGGTGAAGCTCACGAACAGCGCGACCGCGATCGGGAGCACACCGAACGTGACGAGCAGCAGCATCGCCGGAGTGACGAATGCGTAGGGCGTTAGACGTGTTCTCATGGCCTCACTGTGGGGGGTGCGGGTGGTGGACCCACCCGCACCCCGGGGTCGGGTCAGTTGACTGACGTTCCGCTCGTCGTGGTGAACAGCGTTTGCAACGTCTCGTCTCGGTCTGCTCCGGTCAGAACGATCGCGTTCAGAGCATCGAGCAGAGCCTTGCCCGTTTCGCCATCCCAATTGGGGACGAGGGGAAGAAGCTTGGAGTCCGCCAGCTGCTCGGAGTAGACGCCCACCAACGGGTCCGAGGCGAGGGCGTCGTCTTCGAGGGCGGCCTTGACGGTGGGAAGCTGCCCGTCAAGCTCGAACCACTTCAGCTGCGTGTCGGGTGCCGACAGGAAGTCAAGCAACTGGAGGGCACCGTCTTCGTTCTTGGTCGATCCCCATACACCGAGGTTGGACCCGGCCAGAAGGGACGTACCGGCTACTCCCTTGGGCAACGTCGTGACGTTCCACTTCCCCTCGAGCTCTGGTGCGGCATCCTCGATTGCGGCCGCCAGGTAGGGGCCGCTCACGAGCATTGGCGTGACGCCCGAGATGAAGCCCTGAGTCTGATCGAAGTCGCTGTTGACGGGAACGCTCCCGTCGGCGTAGAGCCCGGTGTAGAGGTCTACCGCTGATTCGAACTCGGCCGTGTCGAAGTCGATGTTGCCCTCCGCGTCGACAATGTCACCTCCCTGGTCCCACGTCATGGCAACGGGCAGCGCACTGTCCCACTGAGGAACGTAGTAGCCGTATTGCCCGTCTCCTCGAGCAGTCAATGCCTTGGCGTCCTCGCGCAGCTCGTCCCACGTCGCGGGAGGTTCGTCGATACCGGCCTCAGCGAGGATGTCGGAACGATAGAACAGCACGCGGGTATCGGAGACCCAGGGCATAGACAGGACTTCCCCATCAATTGCCGTTGCCTCCCCCGCGACTCCGTCGATGAAGTTCGACGATGCCAGGTTCGGGTAGTCGGCGATTGCCTCTTCGTCGAGTGACAGAAGTGCACCGCTGTCGGCGAAGGTGCGGAGCTTGGAGATGCCGATCTGGAGGAGGTCGGGACCATTGGCGGAAGCAACGGCTGTCGTGAACTTCTGGTCGATGCTGTCCCACGGCACCGCAACTGCTTCCACGTCGATCCCGGTGTCTTTGACGAAGGGTGCGACGAGCGACTCGAAGTTGTCTGACGTGTCGCCCATGACCCAAACGGTGAGCGGCTCGCTTGTGCCACCATCATCGGCTGCGCCGCCGGCGCAGCCGGTAAGGCTGACGCCGAGGATCGCAACCGCTGCTACAGCGGCCTTCTGATATCTCTTCATTGAGGAGATTCCTTTCAAGGGTGATGCGAGGGGAGTGTCTCAGCCGTGGGTGGCTTCGACGGAGGCGGATGCCCGAGTGTGAAGTTGGTGGTGGCGCTGGATGTGAGCGCTGAACCAGCGCGCACTCTCCTTGGGGACACGCTCCTGCGTGCGATAGTCCACATAGACGAGTCCGAAGCGTTTGCTGTATCCCTCGCCCCATTCGAAGTTGTCGAGGAACGACCAGACGAAGTAGCCGCGGACGTCGACGCCTTCGCGGATGGCTTGTGCCGCCGCGGCGAAATAGCCCGAGAGGTAGTCGATTCGTTCGACGTCTCCGATGGTGCCTTCGGGGTCGACGTAGTCGTGGAAGCTGGCACCGCTCTCTGTGATGTAGATGGGGAGCGGTGAGTACTCTCGAGAGAATCGCGAAAGCACGGCGCGGAGTGAGTCTGGAATGACCGACCACCCAAACGAGGTGGTGTTCGGTTGTGCGGGCGTCTCCTGCACTCCGAACGGCAGAGCAGGGTCGTCAGCAGCCACGACGCGCTGATAATGATTGATCCCGGCGAAGTCCACGGGCTCTGCGATGGTTTCCAGATCATCTGAGTGGATCACGGAGTCCAGTCCCAGGGAATCGAGCTGGTCGTGCACACCCTCGCCATAACGACCCAGATACACGGGGTCGAGGAAGACTCGGTTGCCGACGGCGTCGAGGCGATCGGCGGCCGCAAGGTCCGCGACCGAGTCCGAAGCAGGGGTCACGTCAGTGATGATGTTCGATATGCCTACCCGGGCACGCGGGGCGACGCTGCGAATCGCTCGCACTGCGAGGCCGTGCGCGAGGTTGAGGTGGTGGGCTGCGGAGACAGCATCAGAGAGGTCTGTCCGCCCCGGCGCGTGCTTGCCGTAGCCGTACCCGAGGAAGGCCGAACACCACGGCTCATTCAGCGTGATCCAATCGTCCGCGAGGTCCTGCAGCGCACTCACGGTCTGTCGGGCGAACTCCGCGAACAGGTACGCGACCTCGCGGTTCGGCCAGCCGCCCCGGTCCTCGAGAGGCTGGGGAAGGTCCCAGTGGTAGAGCGTGACGAACGGGCGGATGCTGCGATCACGCAGGCCGATCAGCAGCGTTCGGTAGAAGGTCACGGCCTCAGGATTGAGCGGTCCCTCTCCCGTCGGCTGGAGCCGGGACCACGAGACGGAGAGTCTGTACGCATCCACGCTCGTCTCGGCGAGAAGATCGAGATCGGCGCCGACCCGGTGGTAATGGTCACACGCGATATCGCCTGTATCGCCGTGGAAGGTCTTACCCGGAGCGTGGCTGAACGTGTCCCAGATGCTTGGCCCGCGTCCGCCCTCACGCGCGGCTCCTTCGATCTGGTACGCCGCCGTTGCAACTCCCCAGAGAAAGCCCTCGCCGAACGGGCCGAGGTCAACAGAGTGCGAGATCCCCATTACATCCCCCTTTCTCTAGAGCTTAGACTAAGTAGTGCCACTATGTCCACTGAGGATTCGGCCGTGGCATTCTCGGCAGGAGTTCAGCAGCCAGCGTTCGGCGAGGGCGCGTGCGGGATTGGGAGAATCGACTATGCGAACATCGGACGGCTCGCGACAGAACGGAGGCCGACGCCTGCGCTCCCACCTCACGCTCGCGACGCTCGCTCTCTTGACAGTGCCGCCGCTCGCTGTTGGACTGCTGGGCTGCTCGCCCTCTGCGCCACCGGCACCAGAGCGAACCGATCCATCGTTGACGTCGAGGCATGGGCGACCTCCGCCGATGGGTCGATGCGCCTCTCCCCGATCCCGACATCGAGCGACGATAACGAGACGGAACTCGTCCGCGTGGACCCGACCAGCGCGCGCCAGGTCATCGGTGGGTTCGGCGCCGCGTTGACGCACTCGTCCGCCGCCGTGCTGGAAGGGATGCCCGAGTCGTCTCGGAACGCGCTCCTTCGTGAACTGTTCGATCCTGCGGGGGACGTGCGGCTCACCGTGTTGCGAATAGCCCTCGGAGGGTCTGATTTCGTGGTGGACCCCGCCTATACCTATGACGACATGCCCGCCGGCGAGGAGGATTGGGATCTCGAACACTTCAGCACGGCAGCAGACGACGTCTCGTTGCGTCCTCTTCTCCGTCGAATACTCGAGATATCGCCTGAACTGACCATCATCGCGTCGCCTTGGAGCCCGCCCGCCTGGCTCAAAGACTCTGGACGTCTTGACGGCGGCCAGCTCCGGGATGACGACCGGGCTTACACCACTTACGCGACGTACCTTTCGCGAGCTGTCGCGGACTATTCGGCCGCGGGCATTCCGATCGATTTCCTTACCGTGCAGAACGAGCCGCAGGCCCGCTTTCCGGACGGATACCCAGGCACTGACCTGCCCGTTCGCGACCAAGTGCGACTCATCGACGCCTTGGGACCACTGCTCGACAGGAGCGAGCCCCGGACCGAAATCCTCGCCTACGACCACAATTGGTCTCTGCATCCGGCCGATGCGGAGGGCGTGAGCGACCCCGAGACGGAGTACCCATCTGATGTGCTGACCAGCTCGGCCGCTCCATGGGTAGACGGGGTGGCCTACCACTGCTACGCGGGCGATGCGTCGCGGCAGTCCGAGCTGCACGACAGGTTCCCGAGCGTGGGAATCTACGTGACCGAGTGTTCGGGATCGCACGGACCCGACGAGGATGGGGATCATATCTTCAGCAACACCCTGGCGTGGCAGGCGCGGAACCTGCTCATCGCATCGCTGGGCAACTGGGCGAGTACCGTGATGACGTGGAATCTGGCGCTGGATCCGGTCGGCGGTCCCCATGTCGGCGGATGCGCGACCTGCACCGGGGTTGTCACCGTCGATGACACGGGCAGCGTCACCCGCAACGCCGAGTTCTACGTCCTTGCCCATGCCGCCCGCTTCATCCCTCCCGGCTCCACCGCATTGAACACGGCCGAGGAAGGCGACTCGGCGCTCAGCCACACGGCATTTCGCACCCCTTCCGGAACAGTGGTGCTGCTTTTCAACGATGCTCCGGATCCGCGAATGACGAAGGTCATCGTCGGATCGACGGAGACTCATCTGAATATTCCCGGTAGGTCCTTGATCACGCTCCGGTTCGGTTCGACCAGGTAGGTCTGTCATCGTCGGGCCTCGAGACGAGCGACTCTTGGCCACGTCAGTACGACGAGTAGACCGTGACCTCGTCGATTGACCACCATTGCGGAGCGATCCCAGTTTGGGTGATTCGTATGTACCGAGCCGTGGTTGGCTGAATCGAAATCGGCCGCTTCCAGCCGTAGGCGATGCCGGTCGCCGCCGTTGTCCAGCTCGACCCGTTGAGCGAGGTCTGCACTGTATATCCGCGCGGGTAGTCCCATTTCGCGTCGGTCGCAGTTTGCACGGTCACCAATGCGACGGATCTGTTCCCGCCCATGTCGATGCGATACCACTCCCCGCCAGCCATTGGCTGCCCGCTCGCCCAGGACACATTGTTCGCTCCATCGAGACCGCGCGCGGGGGAGGACCCGGGCGCGGTCGACGATGCTGTCGCCGTCCACCCTGCGTGGCTGATCGCAGTTGGCGAGTATGTGCTCAGACCCCCGGCGTACTTCGAGAGGATCGCGTTGAAGCGGTCATTCGCGACGAAGTTGGCCGTACCGAATCGCGACAGCTTCGACTGGAACGTTGCCGCGTTGTCGCTGTTGATGATCGGGACCGGCTTCGGGTTGTTGTAGTACATGCCCCAGTAGGCGAATCCGTCACTTGCGACGCCCTTCACCTTGTACGTCCAAGCGGACCACGACACATTGGCGGAGTTCAGTCCAGCCATGAATCGGGACCAGACATCGTCGTTGTAGTACAACGAGTACTCGCCGTAGAGAATGGGCACTCCTGGATTGGAAAGCTTTGCGGGAAGTCCGTTCAGCTCGTTCGTGACGAGCTGATCCTGGGCACCCCAGTCTTTGGAGTTCGGCATGTCGTAGGGGTGGTACTCGTAGACGACATTCGTCCAGCCATACGTAGACGGCGGCGCTATCGCGTTGAGTCCGAAGAACGCACCGAGGAAGATCGTGTGGTCGGGATCGATCGCACGCACGGTGTCGTACAACCGGTCGTAGTAGTCGCTTTTCTGCGCGACGTCATCCGCGTCCTCGCCATAGTCGATGAGCGGCTCGTTGATGAGGTCATAACCCGCGACGCCAGGGTTGCCGTTATAGCGGGTGGCGATGGCTGTCCAGATGGACTGGACCCAGTTCTGATAGGTCGCGCTGCCCCAGAATCCGTTGGGATTCGGCCCGATCCGACCGCAGCTACCCCACGGACATCCTCCGCCTGGCACTGTATGTACGTCGATGAGGACGTAGATCCCGCGTGCGCTGGCCTCGTTGATCACCCAGTCGATCTTCGCCCACGGGTTTACTTTCCACGTGCCATCCAGGTTCAGGAACTGATTCCAGCCGATTGGGACCCGGATGAAGTTCATTCCCGACGTCTTGATCCTGTCGAGATCGGCCGCTGTGAACCATGTGTCCTGGTGGGTGTTCACGATCGACTGCGCCGTCGAGACTCCGAACCGGGAGACCATCGAGTTGTTCAGAGAGTAGTCGTCGTTGTGGAGACCAGCGGTGAGTTCGCCTACGGACCACCAGTTCCCTGCGGACCCGGTCTGCGTGAGACGGAAGTATCGGGCCGCCTGCGCTACGAAAGCGATGGTTGTGGCTTTTCGGGTTCCGACGCCCGTCGCCACCGAGGTCCAGGTTGACCCGTCGCGGGAGAGTTCGAGTCTGTAGCCGCGCGCCCAGTCGTTCTCGTCCGAGCTGTTCTTGGCCGTATCGAGGGTCACATTGTTCATGGTCACCAGCGCACCCGCGTCGACCGTGAGAGATTGGCCGTTCGTCTGGGCGGCCCCAGTCGTCCACCTGGTGGAGGTCGTTCCGTCGAGAACATTCTGAGGTGCGGCGCCCACCGATGCCGAAACGGTCCACCCTCCGCGGTCCAGACTTGTTCCGCTATAGATCGCGACCTCCGCGACTGACCACCACTGAGGCGATGTGCCGTTGGAGACCAGCTTCAGATACCGCCCGTTCTTGCCGCCCTGGAAGTCGGCGAGAACCGCTCTGTTTGTGCCGTAACCGCTGGCGACTTGGGTCCAGTTCGTGTTGTCGTAGGAGACGAAGAGATCCCAGATGCGAGGAAAGTCGTTCGAGGTCGCGGGGCCTGAGTCGAACAGCACCTTGTCCATGTCGACGTTACGGCCGAGGTCGACGGTCAGCGATTGGCCGGGAGTTTGCGGTGCGCCGGTCTGCCAGACGGTCGAGACACTTCCGTCGAGAACCATCGCCGGCGTGGTACCCGGGGCGCTCGCCGGTGCGCTGGCAGTATGAGTGCCGTTCTGGAGGACCGGGTCGCTGAAGAGGTTGATCTCCCCTACAGACCAGGGTGTGCTCGCAGTGCCGGTCTGGGACAGTCGAACATATCGAGCGATCTGCGGACTGAACCGCAACACGTTGACGCCGTCGATACCCGCCTGGCTCGCGACACTCACCCACGTCACTCCGTCGGCGGATGTCTCCGCCTTCAGTTGGCGCGGATACTGTCCCAGATTGCTGGAGTTGTCGACGGACAGACGGTTGAAAACGGTGGGCGCTCCTAGATCCAGCCGAAGCCACTCGCTCCCGGTTTGGTTTGCCCCTGTCGTCCAGCGTGACGTGCCCGATCCATCGGCCGCATTTGAAGCAGTGCCCGACGACGCCGTCACACTCCAGCCGGTTCGGTCGGCCGCGAACTCGCCCAGCGGCGACATCCAATCCTCTTGTGTCAACCAGCCTCCGATGTTCGTGCCGCGGAGATTGACGGTGTCACCCGTCCCAGACTGCGTTTTGAGGACGTTGCCGTTCGCTTTGAGAAAATCGTCGGAATCGAGCGACGCCGCCTGTGCGGGAGAAGCAGGCGCCAATCCGCTGACGATAAGTGCTGCCATCGCGATTGCTGCTGCAAGCCATGCTTTTGTCACGCTACTCCTCAGCCAAAACTGCCCTGCCCCATCGGCACAGGTCCCCGGGCTCTAGTCTTCCTAAGCAATGCCCTTTGTCAAGTACTTAGATTAAGTTCGACAGAAAGCGATCGATCACATCATCGCCGGGCGATCGCAGACGCCGTACGCCGAACTAGAGCAGTGCGCAAACAGCCCCGACCAAAGCCAGCGCCGCCAGTGAAACTGTTGTCACTGCGAGCCGCCACTCCCGGGTAGCGAACGGAACACGTTCTTCATCGTGAAGAGAGTCAAGAGAGTTCTCACCAGACAAAGCTTTCCCCCAATTCCGTGGCGACCACGGTGTAACCCCAAACTAGCATGCTTGCATGCTAGTTTGTCCACGGTGGAGAAACGTGGGATCGCGTGGGTGCACAAGTGTGGGGTGGTGAGCGCCATGCCCACCACCCCACGCTCAGACCCAGGTAGATCTACCGGACGATGATGACTGAGACTCCCTTCGCGGGCTGCACCAGGTCGCTGCCGGGATACGACACTGACACGGGATGTGAGCCACGTGCGTGCTTGCCAATGGCGATGACAGCCTTACCACCCGTGAGCACGCCCTCGAATGTCTTGCCATCCACCTCGACAGTCACGGTCCCCTCCGCTCGGACGCCGCTGAGAAGCGGCTTCACCCGCACAGTCAGCGTGAACGCCGTCGCGGGAGTGCCCACGAGCTTGTTCGGCGTCGCCACCACCACAGCGGCTGAGCGGACGTACACGGGTTCACTGGTGCTCACACCAGATGGCCCCGACTTCGGCGTTGCGATGACCTGCACCGTCAGGTGCTTGCCCTGATCAGCCAGTGCGACGCGGTACACCGACTTCGTCGCGCCCTTGATCGACGCTCCGTCACGCAACCACTGATAGGTGAACTTCAGCCCGCCCTGATCCCAAACGCCAGGCGTCGCCTTCAGCACCTTGCCGACGGCCACGTTTCCCTCGATCACGGGGATGGTCGTCGCCACCGGCACGATAACATCGCTGGACTTGACCTTCAGTTCGCCCGTCAGCCTCACGTCCGCAGACGAGGCGCCCACGAGCACCGGGACGACACCTGAAGGCAAGATCCACTCGTCCTGATCGACGTCCCAGTAGGACAGCGACTTGGAATTGAGCGTCACGGTGACCTTCTTCTTCTCACCCGGCTGCAGCGTGACCTGAGTCCAGCCTGCAAGAGCCTTCTGAGCGGTGTCGACAGCAGATGTCGGCAGCTGCCCGGCATACACCTGGACAGTTTCACGTCCGGCAACGGCTCCGGTGTTCGTGACAGTCACGTCTGCACGGAACTGGTTCGGCTCACCCGCCTTGCCCTTGTCCACATGGGTCTTGAGCTTGGAATACTTGAAGTTCGTGTACGACAGTCCGTGGCCGAACGCGTACTGCGGCTCGATTCCGAACTCTTCATAACCGCGATACCCGACGAAGATTCCTTCTGAGAACTGCTGGTCCAGACCGATGCCCGGGTACTGCGCGGGCGTACTGACCGGTGTACTCGCTTCATCGACAGGCACCGTGATCGGCAGCCGACCGGACGGGTTCACGTCACCGAACAGGATCCGGGCGATGGCGTTGCCCTGTTCCTGACCGCCGTACCACGCTTGAAGGATGGCGGGCACGCCGCTCTCCCAGTTGCTGGTCTGAATAGCCGCTCCCGAGGTGAGAACAACAATTGTCCGGGGATTAGCCGCTGCGACCTGCTGGATGAGCTCCTCTTGACCGTTCGGCAGATCCAGGTTGGGACGATCGGTGCCTTCCGACGAGTAGTCCCGCGCGAAAACGACAGCCACGTCCGACGCGGCCGCCAACTCGGCGGCTGCGGTCGCCTGTGGAGCGACGACGCCTTCGGGTACCGTCCAAGCGAGCTTCACCACGGGTGCCGCCCCGGATGCTCCCGGCGCGTCCGGAACATTGTTGATGTACTCGACACGGACAGCATGCGGCTCGCCGGCGAGGAGTTCGACGTCAAGCGTGTTCGTGATCGGCGTACCGGACGAAGCCGTCGTGAAAATCGGCGCGTCGTCGAGATACACCGTCGTCGCTCCCTTTGACACGAGCGCCAACTGATACGTCCCGTCGGCCGGCGCGGTCACGGTGCCCGTCCAACGAATGGACAGATCGCGCGTGTTCAACGACCGCGGCTGCAGCGGGAAGTGCGGTGAGGATGAGTTGAACCCGTCGAAGAGGAAGAAACCACCGTTCAATCCCACATATGGCTCGGTCCGATCCAGACCTGGCGTGCCCGAGAAGCTGTTGTTGAAGAAGTACTCAGCGCGGAGACCGTTACCATCTCCCGCCGAAGGCGTGAGGTAGTCAGACGAAATCGGCTGAGGACCCGTGAGCAGCGCGGTTCCGGTGACCGGGTCTGTTCCCGCGATGTGCGTGACTTCAACGTCGTCCCCCGCGCGCGAGGTGATCCCCTCGAGCGGGCTGACAGTGTAGGTGGGCTTCACCTGGGAGCTGCCTCCGCCCTGCACGGCGACATCTGCGTCGGCGCCGATCACAGCGATGGAATCAACGCCGTTGAGAAGGGGTAGCGTCGCCGCGTCGTTTTTGAGCAGCACCATACTGCTCTCCGCGATCTTCCTGGCCTCAGCACCGTGCTCCGCCTCGGGCAGCGGCGCGATAACAGGCGGCGTGTCGAACAGCCCGAGGGCGAACATCGGACGCAGGATGCGCGTCACGGCGTCGTCCACCCGAGCGATCGGGACCTCGCCGGAGTTAATTGCGTCAATGAGCGCCTGCCCGAACCGGCTGGTGCCGGGCGTCTCAGCGGGGTTGAAGTTTCCGGGCATCTCCTGATCGAGTCCGCCGTTGATGGCGGGACCAGTGCTGTGGGTTGCGCCGTAGTCGCTCATCACCCAGCCCTGGAAGTCAAGCTGCTCCTTCAGAATCGTGTTAAGGAGTTCGTCGTTCTCGCACGCATAGATCCCGTTGATCTTGTTGAAAGAACACATCGCCGAGCCGGCGTGACCATCCTCAACTCCCATGGCGAACGGCCGCGTGTAGATCTCCTGCAGGGTGCGCTCGTCGACTACGGCGTTTCCGCCGATGAGTCGGTTGTTCTCCTGTGTGTAGACGCTGTAGTGCTTGATATCTCCGATGACGGGCTGCGTCTGGATGCCTCGAACATTGGCAGCGCCGATCGTACCTGTCAGGAGCGGATCCTCACCGTACGCTTCGAACGCACGACCCGCCTGTGCGACACGAGCCATATCGATTGCGGGAGCGAGCAGGACGTTGTGACCGCTGCTGAACGCTTCCTCGGCTGCGAGTTGACCATACTGCTCGCTGAGCGCCGCGTCCCAGGTCGCAGCCAGTGCGAGGGGGGACGGAAGTTCTGTCGACCGCTGGCCGTTCACATCTGGGTTCGCGATGCGCGTACCGGCAGGGCCGTCAGCCATGGTCAATGCGGGGATGCCGAGGCGGGGAATCGGGGCGTTGTAGAACCCGTAGTAGTTGTTGACCTCGCCGCGCAGCATGTCGACCTTCTCCTCGACGGTCATCTGCGCGAGAAGCGCCGCGGCACGATCAGTCGCTTCCTGCGAATCCTCCCAACCGGTAGAGGCGGACGGACCTGCGCTGACGGCGGTCTCCGCTGCGGCGGGCGCCGAAGTGTTGGTCGCCGCACTCGCAAACCCGGGCGTTGCAATCAGTAGAGCCGCGGAAGCGGCTAGCGCAACCGCCGCGCGCGTTCGACCCACAGCGGGCCTTGGGGATGAAGACATCGATAACTCCTCGATCTGTTGAATGGAGGGTTCAAGTCACTGATGGGTCGACGGCGACCACGCCTTACGAGCGGCATCATCGCAGCGCCCACCACCGGCTCATGAAGAACCGGCACGTGAACAAACCCTTCAGGGGATGTTTCAACTTCTCAGCGACCTGAAATGCCTGATCCAGCTCGGATCCGACAAATCTGTTTAGTTGTGAGACTGAGCAACGAGAGCGATCGCCAGACTCGCGGTACCTTATTCCGGTGCTTAGACTAAGTCCTTGACTTAGATCGATGCAACCTCAATTCCTCGCGTCACCCGCGGAGCGCGAAGGCTTGCCGGCAACCGAGAAACCGAGAAGACATTGAAGGGACGCGTCCGCGGAATACAAAGGGCCCGACGTGGGCGCGCCAACCGCTCGGCCTCGAGCCGAGCCGATCGCTCCGCAGCCGCGCGCAATTGCGGGCTGGATCGCGGATTCAAAACTATGAGACGGAAATGCTGTCGCGGTCATCCTGACTACCTCGTCAGTAGAAGCCGTCAGCAGGGTCCGGGCTGAAGCGAATCGAACTTGATAACTGATACAAGCATGCAAGAACGCAAGAACGCAAGAACGCAAGTGATCTCAGCAACGTCGACTGCTACGGAAGCGGGATGCTTCCCGCTCGGAGTCGACATCAACCACCATTGTTCAGTCGCTCGTTTGCAGTCCGGGGCACGCCGATGAACTCCGCCGGCATGCCGGGATCCGCAGGTAGCATGCTAGTCATCTACCCCGGAACTCGGTCCCGAAGGAGGAAGGGTCAAGTGAGCCTGTCGTCGCCGCGGACTGCGGTCCAGAGAGCCACATCGATCTACGAAGTTCTGCGGGAGCGGTTGGTATCCGGCGAGTACCCTCAGGGTGCTCGCATCTCCGTAGAGGAGGTACGCGCGGAACTCGCCGTGAGCAAGCAACCGGTCATGCAGGCGTTGCGGCAACTTTCAGCCGACGGCCTTGTCGAGATCATTCCCCAGGTCGGGAGCGTGGCGTCGATCTATCCGGTGCGCGAGATTGCTGACTTCTACGACGTGTTCGCCGGGATCGAGGGCGCGGCGGCAGCCGCAGCGGCCTCCCGTCGAGACGACGAACAACTAAGCGAGCTCCGAGAAATCTCTACACGTATCGCGAGCCTTCGCGGGCACCCAGATCCCGGGTTCAGATCTCACCACTACCGAAATCTCAATCGGGATTTTCACGGGAAGATTCACGAGATGGCACGCTCGCAGATCATCGTGGAGTCCAGTCGGAGAATGTGGGACCTAAGCGACTTCCTGATCGCCACCGCTGGCGCTACTCAGCCGCTGGCGGGGGCCATCGGGTCACGCCATCACGATCACGAAGAAGTGCGCAACGCAATCGAACAGGGTGATGCGGACGAGGCCAGGGAGCAGATGGCTTCGCACATTCGCGGTACCTTCGCTCTCATATTCACCGAAGTCACGAACATCAACCTCGGTCGTCTCCCGCGGTAATGGTTATGACAATGACCCCGCTGAAGCATTTAACTCGCTGTTCAAGGCCGTGCTTGTCCGCCACCGCGGCCCTGGCGATCAATCGATGACCTCGTGTTCGCGGTCGCCGAACATATCGACTGGCTCAGCCATCGTCGCTCCAAGGCACCATCGGGATGATCCCACCCGTCGAGGCCGAGCAGCATTATCCCGATTCACACCACACGCGCGCCGCTTTGCCTACGGGTCAACGCGGGCCTACGATGAGCCCAAGGCGCCACAGGGATCAGGGATCAGTCCTATGCGGGGACGAAGCGCTACCGTTCGGGAGCGACCGGCGGCCTTCGTTTCAGTCCGAGTTGATGCGCTTCGTCGTTCAGCACGTAACCCAGATCGTGAATAGCGTTCTCGATCTTCACGCATGCACCATTTGATACGAGGTGCGGGTGATTGAAATACCGGGAGACAGTCCCGCGAGAAACCCCCGCGGTCGTCGCGACGTCACGAATGGTTGCCATCGACATTCCTTCCAGCACGAAGGCGTGGGGAGGTCATTGCGAACGTGAGAGACGAGCGGTCCGTCGATGAGAATCGTCGACTTCGACGCTCAGGGATGGCGACTACGGCAAGTACGGCAAGACCGAGCGATGGAAGGATCATGGGCACGAGAGCCCATGTTGCGACTCCGACGAAGATGACGGTGGACCCGAGGGAGAGGCTGCCCACCGGATCGATCCACACCTTGGTCGGGATGGCGCGGACCGCGCCCGCCCAGCCGGCATCGGGGTTCCAACAAGCGCTACCCATGAGGACGGAAACGCCGACGGCGATGAGTCCGATCCAGCCGACGGCGGCAAAGATGACGCCCCCGGGAAGCGAGGATAGATTGGCGAGCAGGATGTCGGCGACGAGAATCACCGCCATCGCGCTGGCCCCCAGTCCGACTGCGAGGCCGCCCGATAGCGCCTTCAAATAATCGCGCCAGAACTGTCGCTGGCGGGATTCGTCGGCGTTCAGATATCGGCGGAGGTGGCGGATGCCGGCAGCCAGCGCCGCAGGCAGCGTGACAACCATGATTCCTCCCGCTGTAACCAACACGCCCGTGAGTAGCACTTCGCCGAAGAGAGCAAACGCACCTACGGATCCCGGAAATCGGAGTGGTGGGCGCTCGACCTGCGTAGGGCCGGAGCCATCGCGATCGGCACGACGGACAGCCTGCAGTTGGCGACGATCCACTTCAGCCCTTCAGACCCTGCGTGGCCACCCCGTCGACGAGGAACCGCTGGAAGACGAGGAAGAATGCGAGGACGGGGAGGAGGGCGATGAACGATGCGGCCGCGGTGGCGCCGTAGTCGCTGGTGGAGGACTGGTCGTTGTAGAGGCGCAGCGCGATGGGCAGCGGGTAGTTCTCGGGGCTCGTCAGGTAGAGGAGAGGCCCGAGGAAGTCGTTCCATGCCCAGATGAACGCGAAGATCGAGCAGGTGATGAGGGCGGGTTTGATCAGCGGCAGGATGATCGACCAGAAGATGCGGAAGTGACCGGCGCCGTCGATGCGGGCCGCCTCATCCATCTCGCGTGGCATCTGGCGGATGAACTGCACGAGCAGGAACACGAAGAACGCCTCGGTGGCGAGGAACTTGGGCAGCAGCAGCGGGATGAACGTGTCGACCAGGCCGAGATTGTTGAACAGGATGTACTGCGGGATGATCAGCACGTGGAACGGCAGCAGCAGCGTGCCGATCATCGCGGCGAACAGGATTCCAAGGCCCTTGAACTGAATACGAGCGAACGCGTACGCCGCCAGGGCTGAGGAGAAGACAGTTCCAATCACGGAACCAACGGCGATGATCAGACTGTTGAGGAAGAACTTCGCCAGCGGCACGCCCGCGATTCCTTCGGAGACCTTCACGTAGTTCTCGAACGTGGGGCTGTTCGGGATCAGGCCTGGGTTGGAGCCGAACTCGGAATTCGGTTTGAGGGTGGCGAGAAACAGCCAAACCAGCGGATAGAGCACGACCGCGGTGATGCCGAGCAGCATCACGAACCAGACGATGGTCTGCCAGGTCTTGCGCTTCACCCGCCGTCGACGCGGGGCAGGAGGCATGGGTTCGTCGGTGAGCTGGCTTTCGAGCATCTGGACGCCGGAGGCGCCGAAGCTTGCAGTGGTCATCGGTCGTCTCCCGAGTAGTGGACCCAGGATCGCTGGGTGCGGAAAAGGATGTAGGCGATGATCGCGACGACAATGAGCAGGACCCAAGCGATCGCCGACGCGTAGCCCATCTGGCCGTCGGAGAAACCTCTCTTGTAGAGATACAGGGTGATGAAGTTCGTCGACCCGGCGGGACCGCCGGAGCCGTTGGAGATGATGTAGGCCGACGTGAAGACCTGGAATGCGCCGATCAGGCCGAGCAGCAGGTTGAAGAAGATCACTGGCGACAGCAGCGGAATCGTCACCGCCCGGAACCGGTGATACGGGCCGGCGCCATCCATCTCGGCAGCCTCGTACAGCTCTTTCGGGATCTGCTTCAACCCGGCGAGGAAGATCACCATCGTCGCGCCGAACTGCCAGATCGCCAAGAGGATCAGAGCGGGCAGAACCAGCGCGGGGTTGCCGATCCAGCCGCCCAGGTCGATGCCGATCGACGACAGGATGGTGTCGACGGGTCCGTCGTTGCCGAACATCGCCCGCCACACGATCGCGATCGACACCGACCCGCCGATCAACGACGGTGCGTAGAACGAGGACCGGAAGAACCCCGCCCCCCGGTCACGGTAGTTCAGCAGCATCGCGACACCTAGCGCCGCGGCCAACGTGATCGGCGTGCCGACTACCACGTAGACGAGGGTGATCTGCGCGGACTGTGTGAACGATGGGTCGCTCGTGAACATCCGGACGTAGTTGTCCAGCCCGATCCATTTCGGCGCACTGAAGATGTTGTAGTTGGTGAACGAGAGGTACAGCGAGTAGGCCATCGGGAGGAGCGTGAGACCGAAGAATCCCAGCAGCCAAGGGACAAGGAACCCGTACCCGGCAAGTGTCTCCTTCCGAAGCCGCGAACGTTGACCAGGCCGCGGAAGGTCGCTCTCACCGTAACGACGACGGAACAGACTGCGGCCCGACGCGGTCTTTCCTGTCGTGATCACTCTGGTTGATGTGGTTGACATTCGTGACTCCGATGCGCTGGTGACGTCGAGCGAGGTATGGGGGCTGGACCCCAACCCGCTCGCGGGTGCCCTCAGTGCCGAACGCCGCACCGAGGGTGTTGGCGGCCAGCCAAGGTGGGAGAGCCCGAGGACGGGGCTCCCCCACCTGGGGGTCACTGGTTGAGGATGACGTCGATCTCAGTGAAGAGTTGATCGACGGCGTCGTCCACGGTGATGGTTCCGAAGCCGAGCTCTTGGCCGAGCTCCTTGAACTTGGCCTCGACGGAGCCATAGCCGATGATCGGCACCGGGGGCGGGTCACCGAGACGGTCCGCAATCGACGCCTCATAGTCGAGGATCTGCTGCGCCGTGGCATCGAGCTCGACACCGTCGCGCTGGGTCGAAGAAGCCGGTAGTCCCCGGTTTGTACCAAAGATCGCGCCAGCTTCAGGGCTGTTCACCATGAAGTCGATGAACGTGGCGGCGGCCTGCGGGTGGTCGCTGGTCTGTGCGGCCGACAGCAGCATGCCCGCCTTCAGGTAGAGATCCTTGGCGCCCTCCTTGAAGACTGGCGGGGCGACGAGGTCCAGCTCGGGATAGGCCTCTCCCAGGTTGGCAAGATAGCCGGCGCCGAAGTTGTCCCATGTGATCTCGCTGAGCTGCTTTGCTGAGTCGAAGCCCGTTAGCGGCGCCAACTCTTCAATTCGCTGTTGCGGGATCACAACGCCGTCTTCGATGAGCGGGGTGCCTTGGTTCCAGAAGTCGGCCAGGTCCTCCTTGGTGAAGCCGATCTCGCCGTCCTCGTTGAAGACCGCCTTGCCCTCAGAGCGAAGCGCGAGTTCGAAAGTCTGAATGAAGCCGGTCGGGTTGCTCCCGCCCCACACCTCGAGCCCGCCCGCATCGGCCGCGTCACGCGCGTCATACAGCCAGTCGATGTAGTCATCCCACGAGCCACCGCCGAATGGAGCGATGCCCACCTCGTCGGCGAGCGTCGGGTTCTCGAACATGCCGAGGGCGTTCGTCGAGACGGGCATCCCTGCTACGGCGTCACCGACCTTCGCGATGTTGAGCACATTCTCCTCGTATCCGTCGGTCGCGATAATGCTGCCGAGGTATGGGCTGAGGTCGGCGAGAAGACCGTTCTCTGAGTACTGGCGGACGTACGTCATATCCATCTGGAAAACATCCGGCAGGTTCTTGCCAGCGGCTTCTGTCTGACGCTTCTCCCAGTACTCATCCCAGGCGAGGAACGTCGAGTTCACGGTGATGTTCGGGTATTCCTCATTGAAGGCTTCGATTGCCTGGTTGTAGAGGTCGCCACGTACGTCGTTGCCCCAGAAGGCGAAGTCGAGGGTGACTTTCTCGTTAGGGTCGAACGTGGCTGCGGCATCGGGCGCGCTTCCTCCGCTGGCGCAGCCAGCCAGGATCAGGGCTGTGCCGGCCGCGAGTGCGGCGCCGGTGAATACCCGCTTCTTACTGTGGAACATCTTCGTCCTTTCCATGAAAGTGTTCGTTCACTATTGGTGGTGTGGATCACTATAGTGAACGATCACCAAACTAGTCAACGTACTTTCTGAAGTTTCTGTACCGATTTGTGATCGTTCACCGCGATCTTCCCGTACCGTGATGTGATCAGACCCTGAAGCAAGAGGAGCCGATCATGATTGCCCGAGCGGCATCGGGGCGCCGCCCCACGATCATGGAAGTCGCGCGCTTAGCCGGAGTGTCTCATCAGACAGTTTCCAGGTATCTGCGATTCAACGGGGAAGGCCTGAAGCCACGCACCCGCGAGAGCGTTCAGGCCGCGATCGCTGAGCTCAATTATCGACCAAACATCGCGGCGCGGTCGATGCGCGGCCGCGTGACGGGTCGGGTCGCAGTCGTCATGCCATCACTCACCTTCAATCCCAGCATGATGCTGTCCGGCGCAACACGCACCGCCCACGACGCCGGATACAAGGTCGAGATCATTAGCCCCGAGGGTGGAGCGGGTGCCCGTGCGACGCGAATCCTGGAGCTTGCCGACGGTCATATGGTCGACGGCATCCTGTCGTTCTCGTCTGTCGATATACCCGACGCGGATCTACCGGCAGACACCGCAATCGTGATAGCTGCAGAGTTCGACGACGAAATGCGCGGGATCGGCCAGCTCGCCGACGCCGCCCCGATCGTCGAGATCATCGAGCGCCTTGCGATGCTCGGACATCGGCGCTTCTTCCACATCGCGGGTCCCGCCCAGTTTGCATCGGCCCGGGCCCGTGCCACGGCGTTCCGAGAAACCGTCGGCCGGCTCGGGCTGGAATCCATGGGAGTGTACGGCGGCGACTGGTCGGGCGAATCCGGAATAGCAGCGGTCCAGTCGATCCGAAGCGGACATGAACCGACAGCCATCGTCGCTGCGAACGACCTCGTCGCCATGGGTGCTTTGCGCGCCGCCACACAGCGAGGGTGGGATGTCCCGGGTGATGTGAGCCTTACCGGATGGGATGACGCCCCTGGGAGCGCCTTCCTCACTCCCTCGCTGACTTCGGTCGACCTGAATCTCGAGCGCATCGGAGGTAACGCGATGGCGCGGCTGATCGCGAAGCTCCGTGACGAGGCACCTCAGCCATCCGAGGAGTCCGTCAGCAGAATTGTCTGGCGCGAGTCCACCGGTCCCGCGCCGCACGGCTAGGTCGGACGAAAGGGAGCCCGTCGCCGCGATGGGCCGACCCGTGACAGCGCTTTCAGACTCCTACATCACTGGGCGTCGCCGACAGCGAA
Organism: Microbacterium pumilum; assembly: GCF_039530225.1. Classification (NCBI taxonomy): domain Bacteria; kingdom Bacillati; phylum Actinomycetota; class Actinomycetes; order Micrococcales; family Microbacteriaceae; genus Microbacterium; species Microbacterium pumilum. The sequence goes on from NZ_BAAAOH010000001.1 coordinate 4,169,781, forward strand.
CCGCAGGTCGAGGCGAGCCGGAAAGAGCTCGCGCAAGTAGCGGGGATGCACTCCTGGCCCGCAGGAGGCTGAGCCGAGACCGTATTGCGCAACATCGAGATTCAGCCACACCCGATCCCCCGCTACTAGGTCATTCGGATGCTTCGCAGCGTCGAGATCCTCGCTCGTCCACCGTCGCGTGGTGAACGAGAACGGCTCCAGCGACGAGACGCGCAGCCCTCGATTGCCCCCAATCCCGAACACCACCCAACGGGCGTCCAGGCGGTTCCCGTTCTCTTGCGGCATCAAGTACGGTGTCTGGAGGTCGTCGACTTCGCTTGCATAGCGTCCCACGAGCTGGGCACGGGCGGAATCGGAGTATGCCTCACCCGGCCCGCGACCGAACCATTCGACAGTGTGTACGAAGGCCGGAAGGCCCATCCGTATACCGAGCCGTGGCAGCGGTACCGTCCAGTCGCCGACCTGCTCGACCGTGAGCGACAACCGCAGGTCAGCTCCGTCGGTCGACCAGCGCCATGTGCTCAGCAGTGCGAGCCGCGACCCGGCCGCGCCGGTGCGGGTAATCACTTGCAAATCGGCATCCGTCCACCGGATGGAGTCCACGCGCTGCTGCATGCGATGCAATCCCTCAGCCCGCCAGAACGGCTCGAGCGGCTCGCCGTAGTAGCCGAAGTCGTTGTCGATCGGTGCACGCCAGACATCCAGGCACGGCGAGACGAGGTCGATGCCTGCGAATCGCTGCAGCCTACCGCGCGCATCGAACTCGCCCGGGCCGACAAGAGGTGCGGCGACAAGAGGTGCGGCGACGGGTGCGTGGCGCACTGCTGCCACCGACTGCGGAGGGCGGATTTGCCACTGCGACGCCGAGAGCTCGTGTCCGGCTGACGCCCAGGAGGTACTCGCTGCGAGAACGATGCGGACGGTGAACCAGGTCTCGGCGTCCGTAGCAGGGAAGTCCGGCAGCGGCACGACTGACTCGCCTCGCGCCGAGATATCCGGAAGGGGGAACGATCCCCGTGCGCGTGCGATCCCCTCCTCCTCGAGTACCCACTCCGCTGAGAATAGGGAGGTCCCGACGATGTCCTGAGCATTTGTTACCCGGATGCCACCCGTCACCAGGTCGAGGCGCACGGGCTCAAGCACCTTTTTGAGCTCGAGCAGTCCCGGCGACGGGGTGCGGTCGGGGAAGAGGAGCCCGTCGGCGACGAAATTGCCGTCGTGCAGTTCTTCCCCGAAGTCGCCGCCGTACGCCCAGAAGGTTCGGCCGGAGGTGTCCGTCGTGCGAAGTCCGTGGTCGATCCACTCCCAGACGAACCCGCCCTGGAGCCGCGGATAGCGGTCGAACAGCTCTTGATACTCGGAAAGACCGCCCGGGCCATTGCCCATGGCGTGGGCGTACTCGGCGAGGATGAACGGTTGTGCATTCCGATGCGCGGTGAGCGCAGGGTCGTCGAGTGGCGGCTCATCGCCGCGTCCGATCTGTTCGACCTCTTCGTAGGTGAGATACATGCGGCTGTAAACGTCAACCTGAGCGCTGGTGAAGTCGCGCTCATAGTGGATCAGACGAGTCGAGTCGAGCTCTCGTGCCGCCGATGACATCGCCTCCACGTTGACGCCCGGGCCGCACTCGTTTCCAAGAGACCACATGACGATGCTCGGGTGGTTGCGATCGCGAGCCACCATGCGCCGCATCCGGCTGACCAGCGCACTCTGCCAGCGCACGTCGTCGACCGGATTGCCGGCACCGGGGTCGTCACCCTCGGCGCCGAACCCGTGCGTCTCGAAGTCGCACTCGTCGATGACCCAGAGGCCGTATTTATCGCAGAGTTCGAGAAAATGCGGGTGCGGTGGGTAGTGGCTCGTGCGCACAGCGTTGATGTTGTGGCGTTTCATCAGCAGCACATCGGACAGCATCGTCTCGGCGTCCACTGCCCGACCCTGCTCGGGATGGAAGTCGTGACGGTTGACGCCACGGAACTGAACGCGACGGCCGTTGACCTTGATCAGACCATCGTCGACCTCGACCCTGCGGAACCCGACAACGATTTCGATGATCTCTCCGGAGCCGACAATGCGGCCGCGGTAGAGGCGGGGCTGTTCCGCCGACCAGGGCTCGACCTGATCGATCGCGATGAGCTGGCCCACTGGCGCGTCGATCCCCAGCTCCTCTACGACCACGGTCGCGGGCACGTCTGTGTCCACGCGGAGGAAGCCGGTACCGGTCTGCGCATCGAAGTCCGCCTGGATACGGTGGTCCCCGATTGATCCCGCGCGCCGCAGCTCCACGCTGACGTCGCGAAAAATCCCCGAAAGCCACCACATGTCCTGGTCCTCCAGGTAGCTGTTCGAGGACCATTGGAGCACGCGCACGGCGACCACATTCCGCTCCCCTGGTCGGACGCTCTCAGTGATGTCGAACTCATTCGCAAGGCGGCTACCGCTCGTGGAGCCGAGCTCGATCCCGTTTACCCACACAGTGGCGAACGAGTCCACACCCTCGAACCGGAGGAATACTCGGCCCTCACGCCAGAGTTCGGGTACGTCGAAGGTGCGGACGTAGTCGCCGGTGGGGTTATCGTCGGGAACGCGCGGCGGGTCGAGCGGGAACGGGTACGCCTGGTTCGTGTAGATCGGTGCGCCGTGGCCGCGGAGCTGCCAGTGAGAGGGTATGTCGATGTCGCTCCATGCCGCGGGCAGACCGTCGAGGAAGTCGATCGGCGCGGATGGGTCGGGGCTCAGTCGGAAGCGCCAGCGACCGTTCAAGTCGATGCGTGGCGCGTCCGATCGAGCCCAAGCACGCGGCGGAAGAACTCCGCGGGCAGTCTCGAACCGCTCATAGGCGCGTTCAGTGTTGCCGGTCGACGGCACGGGGCTCCTCATCGGGTCGAAGGTGGTGCGGTGAGGGGTGGGGTCACCGAGTTGGGGCAATTGTAGTCATAAAGTGATCGTTCACCTTACTCTTTGAAGACTATCGGCGTCCATGTACGTCGTCAACGAGCCGCTCCCAAGGTACGGTCCCAGTTCGGCAGTCGCGCGGCGCAGAAGGCGATGCTCGACACATTTGACCTGGAATGTGATCGTTCACTACAATGCCAGTGAACGATCACTCCGCTGAGGCCGTCCCAGGAAGAACAATGTCGTCTACGCCGCATCGTCACCATCAACTCACCCGCGACCGAGGCGCCGGTGCGACGATTGCCGAACGCGGTGAGCGGGTCGCTGTGGCCGTGGCTACCTCAGAACGAGCGGTTCAGCGTGCGGCGACAAACCTCGCGGCGGACATTGGCAGACTCGTCGGCGCCACGGTGACCCTTAGCGATGACCCGGTCGGTGCCCGGATCGTGGTTGGCACGATTGGTCGCTCCCCTGTCGTCGATTCTCTGATCGTCTCCGGGCGCCTTGACGTGTCAGCGCTGTATGACGAGGACGGTGCCGTGCGGTGGGAGGGCTTCACGATCGCGGTCGTGGACGAGGTGCTCTATCTAGTGGGCACGGACCGCCGCGGCACCGTCTATGCGGTGTACGAGTTCGCCAGGGCGATCGGGGTGTCCCCGTGGCACTGGTGGGCAGATGCACCGATTCATCCGCGTGACCATGTGACCGTCGCGAGCGACACGCGGATCTCGGACTGGCCTTCCGTGCGCTACCGCGGCGTCTTCATCAACGACGAGGAGGAGCTGTACCACTGGGCGCGTCAGCACACCGCCGACGACACCATCGGCCCCGAGACCTACGAGCGAGTGTTCGAGCTCCTGCTGCGACTCGGGGGAAACTACATCTGGCCGGCCATGCACATCGGTGCGTTCAATCACGACCCGGAGAACGGCCGTCTCGCGAACGAGATGGGCATCGTGGTCGGCACCAGTCATTGTGACATCCTGCTTCGCAGCAACAATCACGAGTTCCAGCCGTGGGCGGACGCGCGGGCCGAGCCCGTCGAGTATGACTACTCGCTCGCAGGCGCGAATCGCGAGAGCCTCCGTGACTATTGGCGGGACAGCGTCGAGCAGAACAGCGACTACGAGGTGACATGGACGCTCGGCGTCCGCGGTGTGCACGACTCGGGTTTCGAGACGAAGGCAATCGACAGCGACGAAACGCTCGATGAGAATGGGAAGGCTCGCGCGCGCGTGGCACTGCTGCAGGAAGCAATCCACGACCAGCGAAGCATTTTGTCCGAGGCCCTCGGTGTCACCCCGGACCACGCGCCCCAGCTGTTCATTCCGTACAAGGAAGTCCTTCCCCTCTACGACGCTGGGCTCGAGGTTCCAGATGACGTGACGCTCGTTTGGGCGAATGATAACTTCGGCTATCTTCGTCGCTTCCCGTCAGAGACCGAACGCGCGCGTGCAGGCGGGCACGGCCTCTATTACCACTCGTCGTACTGGTCGAACTACACGACGAGCTACCTGGGCACCTCGTCCACCCCGCTCTCTCTTATGCGCTCTGAACTGACGAAGGCCTGGGCGGGCGGCATCCGCCATCTGTGGATTGACAATGTCGGTGGCCTCAAGCCTCTGGAGATCGAGACCGAGTTCTTCCTCCGCAGCGCGTGGGAGGCAGGTCGCGAAACGTCGACCTCTGACATTCGCGACTTCGTCGCCCGATGGGTCGACGACACCTTCTCCGGCTCTCTGGGAACACGCGCCGCCGATATTTACGCCCGGTACTACCAACTCAACAACCAGCGAAAGTACGAGCACCTCTCGGCCGAAGTGTTCGCCCAGATCGGGTATGGAGATGAAGCCGGCCGCCGTCTGGCCGGCCTTCACGCGCTGTTCGACGAGGCGAACGCTCTACTCGCCGAGCTGCCCGCTGCGGAGCGCGACTCCTTCTTCGAGGTGTTCGCCATCAAAATCCACATGGCCTACCTGGTCAACGCCGAGTTCGTGTACGCGGATCGCAGCACCCTCGCCCACGGCCAGGGCAAGTTCGCTGCCGCTGACGCACATCTCGCGACCGCTCGCCGTTTCGGCGATCACCGTCGTCAGCTCATTCACTTCTACAACCGCATCATGTCGGAGGGTCGCTGGGATGGAATATTCACGCCGGAGGCTTTCCCACCGCCGGTCATGCCGCTGCACGCAGCGGGAACACCCGCGTTGCGGATCGATGGCGCAGGTTTGGGCGTCCTCGTGTGGGGCGCAGGCACAACCACCGAGCGCACAATCATTTTCGAGCCGTACGGCCGCATTGAGAAGTGGATCGAGGTCTTCGCCACCGGTTTGCCGGGCACTCGGTTCCGCGTCGAGTCCGACCCCTGGATAGAGGTGTCACCGCCGGAGGGGATCGTCGACTCCGAGCGCCGGCTCGTCGTGCGTCTTACTGACGATGCCGACGCGCTGGGAGGTCGTAGCGGGCGAATCCGGGTGATCGCTCCCGAAACCGGTGACGTCATCGACATCTCAGTGACTGTGCGATGTGAATCCGGTAGGGGCACGGACGCCACGGGTTGGATTGAAGCCGAAGGCGTGCTCTGCATCGATCCGGCACAGCCTGACAGGCTCACTTCCCATGGAGATCAGGCGTGGGTGATCGTGCCCGATCTCGGCCGGTACGGCAACGCGGCGCTCCAGATGCACGCCGGCACAGCCGCAGGTAGTGATGACGCGATCGCGACGGCATCGTTCGACGTGCATTTCACGACAGCTGGGGCTCACATCCTCGAGCTTCACCGCTTGCCATCGCTCGACTCGACAGGGCGAATCCGCGTCGGGGTGAGCATCGACGGCGGAGCACCGCTCACCGTAGAGAGCCCGTCCACCGACGAGCATCGCGGCAACTGGCGCTCCGGTGTCCAGGACAACGTCGAGAGGCTGCGTGTGGACCTACCGTCCCTCACCGCGGGCAACCACACGATCAATCTGCACGGGATCGATCCGTGGTTCACGATCTCCAAGCTCGTCATCTTCACCGCCGAGCCCGCCCACTCCAATCTTGGACCTGAATTCAGCGCACACAGCGAACGTGGTTCGACCTTCGGCGTCGAAGTGGATCCGGCGGCGATAGACCTCGGCGAGATGGATGCCTTGCTGCGCGACCTCTATCGGTGCGCGCCGGATGACGTCCCCCTCGCCGACCAGCTCTATGCCGACCGTCGGTTCTGGGACGGCGAGACGACGAATCGGAAGGCGATCGCGGTCGCTCAGCAGCGTCTCAGTTCATGGCCGTCGAAGTCGTCCCCGCCGACCACGAAGGACCTGATGGCGGATGTCGGTCTAGGCCCGCTAGCCCAGAAGAACGGGGTGATCGCGTTCGAGGTCGAGGATGCCCTCGCCGATACCAAGCACGCCTGGCGCACGCAGGCCGACGGCGACTCGTCGGACTGGGTGCAGACCCAGGCCGAGACGGCAGCTCGCACTGGACTCGCTATGCATGTGCGACCACGCGGGCTCTCCTGGGAGGAGCCCCTCGAGGCCCCGGGTATGCACTTCGCGATAGACGTCATCGGCGGCGGGACTTTTCGCGTATGGCTACTGTTGTCGTTCCAGGACGATCAGGACGACTCTTGCGTCATCGCGCTCGACGGCGTCCCTCAGCTTGTCGAAGAGCAGTTCTCCGGCGGATCGCTTTGCACCTACGGTGCCCGTCAGGCCTGGATCTGGGCACACCTCTCAGATCTCGAGATCGACGAAGGCCCCCACACCTTCTCCATTCACGCGCGAAAGTCGGGCCTGCGGATCGATCGCGTCTACCTTACCCTCGGCGACGAACTGCCGCCCGTCGATGCAAATTGGCACGCAACAACGCGTGGCGCTCCCGCTTCCGCCGCTCCCGTGCTGGCTAGCCGATCCGCCAACTGAAGATCCCGCAGGAGAGAAACCCCGATGGAGCACACCTGGCGCTGGTTCGGCCCCAATGACCCGATCAGTCTCGATGAGATTCGCCAGACAGATGCGACCGGCATCGTGACCGCGCTTCACCACATTCCCAATGGGGAGGTGTGGCCCATCGAAGAGATCCTCAGCCGCAAAGCGGTCATCGAGGCTGCGGGGATGACGTGGTCGGTGGTGGAGTCGGTACCCGTCCACGAGCACATCAAATGGGGTGGTCCTGAGCGCGATCGTGCGATCGTGAACTACGCGCAGACACTGCGCAATCTCGGGGCATGTGGTTTGCGGACCGTCTGCTATAACTTCATGCCGGTGATCGACTGGGCGCGGACCGAGCAGCGCTACGCGTTGCCCAATGGCGGCTTCGCCATGCGATTCGACTTCGTAGCTCACACGGCATTCGACCTGTTCGTGCTGCAGCGGGTTGGTGCCGAGCAGAATTACAACCCCGCTGAGATCACTCTGGCAAGGGAGTACTTCCAGACCGCCAGCGAGGGCGATGCCGCCGAGCTCAATGCCACTGTGCTGCTGGGTCTGCCCGGTTCTGAGGAGACGTACGACCTCGACTCCCTCCGCTCGAGCCTGGCCAACTACGCCGGCCTTACCTCGCTCGACATCCGTGAGAATCTGGGCGACTTCTTGCGGGCCATCGTCCCCGCGGCAGAAGAAGCAAACGTCCGCCTGGCGATCCACCCCGACGACCCGCCGCGCAGCTTGTTCGGACTGCCGCGCGTCGTGTCCAATGCCGACGACGCGCAATGGCTGCTTGAGGCGGCCCCATCATGGGCGAACGGTCTCACAATGTGCATCGGCTCGTATGGATCGATCGCGACGAACGATGTGGTCGAGATGACGCGACGGTTCGCCGACCGCATCTATTTCGCTCACCTGCGCAACGTGACAATCGAGGCGGACGGCAAGAGCTTTTTCGAGGACGACCACATCGACGGGGGCTCGGATATGGTTGCGGTTATCAGCGAGCTGGTCCGCGAGGAGCGCCGTCGAACATCCGCCGGCGAGGACGCCGCCGTTATCCCGATGCGACCAGACCACGGGCACCTCCTCCTCGATGACCGGTCCCGCACGACATACCCCGGGTATGCGCTCATCGGCCGGCTCAAGGGCATGGCGGAGTTGCGCGGAGTCGAACTCGCCGTCTCGCGCGGTCTGGACACTTTGTCACCTGTTGGGTGAGCGACACCATGGACCACGAACTGCTGACCATCGGTGAGACGATGGCACTCGTCAGCGCCGGCAAGGAAGGCGGTCTGACGATGGGCGCGTCGCTGGCGCTGAGTGCCGGTGGCGCCGAGAGTAACGTCGCCATCGGAGCGGCCCGTCTCGGGGTTCGGGCCGCGTGGGCGTCGCGCGTGGGAAACGATCCACTGGGTGCGCTCGTGACCGGAAGCGTCCTCGGTCGGGGCGTGGACACTTCTGCGGTGACCGCAGACCCGCTCAGACGTACCGGCCTCATGGTCAAGGAGCCTTCACCGACCGGCTCCAGAGTCTTCTACTATCGGACAGACTCGGCCGCTTCGAGCCTCTCCCTGGCCGACATCGCACGGTTTCCGGCTGCTCGCGTGGTGCATGTCAGCGGCGTGACGCCTGCGTTATCGGACTCCGCCCGCACCATGGTCGAGAACATCCTGAACGGAGCAATGGCGCCTGCCATCACAAGCTTCGACGTCAACTTCCGACCCGCACTCTGGGGATGCCACGATGTGGCGGCATCCGTGCTCCTGAAGCTCGCCCGTCGCGCCGACATAGTTTTCGTCGGCCGCGACGAGGCCGAGTCATTATGGGGTACGACTACCGTCGACTCGGTAAGGAGGCTGCTCCCGGCAGTCTCCCACCTCATCGTGAAGGACGGCGCGATCGAAGCCGTCGAGTTCCACTCCAGCGCAACGGTGCGGATTGCCGCTTCAGCGGTCGAGGTCGTCGAGCCGGTCGGGGCAGGGGATGCCTTCGCAGCGGGCTGGATTGCCGGGTATCTGCGAGGCAACGACGCCGCGGTTCGACTCCAGATAGGCCACGAATCGGCAGCAGCCGTGCTACGCAGCCCCTACGACACCGCAATCCCCGACGAGGAAGAAGCAGGACGATGAGCGACGAGTACTTCAGCGAGACATTCGGGGAGGTTCCCGTCATGGGCATCTTCCGCAGGCAGGGCCTTGAGCGCACCATGCAGCTCGCTGAAGCCGCCTGGGACGTCGGGGTGCGCATCATGGAGGTTCCGGTGATGGCACCCGACGATCTCTCGGTACTTCGTGTCATCGCGTCCGCCGCGCGTGAGCGTGGCTTCGACGTCGGGGCGGGAACCATCGTGTCGGCAGACCAGCTCGATGCTGTCGCGGATGCAGGCGCAGCTTTCACGGTCGCTCCCGGCTTCGATCCGATCGTCGCCGCTGCAAGCGTCGCTCGCGGTCTCCCCCACGTCCCTGGCGTCGCAACCGGAACCGAGATCCAAGCGGCGCTCCGCGCCGGCTTCACCTGGCTCAAAGCCTTTCCCGCGGAGCGGCTCGGCCCTGCCTGGATACGACACCAGCATGGCCCTTTCCCCCAAGTACGATTCGTCGCGACCGGGGGCGTTACGCCGGAGACGGCGCAGTCGTTCCTCGACGCCGGCTGCCGCGTCGTTGCACTTGGCTCGGCCTTCGACAGCGAGGAACAAATCACCAAGCTGACGCCGATCCTCGGGAGACCGACGTCGACCTCTCCGCTGTCTCCTGAGTAAAGCGGACACGACAGTGACCTATCACCTCGCAGGCGACTCGACGGTGGCACCGATGAAGCCCGAGGAGGAGCCGATGACCGGCTGGGGTGAGTGCCTCGCTGAGTTCGTTTCTGGTCCAGTGCGCAATCTGGCGTTCGGCGGGGCGACGACCGAATCCTTCGTCACCTCAGGATCATGGGCGGTGCTGATCGAGGAGGTCGAGCCGCGCGACACAGTGGTCATCCAGTTCGGACACAACGATCAGAAAGTGCCGGGGGTGTTGGATGCTCGCGGCGGGTACACGGCACGGTTGCGCAAATTCGTTGATGAGACTCGAGCCCGTGGGGCTACAGCGGTCCTGTGCACATCGTGCGAACGCCGCCATTTTGATGGCGATCGCATCACGCCCTCCCACGGCGACTATCCCAACGCCGTGCGAGACCTTGCGGATGAGATCAATACCCCACTCGTAGATCTGACCGCGTTCACGACGTGGCTGTATGAAGACTTGGGAGTCGCGGCCTCGGCCAGCTTGTTTTCACATTATGCGCCGCGAGAGACAGCGGCGTGGCCTGATGGTCTGGTCGACGACACGCACTTCCGGCTCCACGGTGCGCGCCGGATAGCCGCATTCGTAGGAGGATCGCTCGGCGCGATCGAGCGGCGGGACGGCAACCTGCCTGCACTTGGCCCGTCGCTCATCAGCTGATACTGAGGCTTCGTGCCCGGACTCAGGATTCAGGATGATCGACACCGGACCCGGTCCCTGATCATGCTTGGCCCACGTCAGACTAGTCGAGAGAGGGTGACCTCGTGTCCAATCAAGTGAAGCGCGATCTTCGGGGCATCGAGGGGCTGGAGGCCTTGACGAGACGGCGACCCTTCTCGTCGCGAAACGCCGTCGAAATCCCAGGGCTGCTCGCCGACGTGCTGGGGATGCCGGAGGTTCCCCCGGAGACTGCGATCGAGGAAACCGGGTCATGGCACAAAGATGGCGTGGAAGGTGTCGCTCTGCGTTGGTCCACCGGGTTCGGGTCGGCTACAGATGGCTGGCTGCTGCGCCCCGTCGGTGAAACGGGGCCACTCCCCGGCCTGGTCGTCCTCCATTGCCATGGCGGCATGAAGCGGTACGGGAAGGAGAAGGTGGCTGACCGTCACCACCCCGTCCCCGCGCCGGTCGTGGCGTTCCGGGCCGAATGCTACTCAGGCCGAGCTGTGGCGAACGATTTCGCACGAGCGGGCCATGCAGTATTGGTCCACGATGCGTTCGGCTGGGGAAGTCGGCGCGTGCCGGTGGATTACATGCCGGAGCGCAGCGAGCACATCGCCAGCCTCGAGCTGAAGGAGCATCTCGCTGCTGGCCATGCGGTCGGCGAGGCTACCGAGTACGACGTGCACGCCGCCCCGCACGAGGACATCATGGCCAAGACGCTCGGGGTTCTCGGCACTTCCTGGGCCGGGGTGATTGCACGAGACGATCTCATCGCCACCTCGGTGCTCGCCCAGCATCCCGCAACGGCGAAGGGCGGCGTAGCAGTCGTTGGATTCTCCGGCGGTGGCGCACGCGCTGTGCTGGCATCAGCCTTGAGCGACAGCATCCGCGCGACGGGAGTGATGGCGATGATGTCGACGTTTGACGGCATCCTGGACGGATACCTCCATGCTCACAGTTGGACGATGATGAGTCCCGGGATCGGACGCGTCGCGGATTGGCCGGAGATCGCCGCCGCACGGGCACCCCGCCCTCTGTTCGTCGGCTATGCCGAGCGGGATGCCCTGTTTCCGCTGACGGGCATGCGCGCCGCGCACGACATCATCAGCCGGCGGTATGCGACGTCTCAGGCGGCGGAGCAGTACCGAGCGCACTGGGCGAACGCGACTCACTCGTTCGATGCCAGCACGCAGCGCGCGTTCCTTACCTGGCTGAACGAGTCGCCGCGCTGACGAACCTGCTGAGACCTCTTGGCTGAGCAGGTGCGGCTGGTGCCGGTGATGGGGACGCCTTGAGTAATTTGGACAGTGGGACGGAGGTTACTGGCGAGACTGCGCGAGGGCTACTCCACACGAGGCATCACAGCGATGTTGCGTTGCCCTGAGGTGCAACCTCGCACGCCGAATTGCATGATGCGGCTGCGGCCGTCGCCCAGCCTCGATGCCGTGGCTGCCCCGACGCCGCCAGGCCGCCGACCTTCGGGGTGAGGTCGGCGGCCTGTCGGGCGCTGCGTGCTATTTGACGGTGATGCTCGCGCTCTTCGCAGCCGATGTATTGCCGGCGTTGTCGGTCGCGGTGTAGCTCAGGGTGTGGGTTCCCTTGCCGGTGACTGGAACGGGTCCGGCGTAGGTGGTCCAGGCGCCCTGGTCGAGGCTGTACTTAATCACGCCGACGCCGGATACGGGGTCGGTGGCGGTCAGGGTGACCGGTACCGTGCCGACCTGACTGTTCGTGAACGCCGCCGCCGTAACCGGTGAGGCGGTGTCGCGTTTGGTCACGATCGTTTTCACCTGGGACACGTTGCCCTTGATATCGGTCGCCCGATAGGTCCAGGTGATCTGTCCCGCCGGCACCGAGATCGCGACCGTGTACGGCTTCCACGCTCCCCCGTTGACCTGATACTCACGGGACGCGACCCCCGACGGGTCCGTCGCGGTGATCGCGAGAGTCACCGCTGCGGTGCCCTTGTACCAGCCGTTGCTTCCGGTCGGCGCGGCGGGGCTGATCACCGCGGACACCGTCGGCCCGGTGGTGTCGGGCGCGACCACGGTGATCGTCGCGGTCTTGGTCGCCGAGGTGTTCCCAGCGTTGTCGATCGCGCTGTAGTACAGGCTGTGACTTCCTGCCCCGGTCACCGGGATCGCACCGGTGTAGGTGATCCAGGGGCCCTGGTCCAGCGAGTAGACGATCTGCCCGACACCGGATGTCGCGTCCGTCGCGGTCAACGTGACCGGGACGGTGCCCACCCCACCGTTCGTGAACGACGCGGTGGCGACCGGTACGACGATGTCACGTTTGATCACGACCGTCTGGGTGGCCGCGATGTTGCCGGCCTTGTCGGTGGCCCGGAACGAGTACGTCGTGGTCCCCGATGGTGCGGTCAGCGGTGCGGTGTAGACCGTCCACGTTCCCGTCCCGATCTTGTACGCCACCGACTTCAGACCGGATGTCGCAGCGCCGGGCACGGTCGGGTCGGTCGCGGTCGCCTTCAGCGACACCGTCCCGGTGAACCAGGAGTTCAGCCCGGTCGGAGCGTCCGGGGTGGTGGTCACGGAGAGCACCGGTGCGGTGGTGTCGGGCGATGCGATCCGCACCGTCACCGTCTTGACCGCCTCGGTGTTACCGGCCAGGTCGGTGCTTGCGAACGTGACGACCCGGTCTCCGGCGCCATCGACATAGAACGCGGCGGAGTACTGCGTCCACGTCCCGCCATCGACCTGATACCAGGTGGAACCAACGCCCGAGGGGGTGTCGGTGCGGGTCAGCGTCACCTTCACCGGCGCGGAGCTGGCCCCGTCGAGATCGTTGAACGTGGCGGTGGTGACGGGGGCGGTGGTGTCGCGCTTGACCGTGATCGTCTTGATCGCCGACACGTTGCCCTTGGTGTCCGTGGACCGGAACCCGTACGTCGTGGTCCCCGCCGGTGCACTGATCGGCGCCGTGTAGACCGTCCACGCTCCCGTGCCGATCCGGTACTCGGTCCTCGCGACACCGGAGACGTCCGTCGCGGTCGCGGCGACCGTGACCGTGCCGGTGAACCACCCGTTCGCGCCGTTCGGCGACACCGGGGTCGTGGCCACGCTCAGCAGCGGCGCCGAAGTGTCGGGCCCGACGAGGACCTGACTGGTCTTCACTGCACCGGCGTTGCCCGCCGTATCCGTCGCCGAGTACTCGACCGTGTGGACGCCCGCGCCGGTGATCGTGAACGGTGCCGTGTAGGTCTTCCAGCTGCCCGAATCGACCCGGTAGGTGATCGATGCGACACCCGACACCGCGTCCGTCGCGGCCAGGGTGACCTTCGACGAGGTGGTGTTGACTGCGGCGGCGGTGGATGTCGCCGCCGGGGCGTCCTCATCGCGCTTGACCGTGATGGTCTTGAAGCCCGACACGTTGCCCTTCCCGTCCGCTGCCCGGAACGTGTAGACCGTGGTGCCGACCGGCACCGCGATCGGACCCGAGTACGTCGTGAACGCACCCGACCCGGCACGGTACGTGATGGCCTCGATCCCGGACTGGGTGTCCGTCGCCGTGAGCGTCAGCGTCACCGGGGAGGTGAACCAGCCGTTCGCACCATTCGGGGTCCCCGGCGTAGTGGTGCCGTTCACCACCGGAGGTGTGGAATCGACCGGAGCGAACGTGACGGTGGCCGACTTCGCCTGCTCCACGTTGCCCGCCTTATCCGTGCCGGCGAAAGTGATGGTCGCGTTCGCGGCCACCTCGAACGCACCCGTGTACGGTGTGTTCGCTCCACCGTTGACGGAGTACGAGATGCCCTGCACTCCCGAGCCACCGTCCGTGGAGCTCAGCGTGACCTCCACCGGTCCGGTCGCCTGACCGTCCTGGTCATCGAACGACGCGACCGAGACCGGCGCCGTGGCATCCCGCTTCACGGTGACCGTCTCCGGAGCGGAGACGTTGCCCTTCGCGTCGGTGGCACGGTACTCGACCTCCACCGCTCCCTCCGGGACCACGATCGCGGTCGTATAGGTCGTCCACGCACCCCCACTGAGGCGGTATTCGATCGACGCCACCGCGCTGCGCTCGTCGACAGCCGACAGGCTCACCGAGACCGCACCCGTGTACCAGCCGTTCTGGCCGGACGGTGCGGCCGGTGCCGTCGCCGCGGTGACGACCGGCGCCTCCGTGTCGGCGACCGCGATCTGGATCGTCGCCGACTTCACGGCCGACACATTCCCCGCCACATCCACCGCCTCGTACGCGATCGTGTGGGTTCCCGCACCAGACACCGACACCGGGGTCGTGTAGGTCGTCCACGCGCCACCATCCAGGCTGTAGACGATCGACCCGACACCCGAGCCGGCATCCGTCGCCGACAGCGTCACCGCAACCGGACCCGTCGACGCACCCGAATCATCATCGAACGTCGCAGCCGTGACCGGAGCAGTGCCGTCACGCTTGACCGTGACCGACTCCGGGTCGGACACATTGCCCTTCCCATCCGTCGCCCGGTACGAAACCGTCGTCGAGCCCTCGTCGAGCACGATCGGGGCGGTATAGGTCGCCCAGTCGCCGGAACCGATCCTGTACTGAACAGACGCGACACCCGACCGGTCGTCCGTCGCCGACAGCGTGAGCGAGACCGTGCCGGTGTACCAACCGGCATCGCCGGTCGGGTTCGCGGGGTTCACCTTCGCGACGACCACCGGGGCGGTGGTGTCCGCAGCCACGATCGTGACCGACGCGGACTCCACCTGACCCGCGTTGCCGGCGATGTCGATCGCGCGGTACGACACCTCATGCTCGCCCGCACCGGCAACCGACACGGGTCCGGAGTAGGTGAGCCAGGAGCCGCCGTCGACGGAGTAGGAGATCGTGTCGACGCCGGAAGCGGCATCCGTCGCCGACAGCGTCACCGCCACCGGGCCCTCGGTCGTGCCGTCTGCGTCATCGAACACTGCCGACGCCGCCGGCGCGACCGTGTCGCGCTGCACCGACACCGACTGCACCGCCGACACGTTGCCCGCAGTATCCGTCGCCCGGTAACCGAACAACGATGCACCCTGCGGCGCAGCGACGGGACCCTCGTACACCGTCCACGCGCCTGCCGCTCCGATCCGGTACTCGATCGAATCGATCTCGGAGTCATCCGTCGCGGCGAGCGCAACGCTGACAGCGCCGGTATACCAGCCCGCCAGACCGGTCGGACTCGCGGGACTCACCGTCGCCACGACCACCGGATCGGTGGTGTCGACCAAGAACGGCGCCGTTGCGGGCGATTCCGACGTGCCGAGCGAGTTCGTGGCCTTCACTCTTGCCGTCCAGCTTCCGCCCGGGGCGTCCTGGAAGATCACCGACGTAATCGAACCGTCGACTGACTTCTGCAGCGGCGGCCCCGACTGCGGCGTGAGCGTGATCTCGTAACCGGTAATCGGGTCATCGCCATCATCGGGGGCAGTCCAAGAGACTTGTACGTCCTGACCCGTGACCTTCACCTGCGGCACCTCGATGGCTGCGGGCGGGAAACCTCCGCCGTCGACGTCGACACGCATGCGCGCACTGATGGGCGTGGGATCGCCGTAGACCCAGAGCTTCACCGTGATGTAGGCCGAGCCGCGCTTCACACCATGCACCTCAGCGGTTGCGGGCGAGTCCACCGACGCAGTCACTGTGGCAACCGTTGGGTCGGAGGAAGACCATTCGACATTGGCGATGTCTGACAGCCCGTCACCGCCCGTGGGCTTCGCAATGAGGTTCTTCTCCTCGCTCGATTCGAGCGAAATCGAGTCGTCGTTCGGAAATACCGTCGCACCGTCGTCATCGACCACGGCGAACTGTTCAGAAGCGTGAGGCGTATCCGTGACGATCACGTGAACGACGGCCTTGACCGTCGGGTTCGACTTCGAGGCCACCGTGATGTCGGCTTCGGCAGGCACGACATCGCCCAATGAGTCATATGTATGCGCGGCATAGACGAGACCATTGTCAGTAACTTTCACGGCATCCTCGTCAGAGGACGTCCAGGTCAATTCCTGCGACGCGGTCGCGGGCACCACTGACGCGGTGAGCCGGTGGCTCACAGCGAGGGTGTCGGTCACAGGCAGCAGGCGAATCGTCGTCTTGTCTACCTCGACCTTCTTGGCCTCAGCTGCTGTGCCGTAGACGACCACATCGTCCAGCGCAGGGAACCAGGTGCCGCTTCCGCTTCCCGTCGTCCAGAACTGGAAGCGACCGAGATCACCGGCGTAGTCCGTGTTGGGATCGAAGGGCACGGTGCGGGTCGCTGTGACACTCGCGTTGTCACGTGCGGTCAATGTGAATGTGACTTCCTTCATACCCGTGTCGATTTCGGCGTGCACTCGGTACCACGCGGCTGTGGTCGCGAATCCGGTGCCGACATTCGCCATGCCGCCGACAAGAGCCGTGGAGTTCGCCGCGGTGAGCTGCCCGCCAGTGCCGTAGGCGATCTCGGCCTTGTTGACATATCGGAGGGTCAGGTAGCGATTTCCTGCGCTGTCAGTGAGAGCGAGGTACGCTCCATTCGCTGACCCCGGCGTCCCGACGTTGTAGGTGAAGTCCGTGACGATCTTCGAGCTCGTCACAGGATGCGCGAGCACTTTCTGGAGCGCGCTCGCTCCTGTGCCGCTGCGGGAAGTGAGGACCAGTGCTTTGCCCCCGTTTCCAGTTGTGACTCGAGCCGTCATGACCGGAACGGATGCAGCCTGCGTCAAACCCCACGTATATGTCGTGCCACGGGACTCGAAGGTCTCGCTGAGCGTCGGTACATAGACATCCGCGTGCGTCGCGACACCGCCGTCGCGAGTCGCTGCCGTGATCCTCGCGACGCCGGCCGACACGGCAGTGACCTTGCCGGTCGCGTCCACCGTGGCGACGTCCGGCGTGTCGGACCTCCACACGATGTCGGCGTTCGTTGCCGCTGCGGGCTGGACAGTGAGGGCAAACGTCCGGGTAGGCGCCGAGCCGACAGGTTCGTCCGCGAAGAAGTCGGACCGGAATACGTGCGTTGTCGCATCGAGCACGAGCCCTGTGACAAGTTGCGCGGCATCCGTAACCGTCACTCGTGCAGTCGCGGTCAACGCGCTGCCGTCTGTCGTCGTGGCGGTGATGTCCGTGGTTCCGGCCGCGACAGCGGTCACCTTCCCGTGTGCGTCGACCGTCGCGACTGCGGGGGTTGACGACGCCCAGGTCAGCGCTCCATCCGCATCGGCGGGTAGGACGACCGCTTGCAGCCCGCGCGTCGACCCCGTCTGCAGTCGGATGTCGGAAGAGACGAATGTGAGGCTGGTCGCCTTGACGCCGCTGACCGTCACGGTGGCTGTCGTGGACACCGCAGGATTGTCCTGCGAGACCGCGGTGATCGTCGTCTGGCCGTCGGCAACGCCCGTCACGACGCCGGACGCATCAACTTTCGCAACGAGGGGGTTCGCGGAGGACCACGTGAGCCTGTAAAGCGTGGCGGTCGAGGGCACGATGTGCGCTCCGAGGGAGGCCGTTGCACCGATGGCCACTGCCGCATTCGGCTTGTCAAGGGTGATCCCTGTGACCGCCACTTTGGTAGAAACCACGTGCACCGTGATGCTCGTGCCACCGTCTGCCGTAGCGATCTTGAGGTCGGTGGACCCGGCGTCTCGTACGTTCAATTGAACGGTGTTCCCGGTGCCGGAGTAGGCGCGCAGCTTGCCCTTCGGGGTCTGCCACGTCTCCCCGAAGAAAGATGCGACCGAGGGATCCGACGACGTGAAAGTCAGCATCCGATCACTTGCGGAGGTCGCCAAGGTCGATGTCAGCTGCAATGTGTCGAGTGCTTTGACTGTCAGAGTCTGACCGTCGGTGAGCGTGGTCGTGCCACTGGTCACAGTGAGGTCTCCCTGCGCAGCTTTGAACGGCGCCGACACAGTTACGCTCGCGGTTGCCACATTGCCGCTCGCATCGGTTGCGGTCACCGTCGTCGTTCCAGAAGCGATACCCACGACGTACCCATACCGACTGACGGTCGCGACGGACTTGTCGGCCGATGAGTAGGTAACATCCGAATCCGTGAGGACCTGGTCCGTCGGAGAGACCACCGGTTGGAGGCGCTGACGATCGCCGACGGTGAGGTCGATGGTCCCGTCGATGAGCGTGATCCCCGTTGGGGGCGTTGCTGCGACAGCGTAGGGCGCGTGAACCCCAGGCTCATTCAGAGGTGTCTGCATACTCGCAGGCTTGCTCTTGACCGTGCCGCGCATGAGATAGGCATTGAGGCTGTCTAGCGCATCGCCTGACTTGCCTGGCTGAGCAGATCCCGCCGCGATGACGGCGGGATTGCCGTTGTTGAACATCGTCCGGGTGCTGACATCCGCGGGGACGCCTTGCTTCGATCCGATTCCGCTGACGGGGATCCAGTCGATCTCCCAATAATAGAAGCCGCGTGTTTGGCCGTACGGGTTGGGAACGTCGAACGGAGCCTGCATATAGTCGAGGAGCCAGTTGTACTGACCGTTGACGCTCCGCGCGTAGTACTGAGCTTCCGGGGTGATGACATTGTCAGAAGCCCAAGTGGCCTTGTAGTTCGTGAACGAAACAGCGGTCTCGACGTTCACGTAGTCAAGGTAGCGGAGCGCTGGATCGCCGTTGATCGTCTCAGCCATGTTGAGGATGTTTGCGCTGGCCCGGCCACCGTACAACGAGAAAGAGGCGCCGTCGATCTTGGCTCCGTTGTTGATAAGGCCCTTGAAGAAGCTCTGTGCCGCGGTCGTGGAGTATCCGTTGGCGGTATGGGCGTATCCGGGTACTTCCGGGGTCACGGCTCTGAGTGCGTCGTTGATGGCGGTGATGATCGCCGCGTGCCCGGTTGAGGTTTCCCCCTGCCCAATTGGCCAGACCAGGCCACCGTTCTGTTCGTTGCCCTGCTTCACGCCCACGATCTCGACACCCGTAGCCCTGATGGCTGTGAGCGTGTCGGTCACGTAGTTGTAGACCGCAGATCGGATGTGGGCGAGATCAGAGTTCGCCAGTTTGCCGTCGTATGCCTGTTTGATCCACTCCAGAGGGGTAAAAGCCTTGCTGCTGCTGATGAACGAGTCGCTGAGGTGAAAGCTCGGCAGGTAGCTGAGACCCAGTTCGTGTGCCCGCTCTGCCAGCGCGGCGGAGTGGAGCTTGTCGAAGTAGCCGTCCCAGGATCGTTTATCGGTGTCAGGGTACGCACCACCCCCGGGGATCCCGTCGGTCACCTTGACGCGGTTCAGGCTTGCGTCGTACAACACTTGACCGGCATGTACGAAGATCATGCTCGTGATCGAGTTCACGCCACGGTTGGAGAGGATCCGCAGAGCGTCCTGCTGAACGCCGTTGACGAAGAACTTGCCTTCGTTGTCTTCCAGCACCTGGAGGTTGGAAACGTCCGCGCCGCGGAGGTAGGAATCGTCGAGGCTGAAGATATCGAAGTTATCCACCCAGGCGTTGTCCGAGCCGTTCCCGGACCAGTCGTCTGCAGGCGCTACTGACGAGTCTGTGAACACTCCGACAGAGTCTCGATACGCCTGGTCTGCGATGGTGTTGGCGTAGATCGTGACCTGATGGTCGTTTGAGCCGGTCGTAAAGCTTGCGGTCACCAGAGACCAACCGTCGGATCCGGCCGGCGCCTGGCGGAGCACAGCACCCCCGGCTCCTCGGATACCGATGTTGACCCTGTTGCCGGTACTCATGCGCGTGACGAGCGTGCCGATCGAGCCGAATTGGTCGGTCTGCGCGGTACTGGTGTACGTATCTGCTCGTTGCACCTTCGTGCGTGCGCTGACGATATAGCGAGTGTTCGGCTCGACCGGGACGGTCTGTCCGACTTCTCCGCCTGCGGCCAGTTGCACTGCACCGGCACCGCTGTCCGCGCCTTCTGTGATCGGGGTGACTTTCGCGCCGTCGTTCGCCGTCCAGCCGGTGAGGCCCGTGTCGAAACCCCAGTTCTGCAGTGGGTTCTCATCCTGCGAGTCGAGCGTCAGCGTGAGTGCGTCGACGTTCAGGGCTGCGGTACCGGCCGTGATCGTGACGGTCACCTGTCCGTTGTAGACGAGCACATTCCGGTGCGCGGCCTGGGCCCAGGTTGCGTTTCCGGGGAGGTAGACGTCGAGAAGTGCAATGGCGTCCGGCGCGCCGGTGGCGGATGCTGTGAGCGCGGCGGCGTTGTTGCTCTTGGACCCGTCCACCCATGCTGCGAGGGTGTAGCTGCCCTGCGGTATGCCCGTGACGGTCTGGGTGATGGATGCTCCTGCCGCGAGTCGCACGTAACCGGACCCGTCTTGGGCGTGCCCATCGGAGAGGGCCGAGACCGTGCCCTTGGGTGTCCAGCCAGTGAGGCCCTGCTCAAACGAGAGATTCGTCGCGGCGACCGGCGATGCTAGGGGCACGGTCACAAGCTTGGCCGTGGGAAGGGCTTGCGCGGGACCCGGCACTGCGCACGCGACCAGCGCGATCGCGACGACTGCCGCGAGTTCCCGCCACCACCTGAGCCACCGAAAGCGATTCGCTGCCTCTGGCGCAAGTTGCGCTGAGAGCGTGGCTGGTTCGCGAGATGCGCACTTACTCATTGATCTAGTCCTCCATCGGATGATCAGGTGCCGTCTCGGCACCCCGGGACCCCGACCCGTGCGGCGATCGTATCGATAACGCGCGAATCAGGTCAAGAAAATTATCGTTAACTTTCGAGTCCTCACGTGCCTGTGGAATGAGTTTCCCTATGATTAGAGTCGAAAGATCGTTCACTTAGCTCGCGCTGCGAGACGACCGCCCGAGGATGGTGTTCGTCATGAACAAGTACGGCGCGGTCTGGAGAAAAGCTCATTGGAGGACGAGGTGCACAAGTCAAGACGTCCAACCATGAAGGATGTGGCTAAGCTCGCCGGCGTCTCCCACCAGACGGTGTCGAGATACCTTCATGTACCCGAGACGTTGAAGCCTCGAACTCATGCGGCCGTGAAGGAAGCGATCAACACGCTTGAGTACCACCCGAACCTGCTAGCGCGCTCGATGAGAACACCGCGAACCGGCATGCTCGCACTCGTGATGCCGGGGCACCCGATGCCGTATAGCCCGGCGAAAGTCCTCGCGAGCGCGACGGCGGAAGCTCATCGGTGGGGCTACCAGCTGGAGATCCTCAGCGTCGAGGGAGGTGCAGCGGAGAGGGCGGCCCGGGTCCTCGACCTGATAGCCGGCGGTCTTGTAGAGGGGGTTCTCTCACTAGCCGACTTGGATGGGATGGATAGCCTTCGTGCCCACGGAACGGTGGAGGTAGCCGCCTTCTACGACGACAACCTCAACGGAATCGGCCCCTTTCTAGAAGCGACGCCGATCGCCCAGATTGTTCGAAGGATGGCCGAACTCGGTCACCGCCACTTCCTGCACATCGGAGGCCCCGAACAGAACCCCGCGTCGAATGCTCGACGTCGGGCTTTCGCTGCAGCCATCGAAGAGCTGGGATTGGTGTCAGCGGGTATGTCAATCGGTCCTTGGGATGGGGCCTATGCGCGGGACGTCGTCCTCCAGCTGCCGGCCGACTCCCTTATCACTGCAGTCGTCGCTGGCAATGACGAGTTGGCCGCGGGCGCGATCGCGGGAGCCGCGCTGCGCGGATGGCGGGTGCCGACCCGATTAAGTGTTTCGGGGTGGGATGACAATAGTGTCGGTGCATTCATGCCGCCCGCGCTCACGAGTGTTCGAGTCGATCATGCCTCCCTGGGAGAGCTCGCGATGTCGCGGCTGATCGCGTCTCTGCGCGGCGAGCAGCCGACAACTCCCCTTCCTCGCCCCCTAAACACAGTGATCTGGCGCGATTCGGTCACGGTCGCACCCAATGATCGACCCTGACGAGAACCCGAGATCATGATCGGCGGCGGGCGCAGCGAGTCCAGTTATCGCTACAAGTGCGGCCGAGTAGCATTCTCACTGCCCACAACCCTGGAGCCAGACCCGCGAAGAAGGTGATCATGACTGACGCGATGCATCGGCGCCCCACCATCTATGACATCGCCGCAGCAGCCGGCGTCTCGCACATGACCGTTTCCCGCTATCTCGAGTTCGACGGCGAGCGCACGAAGGAACTGAATCGCAATGACATTCGCGATGCGATCGACAGGCTGGGATATCGCCCCAATCTTGCAGCGCGTGGCATGCGGACTAGTCGCACGGGCAGGCTCGCCATACTGTTGCCACTCGGGACCGCTGCGAGCTCGGTGCATATGCTTGCCGGCGCCACCACGGAAGCTCGTCGGGCGGGATACGCGGTGGATGCCATCATTCTCGATGGGTCGGTCGCCGAGCGATCGGTGCGAATACTTGAGCTCGCTGAGGCGGGACTGTTCGAGGGACTACTCGCCCTCACACACCTCGCGTCTGACAGGCACGAGGAGATTGCCACTCGAGTTCCGGTAGTTGTGGGCGCTGAGTACGACGAAGAGATGCGCGGCATCGGAGATCTCGCGGACGCGTCCCCCATCTCGGCAATCATCGACAAGCTGTCACGCGATGGCCACGACGTTTTTCTGCATGTCGCTGGCGACCGAACGCACGCCACTGCCCGGAGCCGGGAGGCAGCCTACCTCGCCGCAATTGAGCGCCTCGGGCTCGAATCCGCTGGAGTTGTCGGCGGCGATTGGTCTGGTTCCACCGCTCGCCGAGCCGTCCTCGATCTTCCAGCGGACACGCGCGTGACGGCGATCATCGCGGCCAATGACGCTCTCGCTGCAGCGGCCATTCACGCCGCCGTCGAAAGAGGATGGCGGGTCCCACGCGATGTCAGCGTCACCGGATGGGACAACAATCCAATCGGGCAATGGCTGCACCCTTCATTGACCAGTGTGCGCACTGATTACGAGGAACTTGGCCGGCGTTCGATGTCGAGGCTACTCGCCTCGGTTCGGGAAGAGCCTGCCCCTGACTCTTCCGAATCGGTGAGCTCAGTGCTTTGGCGCGGAAGTACAGGTCCAGCACCTGCACTGCCGACCCGCACCTCGATGTCTTAGCCGTCGCAATCATCCGCTTTCTGGACGCGGATCATCTCTTCGTCGGCGAGCCGGAGTGCGACCGTTCCGCACGAGTGCGGACCGCTTGCGCATCTGCCGAGGAGCCGGGCGTATGAGTTTCGGCTCGCAATCGAGTCGACCCGGCGACATCAGGAGTCAGGTTCGGGCACTGTCGGTCGGTGCAAGCTGCTCCAGAATTCGCGCTGTCTCGGGGTTGGCCTTCTGCTTCGATGTCCACGTTGGACAGTTGCGCCGCGATGTCCACGAACCACCACAAGCAACCACGAAGGTCGGACGCCTTCCGCTTCACTACTGCTCAGTGGGTCCCAGGAAGGGCCATTGAGACAGGCTGTTGATGACTCGATCAAATCTCACCAACTCGAGAGTCCCGGAGATCCTTGAATTTCCGGGACTCTCTTCTCGGGATGACAGGATTATTGCCTGCGACCCCATGACCGCTTTCGGCCGCCCGTGATCAGGCTAGTCGGCCCTGGGAGCGAGACGCTCGAGCACTGCGGCCGACAGCGGATTCACAGTCTTGTCCGGCTCGGCGTAGTGCTCTCTTGTCGTAGCCGTCGACGAGTGTCCTAGCACTTCTGCCGCTGTCTCGATATCGACCTCGTTTGTGATCAGAGTTGCCCCGGTTCTTCGGAAGGAGTGCGGCGTGATCTCAATTCCGTCGAGCCCGACCGACTTGAGCATCCCCCGGAATGTGCGCCTGACGTTGTGGGGCGCAAGTGGCGTCCCGTTCCGAGTGAAGAACAGGAAGTGGTGATCGTCGGCTCCCCCGAGTCGGGCGAGCCGACGGCGAATGACCTCCGCAGCAAAGGCGGGCACAGCGACGACCCTATTGGAATCGTCCGTCTTCGGCTTCGGCTGTCGGATCAGGCCGTTGCCCTTCCGGACGACGAGTGTGCCATTGATGTCCACTGTCGGTGGACTCATCGTCATATCCACGTCGCACTTCCGAATCGCGAGCACCTCCCCGATCCGGGTGGCTGTGCCGAGCATGAGCTCTATGACATCGCGCACCTGACCGTCGGGGCGAGGACCGAGCACGTGCTCTCCTGTTCGCCATTCCCGGGCTGCCTGCCGAATCAGCGTGAGCTGCTCATCGGTCAGCGCCTTTGGCGTCTTCTTGGGCTTCTTCATCCGAGACGTGTCTTTGACGGGGTTGCGTGCGATGATCTCGCGGCGCACCGCGAAGCCCATCACCATGCTCAGGATTGTTCGGGAGTGCTTCATCCGTGGGTAAGACTTTGCACGCTGCGTCTGGAGGAATCGCTCAACTCTCCCCACCGTGACCTCGCGCACCGTGAGGTGCTCGAAGGTTGGAATGACCAGCGTGCGCAGTTCGCGCTCGTACGTCTCCTTGGTCCCATCCGAGAGGTCCGCGTTCATGAGCATGTCCTCTTTCCAGGCAGCGGCGAGGTCTTGGAAGGACGAGCCGGCTGATAGGGAGCCATTCGCGGCCTGCTGCTGGCGTTCTGCCAGACGTTGCTTGAGCTCGACTCGCGCACCGCTCCGGCTACCGGCTGTCGCGGTCACTTGGCGGCTCTGACCGTCCCAGTCGCGAAAGCGGGTCGATGCGTAGAACTTGCCAGGAGCTACCTCCCGGACGGCAATCTCACCGAACGTTCCGATCGGCGTCCGCGGCCGACCGGCCATCAGCGCTCACTTCCTGCGAGGAGCGCCGTGGAATCAGGCTCGTGCAGCGAGTCGAGCCATCGTTTTACGTCAGATACTCGAAACCGCAGTTCACGCCCGACTCGGACGCCCTTCGGACCGCGGTCATGAAGTCGCAGATCGTAGATCGCCTGCACATCGACGCGCAGATACTCCGCGAGCTCGCTCGTCGTCACCATCGGCTCCAGGCCCAGCCCGGAAAGCTGTTCGCTGTTCATGACAGTCAGGTACGCAAGGTCGACCGAGACCGGCCGAACCGCATCGAGCACCTTCATACCGAGAGGGCGCAGAACGCCGCGTCGATCGGATACTTGCTGGATAATTGCTGAACTCATCGAGTCTCAGTCCCTTCAGGTGGGACAAGAAACCCTGATCAGTCGAGATTAATCTGTAGCAGGAGCGGGGCTTGAACCCGCGACCTCACGATTATGAGTCGTGCGCTCTCACCAACTGAGCTACCCTGCCGCACCGCATCCGGGTCGAACAAGTGGATGCTGCGAGCCCCGAGTCAGGATTGAACTGACGACCCCTTCCTTACCATGGAAGTGCTCTACCACTGAGCTATCGGGGCGTACCACCCGCGTGCGGGCAACTAGAAGAGAATACCAGAGCAGAGGCGAGCCTCTGAATCCGGGTCAGCCTCCGGCGTGTGCTCGCATCCACGGGATCGGGTCGATAGGCGTGGTGCCGTTCATCAGGATCTCGAAGTGAGTGTGGGCGCCGTACGAGCGGCCCGTGTTGCCGGTGCGGCCGATGACCGTGCCGACGGTGACGTGCTGTCCGACAGAGACCTGGAGCGAGCCGTACTGCATGTGCGCGTAGTGGCTGGAGACGAGCTGGCCGTCGATCTGGTGATCGATGATGACGCTGACACCGTAGGCGCCGCCCGAGCTCGTCGCCTCGCGGACGACTCCGTCGGCGATCGCCTGGATCGGCGAGCCGGCGCCGGGCGTGAAGTCGACTCCCTCGTGCATGCGACCCGAGCGCATGCCGAAGCCGTAGCTGATCGGCACGCCCACTGCGAAGGGCCACTGGATCGCCGAGTTAGGGTCGTTGACGAAGAAGTTCGAGAAGTTCTGGATGCCGGACTCGTGGGCGAGCTCGGCCAGCGTGACGGTCGAGTAGTTCTCGGTGCGCACGAGCTCGGCGTCTTCGACGGTGGCCGGGGCGACATACGCCTGGATCTCGTCGGGATCGATCTCGATATCCGTGTCACCGGGTGCCAGCACGGTCGAGGTGATGTCGACCCCGTTCGCGACGGCGACCGCCTCGGCGGGGGTCGTCATGCCTACGGTCAGCAGTCCGACGATGCCCATCACGCCGATCGAGAACGATGCGGCCGTGAGGCGCTTGAACGCCGTCCCGCTCCTCGGGTTCGAGACCCGCGGTGCGGTCGACGCGTCAGGGCGATGACGCGGACGCCAGTGCGCCGGACGCGCGTCGGAGTGCGGCGCATCGGGCTGAGCCTGGGCCGAAGCCTGGATGGGGGTCTCTCCGGTGAAGGAGAACAGGCGGGCAGCGGCCTCGAATTCGTCGACGGATGCCGAGGGCCCGTTGCCGAGGAGCGGCTCATCGTCCACCGACTCGGCGATGGGCTCGTCGAACGCGATCGGACCCGTGACGAGCGCCGGCTCGAGCAGCTCGAACGGCTCGGCGGGAGTGAGTACGGCGTCGGGGAGGCTCGACGCAGCCTCGGGCTGTGCGGATGCGGTCAGATCAGCCAGGTGTACGGAAGCGGTCAGACCAGCGAGCTTCGCGGATTCGTCGTCGACGAGCGGCGACACGACGATGGCCGACTGCTCCCCAGTCTGCGTCACACGGCGTGCGCGGCGGCTGATAGGCGAGCCCGCAGGCGTGCTGGTGTCGGCATTCACCGGACTCGGGACGACGGAGTCGACCGGAATGGAGACAGCGGCGGCGGCGACGGCAGTTGCGACGAACTCTGCGGCGGACGGGGCCGCGGCATCCGTCTCCGTTGCAACAGGGACCGAACGACCCCACACCACACCAGGACGCTCGAGGGCCGACTCGGCGATCCGCCGTCTGAGCTCTGCGCGTGAGGCACCGGGGGTCTCCGACCCCGCCTGGACGGGCGTGGCGGATGTCCGGCTGGAGCGGCGAGTGGGCGCAGGGCCAGCCAGTGGTGCGTCGAAAAGCAAGCGGGGAGGGCTCTCGGTCGTGTCGCTCGGGAGGCAACGGTACGGTCGTCGGGCTCTGATCACCTCCGCGGTTCGGGCTGCGAAGGTAACGATTGGGTAAAGACTATCCTGTCGCGCCTGAGAAAGCCATGTATAAACCGAGTGAGTCTCGGGTTTTGGCTCGGGGGCGCCGGCAACCACTCTATGACGGACCGACCGCCGCCGCGAATAACGCGTCGAAGAGTCCTGGACCGGACGCGACCGTCAGGACACTGGAGGGCGTGTTTCCCGGTCCGGCTCCCCCGGCGATACCGCCCGCCTCGCGGACGAGCAGGGCACCGGCGGCGTGGTCCCACGGCTGCAGCCCGCGTTCGAAGTACCCGTCCAGTCGTCCCGCGGCGACGAATGCGAGGTCGAGTGCAGCCGAGCCGATGCGGCGCAGATCCCGGGCGAGCGGCATCACCCGTGCCACGCGCTCGAGGTCTCCGGCGTGCGTCGCCGGGTCGTAGCCGAAGCCGGTCGCGAGCAGCGCACCCGCCGCCGAAGGTTCCGCGTTGACCGCCAGGCGGACGTCGTCGAGCCATGCGCCGCCGCCCTTCGCGGCGTGGAACAGCTCGCCGTTCGCGGGGCTGAAGACCACGCCGGCGAGCACATTCCACATCGCCGGCAACGGCTCGCCCTCGACCGCGGCGATGCTCACGGCGTATGCGGGGATGCCGTATGCGTAGTTGACGGTGCCGTCGATCGGATCGACCACCCACGTGATGCCGGTCGTGCTCCCCGAGGCTGCGGACTCCTCGCCGAAGAACCCGTCTCCGGGGCGGAGCTCCGCCAGTCGCGCGCGGATCAGCTCTTCGACTTCCCGATCGGCCTCGGTGACGATGTCCGCGATCGCGGACTTCGTGGCTGCGATGGCGACGCCCTCGCTGCGCCTCCGGCGGGCGAGCTCTCCCGCCTCCCGCGCGATCTCTATGGCGATGTCGCGCAGGTCTTCGGCGTGAGGCATGAGTCCACGGTATCGTCGCGCGCTCGGGTTAGCGTTGGAGGATGGCCGCCGAAGCCCTCGCCCACACCCACGACGTCGTGATCGTCGGGGGCGGACACAACGCCCTCGTCGCCGCCGCCTACCTCGCACGCACCGACTTCAGAGTCGTCGTGCTCGAGCGCCTCGACCACCTCGGTGGCGCCGCTGTGTCGGAACAACCATGGGCAGGCGTCGACGCCCGGCTCTCGCGATACTCCTACCTCGTGAGCCTGCTCCCCCAGCGCATCGTCGACGACCTCGGCCTGCACATCGAGCTGCGCCGGCGCCGATACTCCTCCTACACGCCTGATCCGGGCGACCCTGGGCGCGGCATCCTGATCGACACTGCGGATGCGGCGGCCACCGCGCAGTCGTTCCTCCGGACCACCGGCGACGCGACCGAGGCGGCACGATACGCGCGGCTCGCCGATCGGCTGGGGGTCGCTGCGCGGGCGCTCTTTCCGACGGTGATCGAACCGCTCGTCCGCCGAGCCACGGTCCGCGAGCGTGTCGAAGACGACGAACTGTGGGCCGACCTGGTCGAGCAGCCGCTCGGGAGGATGCTGCGCTCGTCGCTCGAGACCGACATCGCCCGAGGCATCGCACTCACCGACGGTCTGATCGGCACCTTCTCGTCGTCGGACGATGAGAGCCTTCGTCAGAACCGCTGCTTCCTGTACCACGTGATCGGCGGCGGAACCGGCGACTGGGACGTGCCGGTGGGCGGGATGGGCCGCGTGAGTGGAGAACTCGAACGAGCTGCGCGCGCTGCCGGCGCCGACCTGCGCACGAACTCCGAAGTGGCGGCCATCAGCCCCGATGGGGAGGTGTCGCTCTGGGTCGACCGCGAGACGCTGCGCGGACGCCTGGTGCTGAGCGCGGTGGGCCCTGCGATTCTCGCCCGGCTGCTCGCGGCGGGCGGCGGGGGCGCCACCACCGGCTCGCCACCGGAGGGCGCGCAGGTGAAGGTCAACATGCTTCTGCGGCGACTCCCCCGGCTGCGCGACGATCGCGTCGCGCCCGACGCCGCCTTCGCCGGAACATTCCACATCAACGAGACGCTCTCGCAGCTGAACGCCGCGTTCGCGACGGCGTCGGCCGGCGGCATCCCGAGCCCGCTTCCGGCCGAGATCTACTGCCATTCGCTGACCGATCCGTCGATCCTCGGACCGGAGCTGCGCGCCTCGGGCGCGCATACGCTCACGCTGTTCGGCCTGCAGGTGCCGCATCGGCTTGTGACCGGGATGGATCAGGATGCCGCTCGCTCAGCGATGCAGGATGCTGCGCTTCGGACGATCGACTCGGTGCTTGCGGAGCCCATCGCCGATTGCGTGTACCTGGGTCCGGACGGCTCCCCGTGCATCGAGACCCGCACGACCGCCGACCTCGAGGACTCGCTCGGGATGATCGGTGGCGACATCTTCCACGGCGACCTCTCGTGGCCATGGGCAGACGACGACGAACCGCTCGACTCCCCCGCTGCGCGATGGGGCGTCGAGACCGAGCACGCGCAGGTGCTGATGTGCGGCGCGGGCGCGCGTCGCGGCGGCGCCGTCAGCGGACTCGGCGGGCACAACGCCGCGATGGCGGCGATCGAGCTTCTTCGCGGCTGACCCGCGAGCCAGGCGGCAGCGGGCGGTCTCGGATCAGGGGCGCGGCGGCAGCGGCGGGACCGGCGGAAGCGGAGGCGGCGGGGGGTAGCCCTCATACCCCGTGGGCGACGGCTCGGCGCTGCCCGTGGGCCCGATCGGCACTGCCGGGCGCTGCTCGGGAACACCGACGACATGGGCGCCCGGTGTCGGGTAGCCCGTGTAGTACGCGTTCCAGTCGGGCGAGCCGTCGGGCAGGATCGGCAGCGGCGTCACGCCGTCGATGTACGTCGGCCAGGGCAGCAGCTCCGGCTGACCCTGCGGCGGCGGGTACACCGTATGAGCCGGGGTCGGCCGCCCGTTCCTCGGCGCGAACAGCACGTTGACGAGCGGAATCAGCGCGGTGCCGACAGCCGCGAGGATCGCGACCGCGACGACGATCCGCCAGTACAGATCGTGGAAGTCGACGTACTCGCCGAGGACCAGCGGCACGATCAGCAGCGCCGCGAGCCCGACCACGAGGGCGATGGTCACCACCGCGACCGTCTGCGTGA